>CAYTPX010000004.1:0-67197 GCA_964439955.1 uncultured Bacteroidaceae bacterium | reverse complement strand
AAAAGCGGCAAGGGAATGCGCTCATTCACCCGCGCGGTAGGAGCAAAGGAGGCGGCAGACCTCGTCTTGGAACTCGCGCGCTTGGGCCGGGCGGCGGGCGTTCTGGTTGAGGATGGCAAAGGCTATGAGGTGCCCGTCAGGGGCAGTGAGGTAACCTGCCAGCGTGCTCACCCCGCTCATGCTGCCCGTTTTCCCGCGCACGTTGCCCTCGGCGGGCGTGCCCTTCATGCGCCGGCGCAAAGTGCCGTCGCTTCCGGCCACGGAGAGGGCGTTATAGATGGGGTAGAACAGCTCCGGCCGGGAAGCGGCGTAGCGCAGGACGGAGACTACCGCGTCGGCCGAGGTACGGTTGTAGGGTGACAGTCCGCACCCGTCGCCGATGCCGTATTCCTCCACGTCCATGCCGACGCGCGAAAGGAAGGCGCGCACGGCGGAAGCCCCGTCGGCTGCCGTACAGGGGAGGCGTTCCCCGGGGGCTTTTCCCGCGTTGGCGTAGTGATAGGCGGCATGGAAGAAAAGCGATTCGGCCGAGAGGTTGTCGCTATTGCTCAGGGCACGGCGCAAGATGGGCTGCAAGGCACGCGCCACGCCGCCGAGCGTATCGGCCTCCAGCGGCGCCGCGCGGCGTCCCCCGTAGCCGCCCGTGGCGATGCCGGCCGCGGCCAGACGGGAGAGGAACACGTCGGCAAAAAGCTCATAGGGGCGGGGCACGGTGATGTACTCCGTGCATTTACTGCGGACACGGCCTTGGAGGATAATCTGGTTGCTGCCCGTCGAGAGGTTGCGGTACAGGCGGAAAGCGCCCGAGCCGCCCGTGCGGTTCACCAAGGTGTAGAGCTTCGTGGGCGGATTGACGCTCACCCGCGAAGGGCTACGCGAGGAGGAAGGGGTAAGGTGCAGCGTGAGGTAATTCTTATGGTATATGAGCGGCGTCAGTTCGGGCTGGTAGTAATAGTAGGCGTCGTCCCAGCTCCAGCCGGGATTGTAGGGCACGGAGTCCTTCATGCTCACGTCGGCATAAACCTTTCCCTCCACGCGGCGGATGCCGAGCCGGTGGAGTTGGGCGACGAGGAGCTCCATGTCGGCCTCGGAAAACTCCGAGTCGAAACCACCCAGCAGGTAGAGGTTGCCGCGCAAGACGGTGTCCGCCTGCACGCTGTCGGCCAAGATGAGCGTCCGTACCGCATAGTCCTGCCCCAAAAGGTCGAGGGCCGCGGCCGCCGTGAAGAGCTTCTGCACCGAAGCCGGTCGGTAGAGTTTGCCGGAATGGTAGGCATAAAGCATGCTGTCGGCCGTCAGGTCGTAGACGGCAACGCCCACGTCGCTCGTCGCAAGGAACGGGCTTTCCAGCAATTTCCCCATGCAGGAGGCCAAGCTGGCGCAGGGAACGGATTCCTGCGCGGCAGGCACGCCGGGAAAAGGCGGGGTGCTTTCCCCGGAAAGCGCAGGCACTTCTTCCGGGAAGCCCCCGGGCAAAAGCGAATCGGCGGCAAGGCCTCCGGGAATCCACGCAAGGGTATCGGGGAAACGGGCATCGACCGGCTCGTCTACCGCCGTATAAATCGTATCGTTGGACAAGGGCGCGGGGGGCGGGCTAGCAGGCAAAGCGCACCATGCGCCGCAGGCGCACAACAAGCCCCACAACAGTTTTTCCATGACATTCAAGGCTGAGTTCAACAAAATCTATGCAGCAAATATACCAATCTCTGTGCAATTTCGTACCTTTGTCCCCAATAAATCCGATTAAACAATGGTAAGGAAGTTCGACTTTCTCGTCATCGGTTCCGGCATAGCGGGTATGAGCTTTGCCCTGAAAGTCGCCGAAAAGGGACGGGTGGCGCTCATCTGCAAGACAGAACTGGAAGAGGCCAACACCTACTTCGCCCAAGGAGGTGTAGCCTCGGTGACGAACACTTTGGTAGACAACTTTGAGAAACACATCGAAGACACGATGATTGCCGGCGACTGGATAAGCGACCGCCGCGCCGTGGAGAAGGTGGTGCGCGAAGCGCCGGGGCAGATCCGCGAACTCATCAAGTGGGGCGTCGATTTCGACCGAAACGAAAAAGGCGATTTCGACCTGCATCGCGAGGGCGGGCATTCGGAGTTCCGCATCCTCCACCATAAGGACAACACGGGAGCCGAGATACAAGACAGCCTGATATGCGCCCTGAAGGCGCACCCGAACATCACCGTGTTCGAGAAACACTTTGCCATCGAAATCCTCACCCAGCACCATCTGGGGATAACCGTGACGCGCCAGACGCCCGGCATCGAATGCTACGGTGCATATATCCTCGACCTGGAAACCGGCAACGTAGATACCTTCCTCTCCAAAGTCACGCTCATGGCCACGGGAGGCATAGGCGCCGTATACCAAAACACGACCAACCCGCTGGTGGCAACCGGCGACGGAATTGCCATGGTCTACCGTGCGAAAGGTACGGTGAAGGACATGGAATTCATACAATTCCACCCCACGGCCCTCTACCACCCCGGCGACCGTCCCGCGTTCCTCATCACCGAAGCCATGCGCGGCTACGGCGGCGTGCTCCGCACGCTGGATGGGAAAGAGTTCATGCAGAAGTATGACCCGCGCCTTTCGCTCGCCCCAAGGGACATCGTGGCACGGGCCATCGACAACGAGATGAAGAACCGGGGCGAGGATCACGTGTACTTGGATGTCACGCACAAAGACCCCGAAGAGACAAAGAAGCACTTCCCGAACATCTATGAGAAGTGCCTTTCGCTCGGAATCGACATCACCCGCGACTACATCCCTGTAGCCCCCGCCGCACATTACTTGTGCGGAGGCATCAAAGTAGACCTCAATGCCGAGAGCAGCATCCACCGGTTGTACGCCGTGGGCGAATGCTCCTGCACAGGACTGCACGGCGGAAACCGGCTCGCCTCCAACTCGCTCATCGAAGCGGTAGTCTACGCCGACGCAGCCGCCAAGCATACGCTCTCGGTGATCGACGGGTATGGCTACAACGAGGCCGTCCCCGAATGGAACGACGAGGGCACTTCCCTACCCGAAGAGATGGTGCTCATCACGCAAAGCGCCAAGGAAGTGGGCCAGATCATGAGCACCTACGTGGGCATCGTGCGCTCCAACCTGCGCCTGAAGCGGGCATGGGACCGCCTCGACATCCTGTACGAAGAGACGGAGAGCCTCTTCAAGCGCTCCAAAGTATCGCGCGAGATATGCGAACTGCGCAACATCATCAACGTCGGCTACCTCATCATGCGCCAAGCCATGGAGCGGAAAGAGAGCCGGGGCCTGCACTACACGATCGACTATCCGCACCACGCCGACGGGAAATAAGGAAATGAAAGGGAAAAAGGGGGCAAGGATTCTGGTTGCGGTCAATGACGACTTAGTGACCGACGCACGGGTACACCGCGTGTGCTCCTCCCTTTTCCGCCAAGGCTACGAACCCCTGCTCATCGGCCGCCTGCTGCACGGCAAGAACCTGCCCGTGCGGCGCGACTACCCCACCCGCCGTTTCCCCATGCGGGCACGGGGCGGCATCCTCTTCTATGCGGAGTTCAACCTGCGCCTCCTCTGCACCTTGCTGAAAACGCGGGGTGACGCAGTCCTCTGCAACGATACGGACGCGCTCATCGCATGCCGCCTGGCCTCCCTGCTGAAGCGCATCCCCCTCATCTTCGACGCGCACGAATTGTTCCCCGAACTGCCCGAAGTCGTCGGAAGGCGCTGGGTACGCACCTTCTGGACAAAGACGGAAGACCTGATATTCCCGCACCTCAAGTACAGCTACACCGTATGCCGCAGCATCGCGGACTACTATAAAAAGCGGTACGGCCTGCACATGGGCGTGGCGCGCAACATCCCTCCCCGCGGAGTGCCTGAGGGGACGGGCAAAAGCACCCCGCCTTTTCCGGAAGGCGCAGGCGCTTTCCCAGAAAAGCCCCGCATGAAAATCCTGCTCTACCAAGGCGCGGTCAACGTCGGACGGGGACTGGAGTGGATAATCGATGCCATGCCTGCCTTGGACGACTGCATGCTCTACATCTGCGGCGACGGCGACTGCTTGGAAGCCATGCGCCAACGAGCCGGGGACTCACCGGCCCGCGACCGCATCATCTTCACCGGGCGCATACCGCACGCCCAACTCTACCGCTACACCGCCTGCGCCGACCTCGGCTTCGTGCTCCTCGAGCGCCTCGGGCTGAGCTACTATTACGCCCTGCCCAACCGCATTTTCGACTACATGCGCTGCGGAGTACCCGTCCTAGCCTCCGATTTCCCCGAAATAAGGCGCATCGTACAGGAATGCCGCAGCGGGCGGCTCACCGACCGCCACGACCCGGGACACATGGCCGCCCTCATCCGCACCCTGCTCGACGAGTGGACACCCGAAAAACGGAATGCCCTGCGCCAAAGGGCCAAGGCATACTGCTGGGAGAACGAGGCGGAAACCGTGCTCGCCACCGTGGCCCAAGCCCTCGGCACGCAGCCGCAGCGCGCAACCGACCCGGCGAGGCTGAGCCACGCCTGACGCACCCCGCGCCGGAACAAGAAAACAAAACAAGAAAAAGACATAACCCGTTATGGAAAAGAAATTCAAGCGAACCACCGTCACCTCGGCGCTTCCCTACGCCAACGGCCCGGTTCACATCGGACACCTTGCCGGAGTGTACATCCCGGCCGACATCTACGTGCGCTACCTGCGCCTGAAAAAAGAAGAAGTCCTCTTCATCGGAGGCTCTGACGAGCACGGGGTGCCCATCACCCTGCGCGCCCGTAAAGAGGGATGCAGCCCGCAGGACATCGTAGACCGCTACCACAGCCTCATCAAGAAGTCCTTTGAGGAATTCGGCATATCGTTCGACATATATTCCCGAACCACTTCGGCCACACACACCGAAGTGGCTTCCCAATTTTTCCGTACCCTCTACGACAAAGGGGAATTTGTCGAAAAAGTTACCGAACAATACTACGACGAAGAGGCGCACCAGTTCCTCGCCGACCGCTACATCACGGGCGAATGCCCCCACTGCCACGCCCAAGGGGCTTATGGCGACCAATGCGAAAAGTGCGGCACTTCGCTCAGCCCCACCGAGCTGATCAACCCGCGGAGCACCATCAGCGGGAGCAAACCGGTGATGAAACAGACCAAACACTGGTACCTCCCCCTCGACAAGCACGAGGAATGGCTGCGCCACTGGATACTCGACGAGCACAAAGAATGGCGTCCCAACGTATACGGCCAGTGCAAAAGCTGGCTCGACATGCACCTCCAGCCCCGCGCCGTAAGCCGCGACTTGGACTGGGGCATACCCGTGCCCCTAAAGGAAGGCGCGGAAGGCAAGGTGCTTTACGTCTGGTTCGACGCGCCCATAGGCTATATCTCCAATACCAAGGAACTCCTGCCCGACAGCTGGGAGGAATGGTGGAAAAGCCCCGACACACGGCTCATACACTTCATCGGGAAAGACAACATCGTATTCCACTGCATCGTCTTCCCGGCCATGCTCAAGGCAGAAGGCAGCTTCATCCTGCCCGACAACGTCCCCGCAAATGAATTCCTCAACCTCGAAGGCGACAAAATCTCCACGTCCCGCAACTGGGCGGTATGGCTCCACGAATATTTGGAGGAGTTCCCGGGCAAACAAGACGTGCTGCGCTACGTGCTGACCGCCAACGCGCCCGAGACGAAGGACAACGACTTCACGTGGAAGGACTTCCAGGCGCGCAACAACAACGAGCTGGTCGCCATCTTCGGCAACTTCGTGAACCGCGCCCTCGTGCTCACCCAAAAGTATTTCGACGGCAAGGTGCCCGGGCTAGTACAGGCACTTACGGACTACGACCGGGCAACGCTCGACGAATTCGCAGGGGTAAAAGAAAAACTGGAGCACTATCTCGACCATTTCCGCTTCCGCGACGCGCAAAAGGAGGCCATGAACCTGGCACGCATAGGCAACAAATACCTGGCCGACACCGAGCCTTGGAAAATAGCCAAGACCGACATCGGCCGCGTGGGCACGATATTGAACATCGCCCTGCAGCTCTCGGCCAACCTGGCCATCGCCTTCGAGCCGTTCCTACCCTTCAGCGCGGCCAAACTGCGGCGCATGCTCCGCATGGACGGGTGCGACTGGAGCCAACTGGGAAGCACGACCCTCCTCGCCCCCGGGCACGGGACGGAGAAGCCCGAGCTGCTCTTCGAAAAAATCGAAGACAGCGTGATTGAAGCCCAAGTGCAAAAACTCCTCGACACGAAGAAAGCCAACGAAGCATGCGGGCAAAAGGCCAAACCCGTGGCTCCCACCATAGAATATGCCGACTTCGAGAAACTCGACCTGCGCGTCGGCACCGTGCTGGAGTGCAGCAAGGTGCCCAAAGCCGACAAGCTCCTCCAATTCCGCATCGACGACGGCCTGCAACAGCGCACCATCGTGAGCGGAATCGCCCAGCACTACCAACCGGAGGAACTCGTGGGCAAGCAAGTCTGCTTCATAGCCAACCTCGCCCCGCGCAAGCTCCGCGGCATCGTGAGCGAAGGCATGATCCTCTCGGCCGAAGATTTCGACGGGAGCCTGTCCGTGGTTTCCCCCCAACGCCCCGTACACCCCGGGAGCGAAGTGAAATAAGCGATTTCACGGAAGCGCAGCGCTTTTGCCCGGAAGCCCCGGCGTTTTCCGGCAAAAGCGTTGCCCCTTCCGCCCGTTTCCCCCAACCCTCCGCGCAAATACCTCCATACCCCATGTCCGACACCCCCGTACCTCTCGTCCTCGGCTACAGCATTTCCCACGCAAAAGCCGAAGCCCTGCGCCGGCTTTGCACAGGCGAAGGCGCGGCCTACTTTGCCATCCAGCCCCGCCATTACACGCTGCCCCTCGCCCTGCTCCCCGTGGCCGATGCCGGTGCGGGCAACGGTTCACCCCAAGGCCCGCCCCCGTTTCCCGAAGAAATGCTGCTCTTCAAAGGCTTCACCAACGCCGCCCTCGCGCGTTTCCTCCAGTCCTACCGCGCCGCAGGGCTGGAGAAAATAGAGCTAAAGGCCGCCCTCACGCCGTACAACAGCGGGTGGGACTCCATCCGCCTGCGCCGGGAACTCATGGCCGAACGCGACGCGATGCGCCGGGCCCGCCCGTAGAAAACCTTCCCTAACCTGCCCCTCTTCCCCCCATGACCGACAACGAGAGCCTGAAACAGAAGACAGCGCGGAGCATCCTATGGAGCATATTGGGCAACGGCATGATGCAGGGCCTCAACCTGCTCTTCGGCATCATCCTGGCCCGCCTGCTCTCTACTTCCGACTACGGCATGGTGGGCGTCCTCACAGTCTTTACCGCCTTGGCCGGTTCCCTGCAAGAAGGCGGGCTGATAGCAGCCATGGCCAACAAGAAGGAAGCCCGCCCGGAGGACTACAACGCCGTCTTTTGGTTCAGCTTCCTCGTGAGCCTGGCCTTGTACGCGCTGCTTTTCCTGTGCGCGCCGCTCATTTCCGCCTACTACCACGAGCCGCGCCTCACGAGCCTGGCCCGTTACGTCTTCCTCGGCTTCGTCGTCAGCTCCCTCTCTTGCGCCCCGTTAGCCTACCTCTACCGCAATCTCCAAGTCAAGCAACGGTCTTTAGGAACGGCCTTCGGCCTTCTCTTCTCCGGCATGCTCGGGGTCATCCTCGCCTGGCAAGGATTCGCCTATTGGGGCATGGCCACGCAGAACTTGGCCTACATTTCGTTCACTTGCCTCTACTATTGGCGCAAGACCCCTTGGCGTCCCACGCCGTTGTGGCGGGCCGACTTCCGCCCGCTGCGGGGCATGCTGGCCTTCGGGAGCAAGCTCATGCTGACCAACCTGCTCAATACGCTGAACAATACCTTCTTTCCCCTGCTCTTGGGCCGCTTCTACCGCATGTCGGACGTGGGACTGTTCACACAAGCCTTCAAGTGGAACACGATGGGCTACGCCACCCTGTCGGGCATGGTGAACAACGTGGCCCAGCCCGTGCTCGCCAAAGTCAGGGAAGACCCGGCGCGCAGCCTGCGCGTCTTCCGCAAAATGCTCCGTTTCGCGGCGTTTGTCTCCTTTCCCTGCATGCTGGGGCTGGCTTTGGCCGCCCCCGAGTTCATTTTCCTCACCGTCGGCGCCAAATGGATGGGAAGCGTGCCCATGTTGCGCCTGCTCTGCCTGGGGGGAGCCTTCACGCCCCTATCCATCCTCTACGGGAACTTGGCCAACAGCGAAGGGCGCTCCGGCCTCTACATGCGCAACACGACCAGCCTCGCCGCCCTGCAAATCGCGGCCGCCGTGCTCCTCTGCAACCGCGGCATAGAGGCCATGCTCTGCGGCCACGCGGCACTGGCCAT
The DNA here is from genome assembly GCA_964439955.1 of uncultured Bacteroidaceae bacterium. Classification (GTDB taxonomy): domain Bacteria; phylum Bacteroidota; class Bacteroidia; order Bacteroidales; family Bacteroidaceae; genus UBA1794. The sequence goes on along the minus strand of CAYTPX010000004.1, from coordinate 58,851 downwards.
CGTGTGGTTCTTCGTCTGGCACTTCACCGCAGGCCGGCTCATCGGGCTACGCCTGCCCGACGCGCTCCGCGACGTAGCCCCCTACCTCTTGTTCACCCTGCTCGCCCTCGGGGCGGCAGCGCTTGCGGCGGCGGCCTGCGGCGGGTGGCCGCCCGTGGCACGGCTGGCCCTGAAGGTCGCCACAGCGGCGGCGGCCTACTGCCTGCTGCTCTGGTGGAGCGACTCTGCCATCTTCCGCGAGAGCCTGCACATGTTATTCAAAAGGAAAGCTGCCGTATGAAAACACGCCTACTCGGGGTCGTCACCCTCTACTACCCCTCGCCCCAGACCGAGGCCAACATCCGCTCCTACCTCGACGGCTTGGACGGGCTTATCCTGTGGGACAACACCCCGCCCGGCGCGGCCAATGCCCCGTTGCCCCTCGCCGGGGACGAAAAGGTAGTGCACGTCCGCCGGGGGGAGAACACGGGAATCGGCCCCGCCCTCAACGCCGCCGCGCGCTATGCCCAGGAGAATGGCTACACCCACCTGCTCACCATGGACCAGGACAGCCGCTTCGCCCCGGGGAGCTTCGCACCCTACGTGCAAAGCGCGTGCCGTTGCCCCCACGGGCGCGGCTTTCTCCTCTTCACCCCCCGCCGCATCCATGCCGACCCACCCGCGGAAACGGGCGGCAACCCCGCCCCTCCCCCCGAAACGGAGGGCGGGGCATCTATCCGCGAAGTGCCCGACACCATCATCTCGGGCAGCCTGGTCCCGGTTTCTACCCTGCGCCGGATAGGACTGTTCCGCGCCGATTTCGTGATGGACGCCATCGACACGGAATACTGCCTGCGCATCCACCGCCACGGCGGCAAAATCGGGCTCTCCGAAGCCGGGAAACTCTACCACCGGTTAGGCAACCCCTACCGCAAGCGTTTCCTCTTCTGGACACTGGAGGGTTACGACTACGCCCCGGCGCGGACGTATTACATAGCCCGCAACTTCCTTTGCCTCAAACGCCTCTACCCGGAATACGACGTGCGCTACATCGCCAAGCTCTTCATCCTGCGCCGTGCGGTACGCATCCTGTGCGTGGAGCAAAACAAAGCCGGCAAGCTGCGCGCCCTCGCCGCAGGTGTCTGGCAAGGGCTGCGGGGCAAGACCGTGCCCGACCTCTACCAAGCAGCAATGACCCACCCGAAATGAACGAGAACCACCCCCCGAAGGTGAGCGTGCTCATGCTCACCTACAACCACGAGCCGTACATCGACGATGCCATCTGCGGCGTCATACGGCAAAAGTGCCCCTTCCCCTACGAACTCGTCATAGCCGACGACCACAGCACCGACGGCACCGAAGCCCGCTGCCGCGCCTGGGCCGCGCGCTACCCCGGCCTCATCCGCTACGTGCGCAACGCCGCGAACAAGGGCATGGCGCGCAACTTCATGGATGCCTACGCCACCTTGCGCGGCGAATACGTGGCCATCTGCGAGGGCGACGACTGGTGGTGCTCCAAGCACAAGCTCCGCCGCCAAGTGCGCTGGCTCGACGCCCACCCGGACTACGCGCTCTGCTTCCACCGCGTCATCAACTACTACTCCGACACGGGGGTGAAGAGCCTGAGCAACGGGGGCAAGTTCGGGAAACGCGACGTCACATTGCCCGACTTGGCCGCGCATTGCTCCATTACCAACGTGTCCGCCCTCTGGCGGCGCGGCCTCTTCGGCCCCCTGCCCGGGTGGTTCGCGCAAGTGCCCACCTACGACTACGCCATGCACCTGCTCAACCTCCAATACGGCAAGGCGCGCTACATGCGCCGCCCCATGGCCGTCTACCGCCAGCACGCGGGCGCCATCTGGAGCACGGCAGGCATCGGGAAAAGCACCCGCATAGCCTGCGGCATACGCCTCCTGCTCATCGCCTACTTCGCCGGGCGCGGCAACCACGAGGCCTGCGACCGCCTGCTCGCCACCTGCCTCAACGGGTTGGCACGCCTGGAGCGGCTGGAGGCGGCGGAAGCCCCTTCCGGGGAAAGTGCAGCCGCTGCCCCGGGAAAGGGGCAAGGCCTTCCAGAAGGAACGCAGGCAGAAATAGCGAAAAGCCTCGGCACTCTGGCACGCCTGCCCTATCCCGGGAAGGAAGAAGTCTACCGGCGCTATGCCGAGGCACAACGCTCAACCGCGGCCCAAGCCGGGCGCGCCCCGGGCTGGGCACAGCGCGTCCGCCGTGCCCTCAGCAGCCTGCGCGCCGCACTGTCCCGCTGCGTCCCCCTGCCCAGGCCGCGGCTCTGAACAGGCCGCCGCGGCCTTTCCCGCCCAAAGCCCGACGCAAAAAACCCCGCCTGGCAGAGGACCATGGTCCTGCCAGGCGGGGTTTCCTTACGCCCCACAAGAGGCGGAGCCTCATTTCTTGAGGTTCGGTTCTTCCAAGCCGTACCCCTTCTTGCGGTCTTCGGCCTTCAGCATCAGGGCGACAACAAGGGCCAAAATCCCGAAACTGGCAAAAATAACCATCGGGAGCGTATAATCATAGGCCGGTTGCCCCTCGCCCCCCAGCTTGCAGTAGCGGTCGAGCACCCAACCGATGAGGGCGGGCACGCCCATCAGCCCCCAGTTCTGCACCCAGAAGATGAGCGAATAGGCCGTCCCGAGCTGCTTCTCGGGAATAATCTTGGGCACGGAAGGCCACATGGCCGAAGGCACGAGGGAAAAGGCAATGCCCAGAACGACCATTACGACCGTGGCAAACCACCAATAGTTGAGCAGCGGGAGGGCAAAAAACACATGCACGACGATGAGCATGACCGCCCCGAGGACCATGATGGAAGCCCCCTTGCCCCGCCGGTCGTAGAGGTTGCCGAAAAACGGGGTGAGGAAAAGCGTGCCCAGCGGCAGCAGGCTCGGGATGAGGCCGGCCAGTTCCGGGCCGACACCGTACTTATTGACCATCAAGTCGGTGGCGTACTTCAGGAAAGGGAACACCGCCGAGTAGAACAAGACACACAGGACGGCAATCAACCAAAAGCCGCGGTTGCGCACGATGAGCACGATGTCGCCCATGCGGAACGGGTCGTCGGCCGGTTTCTCTTCCTTCCCGATGGAGGCCTCCAAGCGGCGGTCCATGAAGGTGTAGACGATGAAGGCTATCAAGCCGATACACAGCAGGACGAGGCAGAGCAGGACGGGGGCGGAAACGTCGTGGCAATACTTGGCGAAAGGCACGCTGACGGACATGGCGAGCATCGTGCCCAAACGGGCGGTGGCCATCTCCAGCCCCATGGCCAAGGCCATCTCGTAGCCTTTGAACCACTTGACGATGATTTTGCTGACCGTGATTCCGGCCACTTCCACGCCCACCCCGAAGAGGGCATAGCCCAAAGCGGCCACGGCCACTTGCCCCTTCATGCCGGCAACCACCGTCCCTTCGAGGGGAATGAGGCCGGAAATGGCGCCGTACTTAATGGCACACCCGGCCACCATGAAGAGGCATGCCCCCACTCCTGTGAAGCGGATGCCCATCTTGTCGAGGATGATGCCGCCAAAGATGAGCATCAACAGGAACACGTTGAACCACCCGTAGGCACTCGTAAAGAGGCCGTAGTCCGTACTGCTCCAGAGCAATTCTTCCTCCAGCATGGGTTTAAGGGGAGCCATGACGTCGGTCAGGAAATAACCGCACAACATCGTAAAAGCAACGACTGCCAAGGCCGTCCAACGAGCGGCCTTCGAATCACGCAGCGTTTGGTGGATTTTTTCAGCCATTTAGAAGTTTCGTTTTTTTGTGGGGTAGAAACAAAAAAAAAGGCTGTGCCCTGCCGGGCACAGCCTTCCCAAAGAGGGGTCAATCAACCAATACCTTTACCGTCTTCGAGCCAGCCTTCACGATGTAGACACCGGGCACGAACTGCATATCCGGGTCCATGGCTGCCCCGCCGCTCACGGAGTACACTTCGTATGGCTCGTCGGTCTCCACGATGATGTAGCCGTTCTTCGCGTATGCCTTCAGCGTGGCGGCGTCTACGCCTACCTCTTGGATGGCATCGGGATAAGGCTCATAATCGACAGCCGACAGGTACTCGAGCGTGAAGCCATAGATACGCGCGGTAGTCACATTCATCGGGCCAATCGTCTTCATGCCGAACTTGAATTCACCGTGGTTGACAAGGATGTTGTCGAGGGTGTACGGGTAAACTTCGTTGCAGTAGAGCTTTAACGAATCTTCGCCGGTGGAAGAAGTGGTCAGCGTATCGCCGTTCTCATAGCAAGCATGGCGGAGCGGAACCTGTACCTCATGGTTTACATCGCCCACAGCATAGAACACTACGTTGCCGTTCGAGAAGGTCGTGTCGGGGGCAGTTTCACCCGCAGCACCAACCACGGCCATGGCCGTCATGCGGTAGTAACCGCTCGGCACGTTGCCTACAATCTGGTACACATTGAAGCCTACGCTATCGGCAGGAAGCCTGCCGCTCCAGAAGCAGAGGTGTCCATGGGGTTCGGCCAAGAAGGCATCGTCCTCAGAAGCCCATACGAGATAAGCGCTACCAGTGGTTTCAAAAATATAGCCTTCGGATTCCGGCTCACCTGACGTACCTTCATCGCAATCAGGATTAACCAATAAGGTGTAGGTAACATCACCCGGTTCTATGTTCATCCGGTCATACATGTTGATGGAATCATTGGCCGCGGTCAAAGCCTTCGTCAAACTTTCGATAACGGCATCCGCATCGTCCGTGATGGCATCTTCGCTTACTACCCAAGCGGTAGCGAAATTCCATTCCTCCTCCAAGGCTTCGAGCGCGCTGCCCATCTTTTCAGCTGAAGAGGCAATCAAGAGGTTGGCAGAATCGCACAATGCGACAATCTCGGTAGCAGCCGAAACAGAAGCGTCGAGCAAGCCTGTTTGGGCATTCACCTCAATCAAGGCCGTCCCATAGGAAGAGACTTCCTCGTTATCCACTACGCTCTGGGCGCTTGCGAGCACGGACTCCGTGACAGCCACGTCACCCTTCAGGGCAGAATCATAAGTACCTGCCTCCAATACGGCAGACAGCTCGTCGATGGCTTCCTGCAAGACGTCTTTCAGCACGGTAAGGTCGCCACCTTCGTACCACAGTTCGAAGTCATCGCCGCTAATGAAAGTCCCGTCGAACTCTGCCGCGCCGCTCCACAAGTCTTCTGCCTGGCAGGTCAAACCGATAGTTATCGAGTCGCCATCCTCCAGCACGAGAATGTTATCCACTACAACGGTGTCCAGCGTCGTGCTGGTGTAGGAAGCCATCGAAGAATAATAGGTGTCGCCAACCTTGGCAAAGAGGTAACATCCTTGCGTGCCATCACCTGCCACCAAAGCCTGCAACTTATAAATACCCATGGGCATCGAAGTAATTACCTGGGTTGCCGTGTATTCCACATACCCTGTCGTGGGATGCCATGTATTGAGGTATGTCCCCGTATTCGTAGTCCCATCCGCATAATAACGGTCGCTGGTATAAATCCAAGGTTGATCCGAATTCGTGGTTATGCTCCACCCTTCCGGGTTCGCCTTGTCTACCGTCCCGTCCACACCCGGGTTTACAATAAAGAAGCTGGTAACGTTGGAAGGCTCATCATAGGTGGCCTCGTTCACAAGCCCACTGCAGAGGTAATCGAATATGGCATCTTCCGCTTCCGTAATGGCGGCATCCAAGGTCACGAGGTCGGGATTCGAGGCCAACAACTCACCGGCATTCGCCTTCACCGTCTGGATAGCCTCAAGGCCATCGTATGCTGCATCGTCAATCAGCAACTGCATCGAGTCGGACAAGACCTGCAATTCACTACGCATATCAACCAAGGAATCAAGACGGGCACTCCAAGCCTGGACATACGACAAGTAGTATTCTCCGCCGGTAAGTGAGGAAATCGTGTCTGTATAAACTTTAAATTCAATATCCTCCAACGGGTCCATCCAAGCATCGGGGATGATGGTTTCATCCATTGCGTAGAATTTATTGGTCAGTTCATTGATGGCATCGTCCACACTCGCCAATATATCATCGATAATGTCGGCCATCGTCACGTCAGCCGTGCGGTAGAGCTGGAAGTTATCAAGGTAGAGCTGTTGTTCCAACGAAGATTGCATGTCGTAATACAACCCGAAGCTCACTTCCCCTTCCTCGACTACGTAAAACGAAACAGAGCCTGCATCCCAATCGGCGGGCACGGTATCCGATTCATACACCGGGAGGTTGGTAGAGAAAGTCTGTGTTTCCGTCTGCACCCGGATAGTAGGCGCAGCCTCCATGGTTGTCCGCTTTAGCAACATACCATAATAGGTCAGTTCATAACGCCCCGAGGGCAGGGTCACAGTCTGCATCATCGTATAAACTGGAGGCGTTTCACCACCGGTCATTGCATGGAAGAAGAACCCGTCATCGCCATCCTGCGGAGAATACAACGGGATTTGGAAATCATCCAAAGAAGATGCAGTGGCCTCATAGTCCGACCAGCTTAAAAACTGGCGATCCCAAGCGACCGTATAATAACTCATTTTCCACCCCGTCGGGGCTACAATAATGCCACGGCCACTGGTCGTACTCGCAGTATCGCCCACTTCCGTACTCGCCCCTTCCGTAAAGCTCGGGTTCACCAAGTATGAGGTATAATCCTCATACTCCTGTCCCATCGCCGGGGATAACCCTACGGCCACTATGGCCGCAGCAATCAAAGAAGTAATTCGCTTCATCATAGGATTAATTATTTAATTAAAAGAAAAAAGAGATCGACTTTAAACCCTAAGTCCGGACAGCCATAATAAATCGTCCGCTGCTGCAATTATAAGAGTTTCCCTACATATACAAAAAATGATATCGTGATTTTCTTCCCGGATTTAACAAAAGAAAACATAACCCTGCATTTTCAAGGCGGACGGGCAAGCATCCCGCCCCGCGTCGCCCGCAGGAAACGCCCCCAAAAGGAAGGGGAGAAACGAAAAAAACCCGCCGCTTTTCGGGAAAAGCGGCGGGGCTGATGAAACTTTGCGGCAAGGGAAAACCCGGACGGCGTCCCGGCTTCCCCGCAAGGAAGGGAAGGACCGTCAGCCCAAGAGGAGCAAGACGATCATCTGTCCGGAGAGGATACGCAGGAACATGGAAAGGGGATAGACCGTGGAGTACCCCACCGAGGGTCCCCCATTGCCTGCCGACTGGTTGGAGAACGCCAATGCGGGAGGGTCGGTGTTCGCACCGGCTATGAGACCCATGAGGGTGAAATAGTTGATCTTGAAATAGTAGCGCGCCACCAACCCGGCGATAAGGATGGGGAGGACGGTAACGAGGAAGCCGCACCACACGTAAGTAAGGCCGTTGCCGTGGACCACCGTGTCGAAAAACTCGGGGCCTGCCTTGATGCCGACGCTGGCCAGGAAAAGGGTGATGCCTATCTCACGCAGCATGAGGTTGGCGCTGGCCGTGGTGTAGGTAACAAGTTTGAGCTTGTAGCCGAAAGCCCCGATGAGGATAGCCACGATGAGCGGCCCCCCGGCGATGCCGAGCTTCAGGGGAGTGGCCATGCCCGAGGGGAACGGCACGTTGCCGAGCAGCACGCCGAGGAGGATGCCGACGAAGATGGTGACGATGTTGGGGTGGTTGAGGCGTACCATGGAGTTACCCAAAGTGTCGGCCACCCGGCTGACGGCATCGGCATAACCCACGACAGTCACGCGGTCCCCGACCTGGAGCACCAGGTTGGGGCGTGCGAAAAGGTCGACGCCCGAGCGGTTGACGCGGGTGACGGATACGCCGAAAAGGCTGCGGAAGTGCATGTCGGCCACGCGTTTGCCGTTGATTTCGGACTTGGTGACGAGGATACGGCGCGATATCATGGGTTGCTCCTGCTTGAGGTGTTCCCAGTCCACTTCGACACGGACGCCGATAAAGGCCGTGATGGCATCGACATCTTCCTCGGAGGAAGTAACAAAAAGCTGGTCGCCCAGTTCGAGAACGGTATCATTGGAGGGGATACTGACCTCGCCATCCTTCTTGCGGATGCGGGAGCATACGATAGGGCGGTTGAGGAAAGAACGCACTTGCCCGAGCGTCTTGCCGACGATCGACTCGTTGTGTACCTCAAGATGGAAGACGAACGGCTTGGCATGCTGTATGTCGGAATCGTTGTCCAAGTCCTCTTCCTCTTTCTTGAGGTCTACGCGGCAGATGTAGCGCAGGGCAATCGTGGAAAGGATTATGCCTACCACGCCCAACGGGTAGGCGCAGGCGTAGGCCAGGGAGATGGGGTTGCCGTTATCGGCCTGCCCCACCAGATGGAGCGCCTCGGTGGCCGCACCGAGACCGGGGGTGTTGGTGGTGGCGCCGAAGAGCATGCCCACGAACATGCGCACGTCGCCGCCCCCCGCCGTATAGCAGAGGATGAGGGCAACGGCCACGTTGAGCACCACGAGGAGGGTGGCCACCAGATTCATAGACACGCCGTCTTTCTTGAACGAAGAGAAGAAAGACGGGCCTACTTGGAGACCGATGCAGTAGACGAAGAGGATCAACCCGAAATCGCGGATGAAGTCCAAAATGTTACTACTTGCCGTCAGTCCGAAATGGCCCACGAAGATTCCCATGAAAAGCACGAAAGTCACCCCGAGCGAAACGCCGAACACCTTGATCTTGCCCAGCAACACACCCGAAGCGATGACAAACGCGTAGAGAAACACGATGTGGGCCACGCTGTCAGTGTTGAACAATAGAGATTGTATCCAGTCCATACCTTGGTTATAGTTAAAAAACGGCGGCAAATGTAGTGAAAGAGACCCGGGCTGTCAAACTTATCCTGAAGAAAAGACTAAGATTAAGTTGATTTATCCTTATATTTGCCACACATTTACCCTATCGAAGGAACAACAAGAGACAAGACGTATGGAAGAGAAAAAGGAAAAGCTCTTTGCCGAGTTCCCTCCTGTCAGCTCACAGGAGTGGCTGGACAAGATCCAGGCGGACCTGAAAGGAGCGGATTTTGAGAAGCGGCTGGTCTGGAAGACGAGCGAAGGATTCAAGGTACAGCCTTTCTACCGGCGCGAGGATGCCGGGCTGTTGCCCACGACAAATGCCCTCCCGGGGCAGTTCCCTTACTTGAGGGGGACGAAAACGGACAGCAACGCGTGGTTCGTGCGACAAGAAATCCGGGTGGACGACCCGGGGAAAGGCCGGGCCAAGGCGCTGGACGTGCTGGACAAGGGGGTGGATTCGCTGGAGTTCCGCTTGGAGAAGGATATAATAAATAAGGTGTCCATCGAAGAACTGCTCGACGGCATCTGCCTGGAGGCCATCGAGGTCTACTTCGACACGTGCCCGCGCCACGCCGTGGAGCTGGGGGAAATACTGACCGGTTACTTCCAGGAAAAAGGATATGAGCCGGGGCAGATACGGGGCGGCATCGGCTTTGACCCGGCCGGCAAGATGCTGGAGAAAGGCGTACAAGCGCCCGATTTCGCCCCCATCGCGGCGAAACTCGTGGAGACATTCCGCAGCTACCCGTACTTCCGCCCTGTCACGGTGCATTCTTCGATACTGAACCATGCGGGGGCTTACATCTACCAAGAATTAGGCTACGCGCTCAACTGGGGCAACGAATACCTGAAGCAACTCATCGCCGCGGGATTGCCCGCAGGCGTTGCGGCATCGGCCATCGGCTTCAGCATGGGCATCGGCCCCAACTACTTCATGGAACTGGCCAAGTTCCGCGCATTCCGCATGCTATGGGCGCAGGTAGTGCACGCCTACCAAGAGGATGCCGGCTCACACGAAGGGGAACAGGCATACATACACGCCGAGACTTCCCACTTCAACCTGACCTTCTACGACGCATACGTCAATTTGCTGCGCACCCAAACGGAGGCCATGAGCGCAACCTTGGCCGGAGTGGACGCCCTGACGGTTACCCCGTTCGATTATGCCTATTCCGAACCCGGCGACTTCTCCGAACGGCTGGCGCGCAACCAGCAGTTGCTGCTGAAAGAAGAATCGCACTTTGACAAGGTGGTAGACCCGGCCGCGGGCTCTTACTATATAGAGACATTGACCACTTCGCTGGCACAGGAAGGATGGAAGCTATTCCTCGCCACGGAAGAGGCTGGCGGATTTTTAGCCCAGATACAAAGCGGCGCGGTACAAGACAAGGTGAACGCCACCCACCGGGCACGCATGGAGGCCGTCTCCAAACGGAGGGAATCGCTGCTGGGCACCAACCAGTTCCCGAACTTCAACGAGCAATCGGAGGGAAAAGAACCCCGCGCATGCGGCCATACATGTGGCTGCGGCGGCGAAACCCCTTACAAGGCCTTGGAAGGCAACCGTGCGGCATCCGAATTCGAGGCATTGCGCCTCGCCACGGAACGGGACGGGAAAGTACCGACGGCCTTCATGCTGACCATAGGGAACTTGGCCATGCGGCAGGCACGGGCACAATTCTCATGCAACTTCCTGGCATGCGCCGGTTACAAGGTGATTGACAACCTGGGATTCGACTCGGTGGAAGCGGGCGTGGAAGCCGCCTTGGACGCGAAAGCCGACATCGTGGTGCTCTGCTCAAGCGACGAGGAATATGCGGAGTATGCCGTGCCGGCCTACCAAGCATTAGGCGGAAAAGCCCTGTTCATCGTGGCCGGGAACCCGCCTTGCGCGGAAGAACTCAAGAATGCGGGCATACAGCATTTCATCCATGTGCGCGTCAATGTACTGGAGACTTTAAAGCAATTAAACGAAGAACTCAAGAAATAGAACAGCACCATGCAGACCCCTGATTTCAAAAACATCGACATATTTTCCAGCCTGCAACCGGAAGACGGGAAAAAATGGCAGGAATCCCACGGGATTACCCCGGGTTGGAAAACTCCTGAGCATATCGGAGTGAAACAGGCCTATACGAAAGAAGACTTGGAGGGTATGGAACATTTGGACTATGCCGCAGGATTGCCCCCCTTCTTGCGCGGGCCGTATTCCATGATGTACACTTTCCGCCCATGGACGATACGCCAATATGCGGGATTCTCCACTGCGGAGGAATCAAACGCTTTCTACCGCCGCAATCTGGCTTCCGGCCAGAAAGGATTGTCCGTGGCTTTCGACCTGGCCACCCACCGCGGCTACGATCCCGACCATGAACGCGTGGTGGGCGACGTGGGCAAAGCGGGCGTTTCCATCTGCTCTTTGGATAACATGAAGACGCTTTTCGATGGAATCCCGCTGAACAAGATGTCTGTGTCCATGACCATGAACGGAGCCGTGCTGCCTATCATGGCGTTTTACATCAATGCCGGGCTCCAACAAGGCGCCAAGTTGGAAGAAATGGCAGGCACCATACAAAACGACATACTGAAGGAGTTCATGGTGCGCAATACCTATATCTATCCCCCAGCCTTCTCCATGCGGATTATCTCGGACATATTTGAATACACCTCCAAATATATGCCCAAGTTCAACTCCATCTCCATCTCGGGTTACCACATGCAGGAAGCGGGCGCCACGGCCGACATTGAACTCGCCTACACGCTGGCCGACGGGTTGGAATACCTCCGCGCCGGGATAAACGCGGGCATCGACATCGACGCCTTTGCCCCCCGCTTGTCTTTCTTCTGGGCCATCGGGATGAACCATTTCATGGAAATCGCCAAAATGCGTGCCGCCCGGATGCTATGGGCCAAGATAGTGAAGCAGTTTAACCCCAAGAACCCGAAATCCCTGGCACTGCGCACCCATTCACAGACTTCCGGTTGGTCGCTCACCGAACAAGACCCATTTAACAACGTAGGCCGCACTTGCATCGAAGCCATGGCGGCAGCATTAGGGCACACACAGTCGCTCCATACCAATGCCTTGGACGAAGCCATCGCCTTGCCCACGGATTTCTCCGCCCGTATCGCACGAAACACTCAGATATATATACAAGAAGAAACCTACATCTGCAAGGACATCGACCCTTGGGCCGGTTCGTACTACGTGGAAAGCCTCACCAACGAAATCGCACACAAGGCTTGGAGCCACATACAGGAAATCGAAAAGCTCGGCGGGATGGCAAAGGCCATCGAAACTGGCATCCCGAAAATGCGCATAGAAGAAGCCGCGGCACGCACCCAGGCACGCATCGACAGCGGAATCCAGACCATTGTGGGCGTCAATAAATACAGGCTTGACAAGGAAGACCCCATCGACATCCTCGAAATCGACAATACGGCCGTACGCGAACAGCAAATCGAACGGCTCAAAGCCCTCAAGGCCCGCCGCAACCAAAAAGAAGTGGATGCCACCCTCGACGCCTTGACCCACTGCGTGGAGACAAAGGAGGGCAACCTGCTCGACCTGTCGGTCAAGGCCGCCGCCGCAGGCGCCACCTTGGGCGAAATTTCTTATGCCTGCGAGAAAGTCGTAGGCCGATATAAAGCAACCATTAGAACTATTTCAGGCGTGTATTCATCAGAGACGAAACAAGACGCCGCATTCACCAAAGCGTGCGAACTGTGTGAAGAATTTGCCAAGCTCGAAGGCCGCCAACCCCGTGTCATGATAGCCAAAATGGGGCAAGACGGGCACGACCGCGGCGCAAAAGTTGTAGCTACCGGCTTTGCCGACGTCGGGTTCGACGTCGATATGGGGCCGTTGTTCCAGACCCCGGCTGAAGCCGCCCGCGAGGCCGTAGAAAACGACGTGCATGCCGTGGGCGTATCCTCCTTGGCCGCCGGTCATAAGACCCTCATCCCCCAAATCATCGAAGAGTTGAAAAAACTCGGCCGTGAGGATATCATGGTGTTTGCCGGAGGCGTAATCCCCGTACAAGACTACGATTTCCTCTACCAAGCCGGAGTGGCTGCCATCTTCGGGCCGGGAACTTCCGTTGCCAAGTGTGCCTGCGACATCCTGAATCTTCTCTTGGAAGAGATCAAGGGTTAAGAAGCGCGCCGCCACACGCAAGGAACTAAGCAAAACATAGAAAAAGGAAAACGCAATGAAAAAATTCCTTCAATCCCTTCTCTTGCTCCTCCTCTCGGGAGCAGGAGAAGTTTTATTTGCCCAAACCCCACCTACCGGGGAAACGCTGCAACGTCCCAAACTCGTAGTGGGCATTGTCATCGACCAGATGCGCTGGGACTACCTATACCGCTACCACGACCGTTACTGCGAGGGAGGATTCCGGCGCATGATGAACGAAGGTGTCTCATGTGAAAACACCTTCATCACCCACATCCCCACCTACACCGGGGTAGGACATGCCACCATCTACACGGGTACTACCCCCTCCATCCACGGCATAGCGGCCAACAACTTCACCGACCAAGCAACCGGCCGCGCAATCTACTGCACCGACGACCCCGGCGTACAGCCCGTGGGCACGCAATCCAAAGCCGGACGCATGTCCCCCCGCCTCCTGCTGGCCTCCACCATCACCGATGAGCTGCGCATGGCCAGCAACTTCCGCTCCAAGGTAATCGGGATCTCCCTCAAAGACCGTGCCTCCATCCTGCCCGCCGGGCACATGGCCAACGGTGTCTATTGGTACGACCCTTCCATCGGACGCTTCATCTCCAGTTCATGGTATGTCGACAGCCTGCCCGGATGGCTCGAGGACTTCAATGCACAAGACCCTGTACGCCACCTGCTCCAAGGTTATTGGGAAACCCTCTACGACCCTTCCACCTACACGGCCAGTACTGCCGACGACACGCCCTATGAGACACCCTTCCTCGACGGCCAAAGACCCACGCTCCCCGTAGACATGGGACAACTCTTCCGCGAGAAAGGCTACGGCATCGTGCGTTCTCTGCCTGCCGGCAACACCCTTACCCTCCAGCTGGCCCGCGCCGCCATCGAAGGCGAACGCCTCGGGCAGGAAGGGACTACCGACTTCCTCGCCGTCAGCTGTTCCTCGACCGACTATATAGGCCACCAGTTCGGCCCCAACGCCGTAGAAACGGAAGACACCTATCTGCGCCTCGACCGCGACCTTGCCGGTTTTTTCGCCTATCTCGACTCCACGTTAGGCAAAGGCCAGTACACCGTTTTCCTCACCGCTGACCATGCCGCCACAAACAACCTCAGCTTCCAACAAGACCATAAACTACCCGTCGGCGCTTTCAACCCCGATGAAGCCACCCGCATGCTGCGCGACAGCCTTATTGCCTGCTACGGCACCTCCAACCTCATACGCGGCATCAGCAATTACCAGGTAGTGCTCAACTACGACACCATCCGTGCCCGCCACATCCTCAAAGACGAACTCAAGCAACGGCTCGTCGGCTGGCTGCAGGCATGGCCCCACGTAGCCTACGTCGTAGACCAAACCCGTGTAGAAAGCAGCACCTTGCCCGCCCTGCTGCGCGAAAAGATACGCAACGGCTATAACCCCCGCCGCAGCGGTGAGATACAAATCATCGTCGACCCCGGATGCTACGAGACTTCCGAGCAAAACGGATTCCGCGGTACGACACACGGCACATGGGGCGCCCAGGACTGCCACATCCCCCTCCTCTTCATGGGTTGGGGCATAGAACCCGCCGGACGCCTCCTGCGCGAAGTCCACATGACCGACATCGCACCCACTTTGGCCACTCTGCTGCGCATCCAGATGCCCAACGGGTGCATCGGGAGCACCATCAGCGAAGTCCTGAAAAAATAAGACGAAGGCATCTACCAACCCACGCGGAGAAAAGACGACGGCAAGGCACGCCCCATGCGCCCTGCCGTCGTTCTTTTTCGCGTACCAGCGTCTATCACCCTCCAAGCGCGGGACTGCCCACATAATGCCCCGCACCTGCCTGTTTTGCGCCATGGCTTTCCCATAGAAACCATGGTACTATTTCCGGTTTGCGCCAGCACCCCTTCCTGCCCCCGCGGAGGCATGCAAGGGAAACAAAGGAAGGAACAGCCAAAAGGCCTCCGGAAATACCCACACGGCCTTCCCAAAGCGTACCCGACATTCCTCGGTTTCCAGATCCACCGGTACATCGTCGCTGGACGCCTTTAAACCTTGTCGTCCAGCCATTGGCGCAAATTCTCGCGGGGAAAAGGGTAATTTCCAAAGAATCTTCTTACATTTGCGGCCAATTTAGGTTTTATAGATTCTTGGGGGCAGTTCCATATATGAAAAAGTTAGTCCAAATCGCCGTCCTGTTAGCCATAGTCCTGTTTTCCTCCTGCGTCTCCAAAAGGGAAGTCGTCTACCTGCAAGGCATCGATAGCATCAGCGGGAAGACAGCCGAGGAAATCGCCTTGAACTATACCCTGAAAGTGCAAGAAGGCGATTTGCTGAGCATCAAGGTGGCAGCGACGACAGAGGACATCCTCCTGCCTTTCGGCGCCAACGCCATCCTCGGGCAGACAGGTCGCACGACCTCTTCCTACAATACGGAACAGTTGAACTACTACGAGGTAGACAAGAAAGGATACGTCAATCTGCCGCTCATCGGGCAATTCCACGCCGAAGGGAAGACATGTGAAGAATTGGAACAAGACCTCTCCGCCGCGCTCCGCGAGAAAGGTTACCTCTACGACGGGATTGTAAATGTGAAGATCATGAACTTCAAAGTCTCCGTCCTCGGTGCCGTGAGTAGCCCCGGACAAGTGTCCTCCACAAGCGAACGACTCACCCTGCTGCAAGCCATTGCCCAGTGCGGCGACCTGACGACAGGCGGGCTGCGCAAGAACGTGCTCGTCATACGCGAACAAGACGGGAAGCGCACCTCCACGCGCATCGACCTCACCTCGCCCGACTTGCTCAACTCCCCCTATTATTATTTGAAGCAGAACGACGTGATCTACGTGGAGCCCAACAGCAGCATACGCGTGCAATCCAGCCCCTACTTCACGTTCTGGAACGCCAGTAGCTCCATACTCTCGCTCTTGGTGTCCATCGTCTCGCTCATTGCCGTCTTGAAATAACACGCCCAGACACATACACCGATATGCTAAAAGAAGAATACCCTTCCAAGCCCTCCGCCACTGAAGAGGAAGAACAGGAATCGTTTTTCTCCCTGCGTACCATAGTAGACTTGCTTATCGCACGCTGGTATTGGTTTCTCATCTCTGTCGCAGCCTGCCTCTTCCTGATGGGGCTTTACATAGCCACTATCCCCCCCATCTACCAACACCAGGCCATGGTGCTTCTCGAGGGCGACGACAAGACAGGCGTGAGTTCCGAGGTGTCCGCCCTGCTGGAGTTGAGCGGGCAGTCGAGAGGCTCCGGCAATGTCAATTTGCTGGAGAACGAACTCTACATCATGCGCTCCACGCCGATTATGGAGGAAGTTGTCAATCGACTGAGGCTCGACGTAAACTACTCCATGGGATTGTTCTTGCGTAGACAAAGCCTGTTCGATGAAAGCCCCATCAGCATCAATTTCCTCGACCCCATCAACCCGGACGAGAAAATACACAGTTTCACCGTTACGCCCATCGACGAAAAGACATGCAACCTGGACGATTTCCAGATTGACGACATAGAGATTGACTGGACGCAGGACGTAGCCTACAACAAAATCATAGAAACGCCGATAGGCAAACTCATCATACAACCCGTGCTTCCTAAGCCCGACAGCCGGAAAACCCTGCTCATCAAAGAGCAAACGGGCAAGGTTAATGAGCCGGAAGACCGTGATTACCCCGTCTATGTCACCCGCATCAGCAGTGCCGACGCAGCACTCCTCTACAGGGAAAACCTCTCCACGGAGTTGATTGAAGAGACTTCGCTCGTGACCCTCACCTGCAAGGACGACAACCTGAACCGTACCGACTCCATCCTGCGAGCCATCATCGATGTCTACAACCGCTTCACCCTTGAAGACAAGAACCGCGTGGCGGAGAACACGGAACGCTTTATCGACCAACGCATCGAAGTATTGGGCGGGGAATTAGGCCGGGTAGACGAAACCTTGGCACAAATCAAAAGCCAGAATAAGATACTTGACTTCCAAAGCGGTTCCGCTACGTTCCTAAACGAGGGAGCCCGGGCAAAAGAGAACTTGGCCACGATAGAAGCCCAAGTAATGGTAGCCAAATACTTGAGCGACTACTTGGACGACGCATCCAAGGAAAACGAACTCATCCCCGAACTTGCTGGCGAAGATATGCTCTCCTCCGCAAAACTCATCTCGTCCTACAATGAGATGATGCTCCGCCGAAACCGCGCCGCCGAGTACTCCAGCATGGACGCGCCGGTAGTGGCCGACATGACCAATAGCCTGAAAGAGTTACGCGCCTCCATCCGGAAATCCATTGACGCAAGCGTGAAAACCCTCAACATACGCTTGGCCAAGGCGCAACAAGTAGAGGAAGAGACGAGCAACAAGATTTCCTCCGTGCCGGCCCACGAGCAGAAAGCCCTTGACGCCACCCGCCAACAGGCAATCAAGGAGAGCCTCTATTCTTTCCTTCTGACGAAACGGGAAGAGAATGCCATAAAGATGGCCATTACCGAGCCGAACGCACGCCTCATCGAACCGCCCTACGGCGAGGAAGACATGGTTTCACCCAAACGGGGGATGATGCTGATAGCCGCTTTCGCCATAGGGCTTGTCATCCCGTTCGCCTTCCTCTATGTAGTCTCGTTGCTTGACACGAAAGTCCGCGGGCGGAAGGACATCGAAGAGATGACCACGCTGCCCATATTAGCCGAGATACCTTCCGTCGAAGACGAGTCCCAAGTTGTCGTGCGCGAACAGCACAACGACTCGTTCAGCGAGGCGTTCCGCTTGGCACGGGCCAACCTGAATTTCATCAACAGCAAGGCGCAAGTCATCATCTTCACCAGCACAATGGCAGGCGAAGGGAAGTCCGTAGTAGCCCGGAACTTGGCCTTGACCTTGGCCATGAGCGGGAAGAAAACCCTCTTCGTAGACAGCGACATCCGAAAGAACACGGCTTCCAAGCGCATCGGCGTACGCAACATCAAAGGATTGAGCAACTACCTTGCCGGGACGGAGACCGACATCGACAAGCTGATCGTCCCCTCTGGGCAACACAAGGACTGTTTCATCCTGCCCTCCGGCCCCACGCCGCCCAACCCTGCCGAGCTCTTCTTGAGTGAACGGTTCGACGAACTATTCGCCAAGCTACGCACCCAGTTCGATTACATCATAGTCGACAACATACCCGCCTTGGTCGTAGCCGACGCGGTGACGGCAAACCGGGTGGCCGACATGACAATCTACGTAATCCGCGAAGGCATGCTCGACCGCCGCTACCTCCCCGAATTGGAAAAACTGCACAAGGCCGGGAAGTTCAAGAACATGTGCGTCCTGCTCAACGACTGCAACCTCGAACGGAGAGGGTATGGCTACGGATATGGGTACGGCTACGGATATGGGTACGGCTACGGATATGGGTACTCCGATAGCTCCGACAAGAAAAAACGCCGGAAGAAGCCTTGGCCCAGACGCTTCATCGAACGCTATCTGCTCCGGAAGAAAAGATAAAGGAAGTGGGGCATGACGCCCCGACCGCCAAACAGGAAAGCCGGGAAGGCGACAGGGTGGAAGCCCCCGTGCCCTCCCGGCTTTATCCCAACCCCTGCAAAACCATCTCTCGTCCATCCCCCTAAAAAAGCGACCGGCATGCACCTCCCACACCCCTTCCGCGCCTTCATGGCAGCCCTCCTGTTCGGCACCGCGGCAAACCCCGCCCCCCTCATTGCCCAAACGCCCCCCACACCGGGCGACACGCTGTGCGACCTTCGCGGGGTAGTTAATGTTTCCGTCTGCAACCTGCATGCCCGGGGCGACTTTGAGTCGCCCATGGAAACGCAAGCCCTGCTGGGAATGCCCGTGCGCATGACCCGCAAAGCACGCTGGTACCAAGTGGAGACCATCGACGGCTACCAGGCATGGGCTCACCGAGCCGTAATCGTCCCCATGGACAGCACGGCCTTCGCCCGTTGGGAAGCTGCACCGAAACTCGTATGCACCGCGACTTACGCCCAAGTTTACGAGACGCCCGACCTTAGCTCCCTGCCGACAGGCGACCTCGTAAGCGGCTGCATCCTGGAACTGCGCGGGGAAAAAGGCCGTTTCTACCTAGCGGCCTACCCCGACGGGCGGAAAGGCTATGTCCTCCAGAACCAAGCCCTCCCCTTAACGCAATGGCTCGCGCAATGCAAACCGACCCTTCCCCGCCTCATCCATACCGCACAAACCTTGGCCGGCATACCCTACCTGTGGGCGGGGACTTCCGCGAAAGGCGTGGATTGCAGCGGGTTGGTACAACTCGCCGCCCTGCTCAACGGAGCCGTACTCCCGCGCAACGCTTCCCAACAGGCCCGCTGCGGCATCCGAATCCCCTGCTTCCGCACCCCGGACGGGCGCATGCTTCCCTCCATCGCCTCGGCCGATTCCTTACGGCGCTACCCGGCCCTCACCGCCGACGCGCCCGCAAAAAGCCTGATGGACGCCCTTGCCGACCCCGCCCGCTTCTTCGGGCTCACAATCGACCTCAGCCTGCTCCAGCCGGGCGACCTCGTCCTCTTCGGGAAACCCCACCACGACGGAAAAGAACGGGTAAGCCATATCGGCATCTACCTCGGGCAGGGACGCTTCATCCATTCCCAAGGGTTCGTCCACACCAGCAGCCTCATCCCCGGACAACCCGGCTACGACGCCGCAAACCACGCCCGCTTCCTGGGGGCAACCCGCATCGCCGACGACAACGGCCTCCTGCAAGCCCCCATGCTAAGCCGCTTCCTGCGCTAACCTCCCCTCAAGCCTTTTCCCAAGGACACGCAAGCCTTTCCCCGCAAACATGCAAGGCAACCCCCGGCAAGCGGCAAGGCTTCCCGAAAGGAATCCCGCGCCGGGGAGGCACAAGCAACCGGACTTGCACGCACGATCGCCTCATTTCCTGCCCGGAAACTTGCCGTTCTCAAAAAGAACCCCTATCTTTGCGCCGTTTTTCAACACCATTATTCAACCAAAAGTTATGTATTTAGACGTAGCAAAAAAGAAGGAAATCTTCGAGAAATACGGGAAGTCCAACACTGATACTGGCTCGGCTGAAAGCCAGATAGCATTGTTCTCCTACCGTATTGCTCACCTGACCGAACACCTCAAGGTCAACAAGAAAGATTATACTACGGAACGTTCCTTGACCATCCTCGTAGGCAAGCGCCGCCGCCTGCTCAACTACCTGAAGGACCGCGACATCGAAAGATACCGCGACATCGTCAAGAAACTGGGCTTGAGGAAGTAATTTCCCGCCAGCCCTTGCTGGAAGAGACAAGAAGGACTGCT
Source organism: uncultured Bacteroidaceae bacterium (assembly GCA_964439955.1). GTDB lineage: Bacteria > Bacteroidota > Bacteroidia > Bacteroidales > Bacteroidaceae > UBA1794. Next base: position 38,616 of record CAYTPX010000004.1, on the reverse strand, counting down.
TTTCGGAGAAGAGAAGCAGTCCTTCGCGCATTTATTCGTATCTTTGCCTGCGGAAAGCCCGAAACAAATTTCACCGAAAATCAGCATAACGAATGGAATTATTCTCATCCCTCCCCTACAAAGTGGCCGACACCGCCTTGGCCGACTTCGGCCACAAGGAAATAGAGTTGGCCGAACACGAAATGCCCGGGCTCATGGCCCTGCAAAAGAAATACGCCGCACAACAACCCCTCAAGGGCGCCCGCATCACGGGCTCCCTGCACATGACCATACAGACCGCCGTACTCATCAAAACCCTCGTAGCCCTCGGCGCCCGGGTACGCTGGGCCTCGTGCAACATCTACTCCACCCAAGACCACGCGGCAGCGGCAATGGCCGACCTCGGAGTGCCCGTATTCGCCTGGAAAGGGGAAAACCTCGAAGATTACTGGTGGTGTACGCTGCAGGCCATGAACTTCGACCCGGAAACAGGGCAAGGCCCCAACCTGATAGTAGACGACGGCGGCGACGCCACACTCATGATACACACCGGATATGAGGCGGAAAACAACCCTACCGTGCTGGAAAAAGACGGCCACGGGGAAGACGAGGTACAACTCCTTGCCCTCCTGCGCAAACTGAAAGCCCAACGCCCCGGCTATTGGCACGGCATCGTGCCCGGAATACGCGGCGTCAGCGAAGAGACGACCACCGGGGTACACCGCCTGTACCAAATGAAAGGGGAAGGGAAGTTGCTCTTCCCGGCTTTCAACGTGAACGACTCCGTCACCAAGTCCAAGTTCGACAACCTCTACGGCTGCCGCGAATCGCTGGCCGATGGCATCAAACGCGCCACCGACGTGATGATAGCGGGGAAAACCGTCGTCGTAGCCGGATACGGCGACGTGGGAAAAGGATGCGCCCACTCCATGCGCAGCTACGGGGCTCGCGTGCTCGTCACCGAAATTGACCCCATCTGCGCGCTTCAGGCCGCCATGGAGGGATTCCAGGTAGTCACGATGGAAGAAGCCTGCACGCAAGGCAACATCTTCGTCACCACGACCGGGAATATCGACATCGTCCGTATCGAACACATGGAGCGAATGCACGACCAGGCCATCGTCTGCAACATAGGGCACTTCGACAACGAGATACAAGTCGAGGCACTCAAGAAATACCCCGGCATACGCTGCCGCAACATCAAGCCCCAAGTTGACCAATACTATTTCCCCGACGGACACAGCATCTTGCTCTTGGCCGACGGCCGTTTGGTAAACCTGGGTTGTGCCACCGGCCATCCCTCCTTCGTCATGAGCAACTCGTTCACCAACCAGACGCTCGCCCAAATGGAACTCTACCATAAGCAATACGCAACCGGCGTCTACCGTCTGCCCAAGCAACTCGACGAAGAAGTAGCCCGCCTCCACTTGGAGCAAATCGGGGTGCACCTCACCCGCCTCACCCCCGAACAAGCGGCCTACATAGGAGTATCTGTCGACGGGCCCTACAAAGCCGAATTCTACCGATATTGAACTTTCTTGCCGATAATTCCTCACCCAAAACCGATAAAGACATGAGCCCGATCCTAAAAAAGATAGCCCCCGATGCCATAGCCATTGTGGCATTCATCGTGCTGGCTTTTGCCTATTTCTATCCGTCCGACATCGACGGGCGCGTACTCTCCGGCACCGACCACACCGCCTCGGCAGGGCTCGGCGCGGAAAACGACGCTTATTACAAAGAGACCGGCATCACATCGCGCTGGACCAATGCCGCCTTCTCAGGAATGCCCACCTACCAAATTAATCCCAGCTACCCCTCCACGAAAATCACCAACGCGTTCTCCACAACCTACAAGTTAGGGCTGCCTGGCTACGTAGGCCTTGTTTTCATCATGCTGCTGGGATTCTATATCCTCATGCGCGCCTTCAATTTTAAGGTATGGATGTCCGCGCTCGGGGCAATACTCTGGGCCTTTTCCTCCTATTATTTCATCATCATCCTTGCCGGACATATTTGGAAGTTCATCACTCTGGCCTACATCCCCCCCACAATCGCGGGAATGGTGCTGGCCTACCGTGGAAAATACCTTGCGGGAGGATTGCTGACCGCCCTGTTCGCCTCGTTCCAGATAGCCTCCAACCATGTGCAGATGAGCTATTATTTCCTGTTTGTCATGTTCTTCCTGCTGCTGGGCTACCTATGGGAAGCCATCCGCGGGAAACAATTGGCCCGCTTCTGGAAGGCAACGGGTGTAATGTGCGTGGCAGGCTTGGCGGCTGTGCTCGTCAATATCTCAAACCTATACCACACCTGGGAATACAGCAAGCACACGATGAGGGAAAAGAGCGAGTTAATCAAGCCCAACACGGAAAACCAAACCAATAGCGGCCTAGATCGCGACTATATCACTGCATGGAGCTACGGGACGGGAGAGACTTTTTCGCTCATGATACCCAACATCAAGGGCGGCGCCTCCCAGATTCCCCTCCAGTTCAGCGAGGAAAACGTCCGCTTGGGCACCCCCCAACTCCAAAGTTTCTACCGCCAACCGCTCATGGGGCAGTATTGGGGCGAGCAACCCGGCACATCGGGGCCGGTCTACGTAGGCGCTTTCGTCTGCACGCTTTTCATTTTGGGACTTTTCATAGTCAAAGGCCCCATAAAATGGGCGCTCCTATCCGCCACGGTGCTAAGTATCTTGCTCTCATGGGGGCACAATTTCATGTGGTTTACCAACCTTTTCATCGACCACTTCCCCATGTATGCCAAATTCCGCACCGTTTCTTCCATCTTAGTCATTGCGGAATTCACCATCCCCCTGCTTGCCTTACTTGCCCTGCGCCAATGGTTCGACGGATACCGCAACGGGAGCGAAGCACAACGCAAGCACTATATGAAACAACTCTACATCAGCCTCGGGTTTACGGGAGGCCTTTGCTTGATCTTCGCCCTTTTCCCATCGCTCATCGAATATAATACGGAGAAAACCGTAGGCCAATTCGTCGCCCGCCTCTCCGCATCGCAAGCCTCACCCGAGATGGTCGCCGTCGTGGGCAACGACCTTTCACGCATGCTGCCCGCACAATATTCCGACATCCTCTCCGCCGATGCCTGGCGCAGCTTGGCCATCATACTCATCGGCACGGCACTCCTTTGGGCGTATGCCAAAGGGAAGCTGAAGAGCGCGCGCACCGTCGTGGCCGGGACTTTGGTACTCTGCCTCATAGACATGTGGTCGGTCAATAAAAGATACCTCAACGACGACTGCTTCGTAGAGCCGCGCCCGCAGGCCGCCATAGCAAAATCCGCAGCCGACGAGCTGATCTTGCAAGACAAAGAAGCGATAGACTACCGCGTGCTCGACCTTTCCGTAAACATCTTCAACGACAACACACCCGGGCTTTTCCATAAAAACATCGGGGGCTACCACCCCGCCAAGCTCCGGCGCTACCAAGAGTTGATAGACTACCACATCAGTCCCGAAATCCATACCCTCTGGAAAGGAATCGTGCAGCATGGCGGCGACCTTTCCCGGCTCGCCCCCGACTCCATAGGCGTGCTCAACATGCTCAACATGCGCTACGCCATCCTCCCCCCCTTGCAGAACGGGGGCGAAAAGACCGCCGTGCTGAACCCGAACGCATACGGGAACGCATGGTTTGTACAAGACATTTTCTACGCGAAGAACGCCAATGAGGAAATCGAAGCCCTCTACGACCATTCGCCCCGCACGACGGCCATCGTTTCCGAGGCGCTGCGAAGCCAACTCGGGAGCAATGCCACCTGCACCGACAGTACGGCCACCATAACCCTAACGGAGTATGCACCCAACCGCCTCGTTTACGAGAGCAATACGCAGAGCGGCGGCGTAGCCCTCTTCTCGGAAATTTACTACCCCGAATGGACTGTCAGCATCGACGGCAGAGAACCCTCGGAAGAAGCCATATTCCAAGCCAATTACGTTTTGCGCGGAGTGAAGCTCCCCGCCGGACGCCATACGCTGGAGTTCCGCTTCGACCCCGCCTCAGTACACCGTACCGAAGCATTGGCCTATGCGGGATTCGCGCTGATTATCCTGCTGGCAGCCGGGACAGTACGGACGGAATTCCGTAACCACCGCAAGCAAAACCCGCCCGCCCAGAAGGCATAACCCTGCAAAAGACAAAGCCCGCGGCAAGATGCCCAAGGGCTTCATACAAAAGCGGCGCACGACCCTCGAAAAAAGAGGAATCGTGCGCCGCCTGTTTCCATTCCACACACCGCCATCCGACCCGTCAGCCGGCAACTTGCAGCTTGCGGTATTCAGTAGGCGTATAGCCGACGTTCTTCTTAAAAGTCCGGTTGAAATGCTGCGAATACTGGAACCCCAAGTCGTATGCTATCTGGCTTACCGTCTTGTCCGTGCCCAGAATCATTTCCTTGGCCAAGTCAATCAGGCGCGTCTGGATGTACTCCTGCGCCGTCTTCCCCGTCTCTTTCTTTATCAAGTCGCCGAAATAATTGGGCGAGAGGAACACCTTGTCGGCAAAATACTTAACCGAGGGCAGACCTTCCTGCCGGGGTTTCCCGCTCTGGAAGTAGGCATCGAGCAAGGACTCGAAGCGCGTCAGCACGTCGCGGTTGGCCGCCGAGCGCGTGACGAACTGCCGGTTATAGAAACGCATGCAATAGTCCAGCAGGAGTTGGATGTTCCGCACGAGCAGGCGCTTGCTGAGCCTGTCGATCGGGCGGCATAGTTCTTGCTTCACCTTGCCAAGGCAGTCCAGGAACAGTCCCTTTTCTTCTTCCGAAAGGTGCAAAGCCTCGTTCGAGTTGTAGGAAAAGAAGGAATAGGACCTGATTTCCCGGCCCAGCGAAGTGCCCCGTATCAAATCGGGGTGGAAGAGAAGCCCGCGTGCCATAGGCTTGACCGATGCGTCCATCTCGATTTCGACCACCTGCCCCGGCGCGAAGCTCGTGACCGTGCCCTCTTGGTAGTCGTAGAGTTGCTTGCCGTAACGGATGTCGCCACACTTCTGGTCTTTCAGGAAGAGGGCATAAATGCCATAGTTGCATGAGAAGGACGTTGGGTAGCGGGTAGCCTCCGACAAATCGACGACGCTGACCAGCGGATGCAACGTCTCCAGCCCGAACAGTTTGCTGTAGTCATCTATCGAATCCAACTTGATTATCTCTTTCATAAGCCATCCTTTTTTGATCTCCGGGCAAAGATATGTATTTCCGGCGGATGCGGATTCCGGATGCCCCGGCATGACCTGTAAATAGATTACAAACTTCCGTAAAATATCTACACGCGCCAAAGCAGCGAGCCCCTACCTTCGCACCACAAAAAACGCACCGGCGGAAATGGAAACCGTAGAGATAAAAGACATAGCTCAATGCAACCGGTTCTTCTCGGGGCATACGCTGCATCCCTTGGCCTGCATGGCAGACGTCCCGGGGTCAGCCGACCGCATCCTATTGCGGATGGACTTCTACTCCATACTCCTCAGGCAAGTCCCGGACAGCCTTGCATGTTACGGGAGAAAGTGCTGTGACTTTTCCGAAAAAACGCTGCAATTTTTCCCGCCCGGGCAGCCACTCAGCCTCGCGGCCGAAAGGCAGCCCCCCGCAAAGGGGGACAAGCTGCTCTGCTTCCACCCCGACCTGATGCGCCACACCCCGCTGGGAGAGCACTTCAGGGACTACACCTTTTTCCACTACCGCCCAAACGAGGCGCTCCATCTCTCCGCGCGCGAGAAAAACACAATAGGGGAATGCCTAGACGGCATCGCTGGAGAATTGGGCCGGGGGATGGACGAATACAGCCAAAGGCTCATCTGCTTGAAGATAGACCTGCTCCTCAGCTATTGCAGCCGCTTCTACAGACGGCAGTTCACCACCCGCCACGAGGAGAACATGGAGGTCGTAGGACAAACCGGGCGGCTGCTCGCCCACTACTTCCTCACCGGGCAGGCGCGGGAGAAAGGCTTCCCGTCGGACGAACATTGCGCCCGCATGCAAAACCTCTCGCCCGCCTACCTCAACGACCTGCTGCGCCACGAGACAGGCAAGGACTTCAAGGAATACGCCCGGCTCAGGCGCTTCGAAGCAGCCTGCTCCCAACTGGCGCGCACGGGCAAGGCCATCGCGGAAATCACCGAGGGGCTGGGCTACCCTTCGCCCCACCTGTTCTGCCACATATTCAAGCAACTGAAGGGATGCACGCCCTCGCAATTCCGGGGCCAATACCGGAATTGAATGCAGGCTGCCGCCCGAAATATGTAATTTGGGTTCGGAAACCTGTAAATTGTATCATATACATTCCCTGCCACCACACTATATTTGCGGCCAGAGGAACAAACAAATAACGCTATGGGACAACGCATTTTCCCCCGGCTACTGGCAGCCTCGCTACTGGCGGCGCTAGGACTTGCCGGGACAAGCAAAGCACAAAGCAACATGGACATTAACGAAGAATTGCAAAAGAACGACCCCGAGTTGTACGGCATCCTCCAGAATTTCGCATTCGGGGAAACCCAACAGTACGGAGGCAGGGTGGACGCCAAGACCACCGCAATGGTGACGCTCGCCTCCTGCATCGCCCTGCAGGCACAGACCCAGTACAAATCATCCTTGGAACGTGCCTGGGCACAAGGCGTGGTGAGCCCCGTCGAAATAAAGGAAGTACTCTACCAAGCCGTGCCCTACGCGGGAATGGCCAAAGTGATGGACTTCGTGGGCATCACGAACGAGTTCTTGATTGGGAAAGGCGTTGAATTGCCGCTCGAAGGGCAGTCTACCACGACAACCGCCGACCGTTTCGAAAAAGGCCTTGCCACCCAGAAAGGAATCTTCGGGGGCAGCATCGACGCCATGCGCAGCAACGCCCCCGACAATCAGAAGAACATACAGGATTACCTCTCCGCCAACTGTTTCGGCGACTACTACACCCGCACGGGAGCGGACGTGAAAACCCGCGAAGCGCTCACCTTCGCCATCCTCATCTCCATGGGAGGATGCGAACCGCAGGTAAAGGGACACATACAAGGCAACCTCAACGTGGGAAACGACAAGGAGTACCTGCTCGAAATAGTAACCCGGCTGCTGCCTTTCATAGGGTATCCCCGCACGCTGAATGCCATCGCCTGCCTGAACGAGGTAGTGCCCGAACCGGAAACAACCGCCGCGACAAACGGCAAATAACGCGTGGCAGGCACGAGAACGCATAATTGGCAGACAGGAATGGGAAACAATAAAAACATATCGCGCCGCGACTTCCTCAAACGCGCAGGTGCGGCCGGCATGGTAACCGCAGGGCTTGCCGCCTGCAAGGACGGCAACACTTCCTCCGGCGTGGCGGCAGAGACTTCGGCCAAGGACATGGCTTACCGCACCAACCCCTCCACCGGCGACCGCGTATCGCTGCTCGGATTCGGCATGATGCGCCTCCCTTCGGTCAGCGGACGAAGCGCACGCGAAGGAAGCGAAGAGATTGACCAAGAAATGGTGAACGAGTTGGTCGATCATGCCCTCGCCCATGGCGTAAACTACTTCGACACCTCCCCCGCGTACTGCCGCGGCAAATCGGAACACGCCACGGGAATCGCCCTCAGCCGCCACCCCCGCGACTCATACTTCATTGCCACCAAGCTGTCCAACTTTGCCCCCTCGACGTGGCCTCTTGGGGAAAGCATCGCCATGTACCGCAACTCCATGAAAGAACTCCAAGTAGACTACATCGATTACCTCCTGCTCCACGGCATCGGAATGGGCACGGGCATGGAAGAATACGAAAGCCGCTACGTCAAAAATGGCATGCTGGACTTCCTATACAAGGAGCGGGAAGCCGGACGCATACGCAACCTTGGCTTCTCATACCATGGCGATATTGCCGTTTTCGACCGCCTCCTGGCCGAACACGACGCAGGGCTATACCGATGGGACTTCGTACAAATCCAGCTGAACTACCTCGATTGGAAATACGCCAAGCAAATCAATCCCCGCAACACCGACGCGGAATATCTCTACAACGAGCTGGCAAAAAGGAATATCCCCGCCGTAATCATGGAACCGCTCTTGGGCGGACGCCTCTCCAACGTGCCCGACAAAATCGTGGCGCGGCTCAAAGGACGGGAACCCGAGGCGAGTGTGGCCTCGTGGGCCTTCCGTTTCGCAGGAAGTTTCCCCGGAGTGCTCACCGTGTTGAGCGGGATGACCCGGATGGCGCACTTGAAAGACAATTTGCACACCTACTCTCCGCTAAAAGCGTTAAGCAATGAGGAATTTGCCTTTCTCCAACAGACGGCCTCCGACATGATGCAGTTCGACACCATCCCCTGCAACGACTGCAAGTACTGCATGCCATGCCCCTACGGGCTGGACATCCCGGCAATTCTCCTGCATTACAACAACTGCCTGAACGAAGGGAACGTACCGGAAAGCGCACAAGACGAGCACTACCGCCAAGCCCGCCGCGCCTTCCTCATTGGCTACGACCGCAGCGTGCCCCGCCTGCGCCAAGCCAGCCACTGCATCGGCTGCAACCAGTGCAACCCACACTGCCCGCAGCGCATCGACATTCCCGCAGAGATGCAGCGCATCGACCGCTATGTGGAGCAACTGAAACAAAACACACTGTAAGGCAAGAGACAAGGCTCTTGTGCCGACAGGCCTTTTCCCTCAATAGTACATGCACTGTTCCCCGGCCCTCCCACTATGGGACGCCGGGGATTCTTCGTTTCCCGCCCGGCGAAAAGCACTACAAGTGGTCGGTCTTGATATCGGAAAGTTCCACCAGCTTGTTGACGATCGCGTAGATGGTAAGCCCGGCCGGCGAGTGGATTTGCAACTTGCGGGCTATGTTGCGCCGGTGCGTGATGACGGTATGGACGGAAAGATAGAGCTTTTCGGCTATTTCCTTGTTCGTCATGCCCTTTACCACGCAGATTATGATTTCCCGCTCCCGTTGGGAGAGCGCCTCCCGCTCGTTCTCTTCCGGCTTCATGTGGAGCAAGTGGATGATTGTCTCCTTCAGTTTCTCCGGCTCGTCGTAGAGCGAAACCACGGCATCGTAGGGAGCCAGCAAGGAACTGTCGGTAACGGCCACGTGCAAGGCCAAGCACTTCACGCCCCCCGACAACGGGTTGTTGCGGAAAGCAGCCAGGTCAAACCACCCGCCGAAGGCCGGATTGACGATGAGCAGGTCGATACGCTGGCCGTGGAGGCAGCGGTCCAAGGCTTCGGGCGAGGCGGCCTCGACCGGATGTATATGCAATTCCGGCAAATGGAGGAGCACCGTGCTGATCCCGTTGCGCAAAATGGCCGACGACTCGGCGATAGCTATGCGTATGGCCTCATTTTGTTTCATTTCTTCTCCTTTCCAACTCCGTGACGGCAGGAATAAACAGCAAATCCTCCACCTTGCAATGGGAACCCAGCTCCTGCTCGCACGAAAAAATATCCTGGAGAACCGCGTTGAGCAGAAGATTTTTTTCTTCCTCGGGGTAATACTTAATGATGATGTTCTTCAGCTCCGTCAGTTTCGCGTCTACCGCGCCATGCCGCCGGGCAAAGGCAGAAATCCGGTAACCTGCCGCCGGCGAGCCCCCGGCGAGCAAGCCGTCCACGTAAGTAAACACGTTTTCGTCCTCGTAGTCCATGTGTTTGCGTACCTCTTCCACGTATTCGTCATAGAAGTGCAAGATCAGTCGGGCAATCTTGTCCTCCGAAGAGGTGTCGATGGCTTCGACGAGCTTCCGCCGGATATAGGGCAGGTAGAAACCGAGGAAGTAACCATGGGATTGGCGCAGGTAGAGCATCAGCGAGGCGACGGAGATGCGCCCCGGCTCTTCCGCCATCTGGGTGCAACCGTCCAGTATGAAATTGACAACCGAAAGGAACGTGGGGCAATCCACCCCGTTTTCCCGGCACACCTCCTCCACCGTTTTCTCGCCGAAGCCCAGAGGGAGGCCGAAGCGGCTCAACACTTGGAGCAAAGTATAGTTCTCGCAAATAAGGTCGCACATCTTGTCGCCCGGGAGATAGTTGCCATGTGGATGCATAATACGTATGTGTCTTTATAAATAAAGCAAGGTTTTCACAAAAAAGGGGCGGCACTTTTTGCCCCAAGCGCCAAGGGTTCCGGCAAAAACCGCCTGCGCTTTTTGCCATACAGCACAGGCAATTTACCATTTCGCACCGCAAAGGAACAGAAAAACGGGAGGTCTCGCAATCCCCAAAAATAGGTATTCGGAAAAGGAGGCGGGGCAACATACCTACTTGTAGGCATTTCGTCTCACACGTTCAGTATTTTTGGGTATTTCCAATACAACTTAACTACTCCTAACTTTGCAGCCGGAAATAAAAACTGACAGAAATGAGACTCAAACACGCACTCTTCTTCGGCCCGGCCTTGCTGGCCACCGGACTCCTGCGGGCCGAGACGCCGCAAACACAAGAAGGGACAAACCCAAACGACATGGCAACCACATCCGGGTACGAGACTTTCGACCGCTTCCGCGTAGGCGGCTACGGAGAAATCCTGGCCAACTTCAAGGACTACGGCATCAACCGCTACTACGGGAGCTCGGACGGGAACAGCAAGGTCAAGCGGAATACCATATCCATACCCCGCTTTGTCCTGGCATTCGACTACAAGTTTACGCAAAAATGGATACTTGGGGCCGAAATCGAGTTCGAAGCCGGCGGGACCGGCGCGGCCTACGAGCTAGAGAACAGCGAGAACGGGGAATACGAGACGGAAGTGGAGAAAGGCGGCGAGGTGGCATTGGAGCAATTCCACATCACACGCCTCATCGTGCCCGAACTCAACGTGCGCGTGGGGCACATGGTCGTACCCGTAGGGCTGACCAACACCTACCACGAGCCCACCAACTTTTTCGGTACCTCCCGCCCTGAAGGCGAAACGACCATCCTCCCCTCCACATGGCACGAGACGGGAATCGGGCTCTTCGGCACCATCGGTAAAGGATGGGCCACGTTCGACTACCAAGCCATGGTAGTGGCCGGACTCAACGCCAACGGCTTCGACCGCTCCACTTGGGCAGGGAGCGGGAAAACCTCCATCTTCGAGTTCGACAACTTCACCTCCCCGGCCTATGTGGCACGGGTCGATTACCGGGGGATTCCCGGCCTCCGCGTAGGTGCTTCATGGTATTTCTGCAACGACATCGGCTCCAACTCCGACAAACCGGAATACTACAAAAGCATCGGCCAGATTCCCTTGCGGATTTACACGGTGGACGCACAATACACGAACCCTTACCTCACGTTCCGCGGCAACTGCATTTTCGGAAACCTGGGCAATTCCCTCAAACTATCGAGCACCAACGCGGCCCTCGGCAGCAAGAGCCCATACAGCCGCACGACCCCGGTGGCCAAACGCGCCGTGAGCTACGGGGCGGAACTGGGGCTGGACCTGAAAAACATCATAGGCATCGAGAAATTCCCGGCCATCTTCCCCTTTGCCCGCTACGAGTACTACAACTCCCAGGAGGAAGTCATCAGCCCGCTGGTTGCGGACGACCGCGAGAAGGTCAGCATGTGGACAGCCGGGCTGAACTGGCGCGCGTTGCCCAACCTTGTATTCAAGGCCGACTATACGGCACGCGAAATAGGCGGAGGGAAGTACAACAATGAAAACGAACTTGCCATCGGCGTTGCCTACGTAGGCTGGTTCTTCAACAAATAAGAAAGAGACAACTATAAATAAACCCTAACAATCAAACAAAGCAAAACACAATGGAAAAGAAATTCTTCTACAAGAGTGCGCTCTTCATGGGGCTTCTCTTCACAGGACTTGCAGCCACGTCATGCAGCGACGATGAACCTGGAACCGGAGGGTCGTCGGAAAATGAATTTGACAGGGCGGCCAATCTCGACTACACGGCGTCGAACTCCCAAAGCTGGAGGAATTACGCCCGCCAAGTGGCCATCCTGTTGGAAAATGACGCAAACACGCTTTACGATAGCTGGGAAACCAGCTACGATGGCGGCGTCCCTTTCAAGGAAACCTTTAAAAGCCACAACGGTGGGGCCTACACGCACGTGACGGACTGCATCACCGAAATCATCGACAAATGTGTGGAAATCACCGACGAGGTGGGCAACGAGAAAATCGGCGACCCGTACCGAAAATATTCTAACGGGCAGTACACCGAAGCTTTGTACGCCGTGGAATCGTGGTATAGCTACCACTCCCGCGACGACTATGCCAACAACATCCGCTCCATCCGTAACTCCTACTACGGGAGCACCGACAGTACCGTCAATGCCAACTCGCTTTACAGCATCATGGAACGCGTGGATTCTGACCTGAACAGGCAAATTGTGGAAGCAATCGAATACGCAAGGGAAGCAATCCTCGACATCCCCCAACCTTTCCGCAACAACATCGGCGCAGCCGAAGTGCCGGTGGCACAAGCTGCCTGCACCTCCCTCGGCAGCCTGCTGGACACCCAGTTGCGCAACGCCATACAGTCAGGCATAAGCAACGGCACCATCACCGAGGAAGAACTGGACCAAGTGGTAACGCGCTATACCGATTACGTCATCCTGCCTACCTACAAAAGCCTGAAAGAGCGGAACAGTGCCCTCAGGGCTGCGGTCGAGGACTTCTACAACGCCCCCTCCAACGAAACGTTCGAAGCCGCTTGCGAGGCATGGCTGGTAGCCCGCGAACCGTGGGAGCAAAGCGAAGCCTTCCTTTTCGGCCCGGTTGACGCGCTTGGCCTTGACCCGAACATGGATAGCTGGCCGCTCGACCAAGTAGCCATAGTAAACATACTGGAGTCCGGCAATTTCGACGATTTGAATTGGGCAGACGGCGACAGCGACGAAGCCATCGAAGCCGCCCAAAACGTGCGGGGCTTCCACACACTGGAGTTCCTGCTGTTCAAGAATGGCGCTCCGCGGACGGTAGAGTAAAGGCAGCAGGAAATAAAAAAGGACTATCTTAAGTGAAGGCCAGCCCCTACGGGGACTGCCCTTCACTTCTATAGATATGACAAAATCCTTTGTGCAAAACGGACGGACTATGATGAACCATATAGCAAAGTTTCTCTCCATCCTCTCCCTTGCGGCAACGCTTGCCGCTTGTGAAGACGAGGGAATGGACGTTACTGACATGGAAATCCCGGAAGGATATGCCCTCTCGGCCGGGATTTCCACCATCTTCTTGAACAGTTCGGTAGCATACGACACGCAAGCGGACTGGATTGCCGCCGACCCAGACTATGCCCTGCGTTTCCGCGACGGCGACGCGCTCTACGACAACGCACACTCCACCAGCGAAGGACTGGGGCCGGTCTACGCCGGCTACTCCTGCGGAAGCTGCCACCGCAATGCCGGACGCACCAAACCCGAGTTATGGAACGAAGGCGGAATCTACGGTGAAGGCGGGAGCGGCTCCTATGGTTTTTCCTCCATGCTGGTCTACATCAGCCGGAAGAACGGAGCCCTTTTCCAGAACTACGGGCGCGTGCTCCACGACCAGTCAATCTATGGAGTGGAAGCCGAAGGGAAATTAAGTGTCAAATGGCATTATGAACAAGGCTCCTTCCCCGATGGCGAGGCTTACGAGCTGTGCTATCCGGAATATACCATTACCGAATGGTATGCCGACAGCATCGCCCCGGAAGATTTGTTCTGTTCGGTGCGGATTCCCCTGCGCCATGTGGGCATGGGTCCCATGATGGCCATCGACCGGAGCGAAATCGAAAAACTGGCCGCAAAGAGCAACTATCCGGAATACGGCATCAGCGGGCGCGCCAACTACGTTACGGAGAAAGGAATATACCAACTGGGATTGAGCGGGAACAAGGCGCAGCATGCCGACTTGACCGTAGAACTCGGCTTCAGCAGCGACATGGGTATGACCAACAGCCGTTACCCGGAAGAAATATGCGAGGGACAGGTCCAAATGGACCAAGGCAGCATGATGGGGCTTACCTACGACCAGCTCGATGTCAGTGCGGAGGACATGGAAGACGTGGACCTGTACATGCAAGGGCTCGGCGTGCCGGCACGCCGCAATGTCAATGACCCTACCGTGCAACGGGGGGAACAGATGTTCTACCAAGCCAAGTGCCACCTGTGCCATACCGTCACGCTGCATACCCAACCGCGCGGCTCCACCCTGTTGTTGGGCACGCAACTCACGTGGCTTGGCAACCAGACAATCCACCCCTACTCCGACTTCTTGTTACACGACATGGGCAGTGAAATCATGGGGGTCGGCCTAAACGACAACTACGTGAGCGGGCTGGCGCGCGGCAACGAATGGCGTACCACACCGCTTTGGGGCATCGGCCTGCAGGAAAAAGTAAACGGGCATACTTATTTCCTGCACGACGGACGCGCCCGCAACCTCACGGAAGCCATCCTCTGGCATGGCGGAGAGGGCGAAGCCTCGAAGAACCTTTTCAAGAACATGAGTAAAGATGACCGCGACGCACTCATACAATTCCTCAATTCCCTATAAACCTATGTCCTCCCAAACCCTTATAATGAAAAGACGACAAACAATGAAAAAGATAATTTTACTCGCTTCCATGGCAGTCCTCCCCTTGGGCGTCATGGCACAATATGAAGAAGATGCCGAAAACGGCGTCGTATCGCTGGCCGGACGCGAGGGATTCTCCATCCAGACCAAGAAGGGCGACTTCGTGTTCAAGCCTTACCTGCTGGTGCAAACCGCAGCCAATGTAAACTGGTACGACGACGAAGGCTTGGACAAAGCCTACAACCAAGACAACCTGGCCAACTCCGGGTTTTCCGTCCCCTATGCCGTGCTCGGCTTCACGGGCAAGGCTTTCAGCAAAGTAGCCTTCAACCTCTCCATCAACGCGGCGGCAACTGGAGCCGCCATCCTGCAGCAGGCATGGATCGACGTGGCCATGAAGCAGGAATTCGCCGTGCGCATCGGTAAATTCAAGACTCCCTTTTCGCATGCCTACCTGACCACGCTCGGAGAGACCCTCATGCCCACGATCCCGACCTCGCTCACAACAGCCGTAATCATGCCCTATTCCTTGAACGCCGTCACCCCAAACATCGGGACGGGCTTCGACCTGGGCGTGGAAGTACATGGCTTCGCGGCCAACAAGTTCGGCTACGAGGTCGGAATCTTCAACGGGACAGGCTCTACCGTCAATACCGCGACCAAGACGATGAGCGACGACTGGCACATCCCCTCCCTGCTTTACGCCGGACGCTTCACCTTCATGCCCAAAGGCATCATGCCCGCCACGCAAGGCAACCCCAACCGCCTGCACGAAGACAAGTGGATGCTGGGCGTAAGCGCCAGCCTCAACGTCGAGAGCGAGAGCGAAAGTACCAACGACACCCGCGTGGGGCTGGAATTCGCCCTGCTGAAAGGCAAGCTCTACATAGGGGCTGAAGCCTACTACATGCACGTCGGATTCACCGAACGCCAGAAAATCGACGAGACCTACGACTACTATGGCGGCTACGTACAAGGCGGTTACTTCGTAGCCCCCCGCCTACAGCTGGCCGCACGCTACGACTTCTTCAACCGCAACGGGGCACAAAAGGACGGATTCCTCAACATGCCCGCCATCGGGTGCAACTATTTCTTCAAGGACTGCAACCTCAAGCTACAGGCCATGTACCAATTCATCGGGCGTACCGGCCACGAAACCCAACTGGACCGCGACAACGACGACCTCGGGCTGGCCAAACATTCCGGGACAATCCTCCTTCAATACTCGTTCTGACCGCCCCAAACACGCACTAAAAACGCAACGTCATGAGCAAAAACCTTATAATCGTTTGCCTCGCGGTGCTCGCTGCCGCGTTCGCCGCCTGCGACGACGGCCCCATAGGACGGGTGGAAGCCACCCCGACATACAACGGGTTCACCGCCAAGCTGACAGGCTACGTCTCCGGGACGGGCAGCTGGCCGGACTACTACCAAGTCGTCTTGGCCGGATTCGGCGATAGCGAATATGCCACCTCGCAGGTACGCATCACGCCCGCGGAGGACGGTTACGTCGTACAGACCCTGCCCAACCTGGGAAGCGGCGTGGAGACCGTGGAACTATGCGTCACCAATACCCTGCGCCGACGCATCGTTTCATTCCGCAGCACCGGCATATCCGCCCTGCAGGGCGATACCATCTACCTCGACGCCGGGGAGGTGGACGTAAACATGTTCTCGGCCATACAGTCCGAAATCTTCGACAACAACTGCGCCCACTGCCACGGCGGGACCGGGAACGCCGCCGGGGGGCTGTACCTGACGGAAGGCAGGAGTTACGCCGGGCTCGTCAACCAGCCCTCGCAGTCCGTGCCCGACAGCACGCTCGTCATCCCCTACAACTCGGAGTGGAGCATCCTCCACCAAATCCTGCTGGGCGAAAACATACTGGGTCTCCCCGTCACCCACGGCGACATCCTCAACACACAAGAACGGAGGCTGATAGACGAATGGATTGACGCCGGCGCGCGAGAGTAAGCCCGCCCCGGCACAAAGACCCGCCCCGCGAGCCTCCCCCACGCCGCTCCCTGCCTTCCCCATCGGGGTACAGGGGGCGGCCGCCTGAATCAGGAAGCCCTTTCCCGGAAAGTGCCGCCCCTTCCCGCCAAAAGCGCAGGCGCTCCCGGCCCGCCGAGGCAAGGCTTATCCCAAAAAGGGAGCGACAGATTTGCCCCAGGCAATGCAAAGTCGTACTTTTGTAGCCATGGAAAAACGGAAAAGAGACATGACCACCTCCCACCTCCCCATCACCTCGGCCCTCTTCCTGCTGGCCGCGCTGCTCCTCGGGGGAAGCCTCCTGCCCGCCCCCTGCGAGGCACGCACCGAAATGCCCGGCCTGTTCCGGAAAAAGAAAAAGGCCACCGCCGAAGCCGCGAAAGACTCGACCGCCGACCCCTACGCGGAAATCGTGGAAGGCGCCAGCGCGAAACACGGGCTTTTCAGCGTCTACAAGAAAAAAGAGAGCTACTACTTCGAGATACCCGTCGCTTTGATAGGGCGCGACATGCTCATCCTCAACAAGCTGCAACGCGTGCCCGACCGCTTGGGGCAGGTGCAGGCCAACCGGGGCGTCAATTTCCAAGAACAGATGGTGCGCTTCGAGCTGGACGAGGAGGGGAAAAAGCTGCGCGTGCGGCGCGTGGAGGCCGAACCCATCGTGCCGGAGGGCGATGCCATTGCCCGCTCCGTGCGCGACAACTACCTCTCACCGCTCGTGCAGGTGCTCGACGTGGAAGCCCGCAGCAAGGATTCCGCCTCCGTGCTCGTCAAGGTGGACAACTTATACAACGGGGCTTCGACCAGCTTCAGCGACCTGTTCCGCAACCTCGGCACGGGCTACACGCCCAACCGCGAGCTCTCACGCATCATACGCATCGAGGCTTTCCCAAACAACATGATGGCCTACTCCGAACTCTCGGCCACGGGCTCCGGCATGAACGCCGGGGAAGACCTCACCGTGGAGGTAAGCTCCTCGCTCGTGCTCCTGCCCGAAACTCCCATGAGGGGGCGCGAGAGCGACCCGCGCATCGGATACTTCACCATCGGGCGGACTTACTATTCCGACACGCAACAAGGCACCGGGCAGAAATACTTCCTCACCCGTTGGCGCCTGGAGCCTAAGGAAGGGGAGGAAATCGACTACCTGAACGGCCAACTCGTAGAACCCCGGAAACCGATAGTCTTCTACATCGACCCGGCAACCCCCGCCCAATGGCGGCCTTACATCTGCAAAGGGATAGAAGACTGGCAGCAAGCCTTCGAAAAAGCCGGCTTCAAAAACGCCATCCGCGCTGTCGTCCTCTCCGACAGCACGGCAGCGGCAGCCGACGATGCCTCGACGGCAACCGTCACCTACACCGCCTCCACCACCTCCAACGCCATGGGCCCCTCCACCTGCGACCCGCGCTCGGGCGAAATACTCGATGCCGACATCATCTGGTGGCACAACGTGGCGCACCTGCTCAAGCAGTGGCTCACCGTACAAACCGCGGCAGTCAATCCCGCCGCACGCCAGCCCTTGCTCCCCGACACGCTCATGGGCGAAGCCATACGCTTCGTGGCCTGCCACGAAACCGGCCACTCGCTCGGCCTGAGGCACAACATGCGCGCCTCGTCAGCCGTGCCGACCGACTCGCTCCGCAGCCCCACGTTCACCAAGAAGTTCAATGCCACGGCCTCATCCATCATGGACTATGCCCGGTTCAACTACGTGGCACAACCCGGCGACGGCGTAGACCCAGCCAACCTGATGCCCCACCTCGGCCCCTACGACCTGTATGCCATCGAATACGGATACCGGTGGTTCGGCCCTATCACGCAGGAGCTGGAGAAAAAAGCGCTCGAGGCAATCGTACGCAACCACCGCGGGCCGCTCTACGAATACAGCGGGGAGCAGCCCATGCAGACAGCGGCCGACCCGCGCGGGCTCAGCGAGGACCTGGGCGACGACCCGGTGAAATCAGCCCGGCTGGGCATAGAAAACCTCAAGCGCATCGCACCCCACATCCACGAGTGGAGCTACACGGGAAAGGAAGGGCAAACCTACAAGGAGGCAGCCGACTTGTTTTCGTCCGTCATCAGCCAGTGGACAAACTACGCCTACCACGTACTGGCCAACGTGGGCGGCATATATATAAATAATGTATTGCCGTCCGATGGACGGCAAGGCTTCCAGTTCGTCCCCAAGGCACGACAGGAACAGGCCGTCGGCTACCTGCTGGAGGAAGTGCTGACCTACCCCGGGTGGCTCTTCGACGCCCCGGTATCGCGGTACGCCTACCTCGGCTATGAAGGCGAGGTCAGGGGCGTGGAACGCAACCCCGCGCTGGCCTACCAAGACATCGCCGCCGCCCTGCTCCGGAACCTGCTGGCCACGGAAAGGATGGGCCGCATGCTCGAAAACGAACGCCTGAACGGGCCGGAGGCCTTCACTGCCGGAGCGCTGGCCAACAAGCTGCACGACAAGATATTCCGTGCGACGGAACAGGGCACGTCGCCCGATGCCATGGAGCGCATCCTGCAAAAGGTATTCGTGGAAACGCTGGTCGAAGGATCGGTGGGCAGCTTGGAAAGCAGTTCCCCGCGCTGGCTCAACGACAGCCCCGACCCCGGAAACCAAGGACAACTCCCCTGCCATACGGCCGGAGCAGCAGCCGACGACCGGCAAGGGACGCCCCGGACGGTACGCTTCACCAACAGCAACTCGGAACTGGCCTCGGACATCATCTCCCTGAAACTCGCCGAACTGCAACGCATCCGCAAGCTCCTCAAGGCAAAAGCCGCGACAGGCGACCGCATGACCCGTGCCCACTACCAAGACTTGCTACTGCGCATAGCCCGCGCCTTGGAGCCGGGGCAATGAGCAAGCACCCGGGCAAGCGGGGAAAAGCGCCGGCACTTCCCGGGGAAAGCCCCGCCGCCCCCGGGGAAAAGGCTTGCGCCTTTTCCTGCCGGCCGGACAGCCCTACCCCGGCATGCGGGACAACAGCCCGAAAGGCGATGCCCCGCGAATCACTTCGCAGGGCATCGCCTTTCATACTAACATTTGTGTGGTTTTATCTTTATCTCTTGTGGCTTATGATTTACGTCCTTCTTACGGTTGCAAAGATACGGCGACTTCGCCGCCCCCACAATCCCATTTATTAGGTATTATCGCCTTCCCCAACCCAAAAGAATAGGTATAAAAGCGGGGAGGCATAAGGGTTATTAAGACAAATTTGTATCTTTGCAGCGTTTAGCACACTATTTATTGGCAAAATGAAAGTAATGAAATTCGGCGGGACATCCGTAGGTTCCGTGAAGAGCATCCTCAATGTCAAGCAAATAGTCGAGGCTTGTGACGAGCAAGTCATAGTAGTCGTATCTGCTCTCGGTGGCATCACCGACCAACTGCTCAGCACCGCTCGTATGGCAGCGGCAGGCGATAGAGGCTACGAGACGGGCTTCCAGCACGTACTCGACCGGCACATTGACCTGATTGAAAAAGTGATTCCCGACGGGGAGTCCAAGTCAAAACTGGAAATGACCGTAAGTTCCCTGCTGGGGGAGCTGCACAACATCTTCCAAGGCGTCTCGCTCATCCGGGATCTCTCTCCCAAAACTTCCGACACAATCGTCAGTTATGGCGAACGCCTCTCCTCGCTCATCTGCGCGACCCTCATCCGCGGTGCCGCGTGGCATGACTCCCGCAAATTCATCAAGACCGAACAAAAATTCGGCCGCCACCTCTTGGACACCGACCTTACGAACCAGCTCATCCGGCGTACCTTCCGCGAGATTCCCCAAGTAGCCATCGTGCCGGGCTTCATAGCCTCGGACAAGAGCAGCGGCGAAGTCAGCAACTTGGGACGCGGCGGGTCGGACTATACGGCAGCCATCCTGGCCGCAGCGCTGGATGCTTCCAGCTTGGAGATATGGACGGACGTCGACGGGTTCATGACCGCCGACCCAAAGGTCATAAGCGCCGCTTACCCTATTGAGGAACTTACCTACGTAGAGGCCATGGAATTGTGCAATTTCGGGGCCAAGGTCATCTATCCCCCCACCATTTATCCCGTCTGCCACAAGAACATCCCCATACGGGTGAAGAACACATTCAACCCCGAAGCGTGCGGTACGCTCATCGTGCAGGAGCGCACCAAACCCGAAGGCAAGGCCATCAAGGGAATCTCCTCCATCAACGACACATGCCTCATCACCGTGCGCGGATTGGGCATGGTGGGCGTCATTGGAGTCAACCGCCGTATTTTCACGACCCTTGCCGAGAACGGGATCAGCGTATTCTTCGTTTCACAAGCCTCCTCGGAGAACAGTACCTCCATCGGCGTGAAATCTTCCGAAGCGGACTTGGCCTGCAACGTGCTCAACGAAGAATTTTCCAAGGAAATCGAAATGGGGGAGATGTATCCCATGTACGCCGAACGGGGACTGGCCACGGTGGCCATCGTCGGGGAGAACATGAAACACACGCCGGGCATCGCCGGAAAACTGTTCGGCACGCTGGGCCGCAACGGAATCAACGTAATCGCATGCGCGCAAGGCGCGTCGGAAACAAATATTTCCTTTGTTGTCGATGCCAACTTCCTACGCAAGACCTTGAACGTCATACATGACTCTTTCTTCCTCTCGGAGTACAAAGTGCTCAACGTCTTCGTCTGCGGGAAAGGGACCGTAGGCGACAGCCTGCTCCAACAAATCAACCAGCAACAAGGGAAGCTGATGAAAGAAGACGGGCTCAAGCTCAATATCGTAGGCATTGCCGACAGCCACCGCATGTTGCTCTGCCGCGACGGGCTGGGGCTCGCCGACTACAAAACACAACTGGCCGAGAAAGGGGTGCAAGGCACGGTGAAGAACCTCTGCGAGGGCATCATCAAGATGAACATCTTCAACTCCGTATTCGTAGACTGCACGGCCAGCGAAGAAGTCGCCGCCTGCTACAAGAAACTCTTGCAGCACAACATTTCCGTAGTGGCGGCCAACAAGATTGCCGCCTCTTCCTCCTACGAATACTACGCCGAGCTAAAAGCCACCGCCCGGCAGCGCGGGGTGAAATACCTGTTCGAGACAAACGTGGGAGCGGGCTTGCCTATCATCAACACCATCAACGACTTGATCCACAGCGGCGACCGCATCCTGAAAATCGAAGCCGTACTAAGCGGCACGCTGAACTACATATTCAACACCTTGAGCGCGGACATACCCTTCAGCCACGCCGTGCGGATGGCCAAGGAAGCAGGCTATTCCGAACCCGACCCACGGATCGACCTGAGCGGGAAGGACGTGGTACGCAAGATTGTCATACTGGCCCGCGAAGCCGGATACCGCGTAGAAGTAGAAAACGTGCAAGTGAACCCATTCATTCCCCAGGCACTTTTTGAAGGAAGCGCCAGCGGTTTCTGGGAAAAGTTGCCCAGCCTCGACGCGGAATTCGAAGCCCAGCGCCGCCAGCTCGAAGCCACACGCCAACGGCAGCGCTTCGTGGCGCGCATGGAAAACGGGCAAGTCTCCGTCGGGCTGACCGCCGTAGGCGAGCACCACCCCTTCTACGACTTGGAAGGAAGCAACAACATCATCCTCCTGACCACCGAACGATACCACGAATACCCCCTCCTCATCCAAGGGTACGGCGCAGGCGCAGGCGTTACCGCCGCAGGCGTATTCGCCGACATCATGAGCATCGCAAACATATAAGCAACGGCATGAAACACATCATCATACTGGGCGACGGGATGGCAGACCATCCCCTCCCCGAACTGGGCGGAAAGACCCTGCTCCAAGCGGCACACACCCCTTGGATGGACCTGCTGGCGAAGAAAGGCAGAAACGGCAGGCTCGCCACCGTGCCCACCGGCTTCCATCCCGGAAGCGAAGTGGCGAACATGTCCGTCTTGGGCTACGATCTCCCCACAGTCTACGAGGGACGCGGGGTGCTCGAAGCGGCAAGCATGGGCATCGACCTCGCCCCCGGCGAACTGGCCATGCGCTGCAACTTGGTTTGCATCGAGGACGGGAAGATAAAGAACCACTCCGCCGGACACGTCACCACCCCCGAAGCCGACAAACTCATACGCTCCCTCCAGGAAAAGCTGGGAGACGGGCACGTCCGCTTCCACACGGGTATCCAATACCGCCACCTCCTCGTCATCGGCGGCGGCAACAAAGACATCGAAACCACCCCGCCCCACGACGTGCCGGGACACCCTTTCCGGCCGCTCCTCCCCCAGGCACGCACGGAAGAGGCGCGCCCCACGGCTACACTGCTCTGCGACCTAATCCTGAAGTCACAGCAAATCCTGGAAAAACACCCCATCAACCTGCGTCGCCAAGCCGCCGGGAAAGACCCGGCCAATAGCATTTGGCCCTGGTCTCCCGGCTACCGCCCGAAAATGGGGACGCTCTCCACCCGTTTCCCCCAAGTAAAGTCCGGTTCCGTCATATCCGCGGTCGATTTGATACGGGGCATCGGGCGCTACGCCGGGCTGCGCAGCATCGAGGTGCCGGGGGCGACCGGCTTGTACGATACCAATTACGAGGGGAAGGCTGCCGCCGCCATCGAAGCCCTGCGTAAGGGCGACGATTTCGTCTTCCTCCACGTCGAAGCCAGCGACGAGGCCGGGCACGAAGGCGACGCGGCCCTGAAGAAACGCACCATCGAAGACCTCGACGCCCGCATCGTAGGACCCGTCTACGAGGCCGTCAAGGACTGGAAAGACGAAGCGGTCGCCATAGCCGTGCTGCCCGACCACCCCACGCCCTGCGCCCTGCGCACCCACGTGGGCGAGCCCGTACCGTTCCTCATCTACTACCCCGGCATCGAAGCCGACAGCGTTTCCTCCTACGACGAAGCCAGCGCGGCGGAAGGGAGCTACGGGTTGATGGAAGGGGACGAGTTCATCCGTGAATTCATGAAGCACTAACCCAAAAAAGACTACCAATGAAATATTATAGTACCCAAGGGCAAGCCCCGCTTGCCTCGCTGGAAGAAGCCGTGATACGCGGCTTAGCGCCCGACAAGGGCCTCTACATGCCCGAACGCATCGAAACCCTTCCCCAAGAGTTCTTCGGGCAAATCGACCAACTCCCCTTTGCCGACATTGCCTGCCGTGTGGCCTCCGCCTTTTTTGGCGAAGACATCCCGGAGGCCGAGTTGTACCCCTTGGTGCGTGATGCGCTGGACTTCGAGGTGCCCCTCGTCCCGGTCACGGAAAACATCTATAGCCTCGAACTTTTCCACGGCCCCACGCTCGCCTTCAAGGACGTGGGCGCGCGCTTCATGGCCCGCCTCTTGGGCTACTTCATACGCCGCCGGGGCGAAGGGAAACAGGTGAACGTGCTCGTAGCCACAAGCGGCGACACGGGGAGCGCCGTGGCCAACGGGTTTCTCGGGGTGGAAGGCATACACGTCTACGTGCTCTATCCCAAAGGGAAGGTAAGCGAAATCCAAGAGAAGCAGTTCACGACGCTGGGCGGCAATATTACGGCATTGGAAATCGAGGGCGTTTTCGACGATTGCCAGGCACTGGTCAAGAATGCCTTCATGGACGCCGGGCTAAACCGGCACATGGAACTGACCTCGGCCAACAGCATCAATGTGGCCCGCTTCCTGCCCCAGGCGTTTTACTACTTCCACGCTTACGCCCAGCTCAAGCGGAAAGGCCTCGACGCCGGGCAGCTTGCCCATGTCGTGGCAAGCGTGCCGAGCGGGAACTTCGGCAACCTCACCGCCGGGCTCTTCGCCAAGCGCATGGGACTGCCCGTCAGCCGGTTCATAGCGGCCAACAACGCCAACAAAGTGTTCCACGAATACCTCAAAACAGGCAGCTACCTGCCCAAGCCCAGCATCCCAACCATAGCCAACGCCATGGACGTGGGCGACCCGAGCAACTTCGCGCGTATTTTGGCCCTCTACGAGGGCAGCCACGAGGCCATCTGCCGCGACATAACGGGAGCGGACTACACAGACGGACAAATAGCCGACACCATCCGCGCCGCCGCTTCCGCCTACGGATACCTGCCCGACCCGCACGGGGCTTGCGCCCTGCGCGCGCTTGAGGAATCGCTCCGCCCGGGGGAGGCGGGCATCTTCCTGGAAACCGCCCATCCCGCCAAATTCAAGCAGACGGTAGAGGAAATCACCGCCCGGCCTGTGGAAATCCCGGCCAAGCTCGCCGCCTTCATGGAAGGCACGAAGCAGGCCATAACCCTGCCGAAGGACTTCGACAGCTTCAAGGAATTCCTCTTGGCGCAGTAGCGGCACACGCCCCCGCGGCCAAGGCAAACCAACAAAAGCGTCAGGGCTTTCCGAGGAAAGCCCTGACGCTTTTGCCGCCAAGCCATAGCGCTTTTCCCCGGAAATGCCTATTTTTGCCCGACGATATACGGCACGAAAAACTTCCGACCTTATGCGCATTCTGATTTATCTCGACAACCGGATTCCCGTCTCCAAGTACGGAGGGACGGAACGCGTCATGTGGTACCTGGGCAAGGAACTGGCGCAGATGGGACACCGCGTCACGTTTTTGGCACGACCCGGCTCCACATGCGGCTTCGCCACGGTCATCCCCCGCGACCCGCGCCTGCCGCTGGAGGAACAAATCCCCCGGGACACCGACATCATACACTTCAACAACGCCGTACCATGCCAAACGGGCAAGCCCTACATCGTAACCCACCACGGCAACTTCCTACAAGGCGAGCTGGACCGCAACAGCGTCTTCGTCTCGCGCAACCACGCCTTGCGCCACGGAAGCCAGTCGTTCGTCTACAACGGGCTGGACTGGGACGACTACGGCCCTGCCGACTTGGGGGCGCGCCGCAGCTACTACCACTTCCTGGGCAAGGCGGCCTGGCGCATCAAGAACGTGCAAGGCGCCATTGACGTGGTGAAGTCCCTGCCCGGCGGGAGGCTGCTCGTCTTGGGAGGCCACCGGTTCAACTTCAAAATGGGCATGCGCCTCACCTTCACGCCCAAAGCGCGCTTCAAAGGCATGGTAGGGGGAAGGGAGAAAAACGCCTTGCTCCAGCACTCGAAAGGGCTGGTATTCCCCGTCAAGTGGGACGAGCCTTTCGGCCTGGCCATTACCGAGAGCCTCTATTTCGGCGCACCCGTGTTCGGCACGCCCTACGGCTCTCTGCCCGAACTGGTGCCGCCGGAGGTGGGCTTCCTCACGAACCGGGAAGAAGAAATGGTGGAACACCTGAAAGAAGCCCCCGCCTATTCACCCAAGGCATGCCACGAATGGGCGCGCGACCGCTTCAACTCACGCCTCATGGCCGAAGCCTATCTCGAGAAATACAGGCAAGTGCTCGACGGGGAGTACCTCAACGGACGCCCGCCCCGTGCCTTGGTTCCCGACAGGAAGAAGGAATGGATAAGGAGGAAAGGATGACCCGGCGCACGGAAACCCTACCGCCTCAAGGTAATCACCGTGTAGGAATAACGGGGGAAAGTGTACTTCGCGTCCTTCTTTGCTATCTTGGCCTGTGAAGGACGGAAGACGACATTCTCCGTGTTCCCGTAGGCATTCGATTCCGTCAGGCTACAACCGCCGATGGTCTGCACCTCGGCTTTCGCCTTGAAACTGAACCCTTCGATGTTCAGGACTGCCTCGCGCGGCTGGTCGCCCATGTTAGCCACGTAGATGGTCATCTCCGTCTTCTCGTCGTTCACCTTGGCCATGATGTCAAGCACCTCATCGCTGCTGCCCGTTTCCACCACGTTGGGTTTCCACGTCTTCATCATCATCTCGTCAATACAAGCCGAAGGCTGGAACCAGAGGGTATCGGAGGTATAATGGATGCGGCCTTGGTCCCACATATACTCCAGCCCGTGCGGCTGGAAGGTATTGGCCGTGCCCAACATCTTGAAGCAATCACCGTAGCGTTGCAGGGTATTCCAGTTGCTGGCATGGGCCAACCCGCGATCCCAGTCGCAACGGAATCCGTTTTCCTCCATGGGATGCAGGTTGAGCTTGAAACCCGGATAGTCCTTGGCCAGCTCCCGTTGGAGCGTGATGCCCATTTCGTTTTCAAACCACTCTTGGTCGTCAGCAAAACGGCGGTCGCCACTATAGTGCGGGTCCCAAGCGAAAAGGTCGCCCTTGCCCTGCGCAATAAACCACCCCGCCAGCTCGGAAGCCAAATCATAGGCCGGCGTGCCGCGTTTGTAGCCGTCGCGCCCTATGTTGAGCGATACCATAATGGACATCTGCGGGTCCACTTCCCACGCCGCCTGGGCGAACTTCTTGACACACTCGATATATCCGCGCGTAAGGAAACGCTCGTTATCGACCTCTATGTACTTCAGCCCGTAAGGCTCGGGATGGCCATGCCTGGCCCGCAATGCCCCCCATTCCGAGGAAACCGGGCCGTTCACGTACTCCACGAAGTCGCGTATGTCTTCGACCGTCTCATCCATACTCATGCCAATGATAGGCTCCGCGCCCACCGCCTCAGCGGCTTGCAACATCTCGATGAAGCCAAAGCTATGCGTGGCGTAGAGGTTGAACCCCGTACGCAACGTGGTGCGCCGTTCATCCACCGGGCCTATCATTTTCTTCCAACGGTAAAGATAAGTATCAGCACCTACGTCCACCATTGAACCGTTATAGCGGAAAGCCGTGATACCCTGTCTCTTGAGCGCATCGACAAAGCTCTTACGGAGGGGATACCCATCCACGCGCCCCCATTCGCCCGGCTGCAGGAAGGCAAAGCCCAACTCCACCCGCCCGGGGCTCTTGAGGGATATGCCAAAACTGCCTTTCTTGGCGCCGGAAGAGGGGGTCAGTTCGAAAACGACTTTCTCATACGACCCATCCCCCTGCAGCGGGTAGCCCTTTTCAGCTATCACTTTCCCTTCGTCGTCGCGCAGGGAGAGGTAGAGGGTCTGCGGCTTTTCCGATTTCACACGCAGTACACCCTCGTAGGGCTTGCCGTTCTCGTAGGCGATGCCCATGCGGTAGAGCCCGTAGTTCACGAGCCCCACTTCGCCCGTGCCCCCCTCGAAATCGACAACCTGCGTCTGCCTTCCGATATAGGCTTGCCCGTCGCGCACCAACCCATAGCGGTACTGCGGCATGCCGCTTACCATTTTACTCCAATATTTGGAGATTTGCTCCCGCCCGTTGAGGCGGTCGAGCATTATCTCCTGTATCCCGGCGGGAATCGAGTCGAACGGGACGAAGCGCCCCCAAAAGCGCCAACCGGAGATGACCAATGGCTCGCGCGCGCCCGGAGCGTCGTAGACGTCCTTCGAGTTCACGTCGTACTTGTCGTTGCGGTTGTTCCAACGGATGCGATGGTAGATGTTGGCCTGCGAAATCAGGTGCGGCACTCGGCGTTCATCCAAGACAACGTAGACTTTCGAGTAGTCCCTCGGCGAAAGGCCCAAGAAGTCCACGTCCATATTCTCCTCGAAAGCCTCCCCATGGAGGAGCTGGCTGAAGATTCCCCCGTTCGTCTGGTTGTTCAAGTCTTCAATGTTCGTCCCATTGAACAGCTTTGTTACCGTGGCGATCTGCGTCCCCGCGTCCACATACAGCTGCACAGGCTCCGTCTGGGCCTGCACCAAGGCCGAAGCCTGCAACATGCCTCCGGCAACGATGACTCCAAGTTTTCCCATACTGTCTCGCTCTTTTTGTTTTTAAACTTACGTGGCAGCCCACGGCACCATCCCCCGGGCTTGTCGCAAAGATATGGTTTCCGTACTACACCGCCCCCGCCGGAGGTGATGTTCTTCAACAGAGATTCGCTTAAACTCCCTTATGTGCAGTAGCGGCAGCACAGACATCTGCCGAAAAGCGATGCCCTTCCCCTTGAAAAGGTGCGGCGCTTTTCTTGGAAAGCGCCGGTACATCATTGGTATAACCTACGGGCAACATTGCATTATCCCACCCGCATTG
Organism: uncultured Bacteroidaceae bacterium; assembly: GCA_964439955.1. Lineage (GTDB taxonomy): Bacteria > Bacteroidota > Bacteroidia > Bacteroidales > Bacteroidaceae > UBA1794. Next base: position 10,233 of record CAYTPX010000004.1, on the reverse strand, counting down.
GAATTGCCCGGCATCGGCTTCATGCACGGGGGACATGGGAAAAAAGAAACCGACGCCTCTTCACAGGGACGTCGGCTCGAATCGACTTATTCACACAATAAACTAATCTTATTATCTGGCTTTATCTTCCATGCGAAAAATCGCATGTGCTATTCATTTACGGTTCAACGGATGCGCTTGTAACCATAAACGGCCAACTCACCCAGCTCTTCCTCGATACGCAGGAGCTGGTTGTATTTGGCCATGCGGTCGGAGCGGCTCAGGGAACCGGTCTTGATCTGCCCGCTGTTGGTGGCCACGGCAATGTCGGCTATCGTAGCATCCTCCGTCTCGCCACTGCGGTGGGAAGTGACGGTAGTATAGCCATGGCGATGGGCCATCTCGATGGCATCAAGAGTCTCGCTCAGCGTACCTATCTGGTTTACCTTGATAAGGATGGAATTGGCGCAGCCTTGCGCTATCCCCTTGGACAGGAATTGCACGTTGGTGACGAAGAGGTCGTCGCCCACAAGCTGGCAGCGCCCCCCGAGACGTTCGGTAAGTTTCTTCCAACCTTCCCAGTCGTTCTCGCTCATGCCGTCCTCGATGGAATCAATGGGATACTTGTCTACGAGCGACTCGAGATAGGCTATTTGCTCGTCGGCAGTGCGGCGTTTGCCCTTAGCGCCTTCGAATACGGTGTAATCATATACGCCATCCTTGTAAAACTCGGAAGAGGCGCAGTCCATACCGATGGTCACGTCACGCCCAGGCTCATAGCCCGCCTCGCGGATGGCCTGGAGTATGGATTCAATAGCGTCTTCGGGGCCATCGAGAGCAGGGGCAAATCCGCCTTCATCGCCTACGGCCGTGCTCAAGCCACGTGCATGGAGCACTTTCTTCAAGGCGTGGAAAACTTCGGCACCCATGCGCAACCCTTCGCGGAAAGAGGAAGCGCCGACAGGGCGGATCATAAACTCTTGGAAAGCAATGGGAGCGTCACTGTGGGAGCCGCCATTGATGATGTTCATCATGGGGACAGGCATTGTATAGGCGTTCACCCCGCCCAAATAACGGTAGAGGGGCAGCCCCAAGTAGTCGGCAGCGGCCTTGGCTACGGCCAACGATACGCCAAGCAGGGCGTTAGCCCCGAGGCGGGACTTGGTGGGAGTGCCGTCCAAAGCCAGCATGGCCTTGTCTATCTTGCGTTGCTCCAAGGCAGAATAGCCGATGAGGGCTGGAGCCAACACTTTGTTGACGTTCTCCACTGCCTTGAGCACTCCTTTTCCGCCATATCGTGCTCCGCCGTCGCGCAATTCGAGGGCTTCGTGCTCGCCTGTCGAAGCACCCGAGGGAACCGAAGCACGCCCCATGGCTCCAGACTCCAAGCATACATCCACCTCAACGGTAGGGTTGCCACGCGAATCCAGCACCTCGCGGGCCACGATTGATTCAATCTTCATAGGTTTTCCTTCCTTTCTTTGGTTATAAAAGACTTGTATCGTTTTTAATTGTTTTGAAAGACAGGGCAAAGGTAGCAGGTAGTGCCCGAGGGGGCAATACCTACTTATAGGGATTTCGCAGAGCAAAAAAAGAATCAGAGACGCAAGATACGCGCTTCCGGGGGAAGGATTTCTTCGGGGTTATGCGTAACGACAACCACGGCACGCACACCCACCTGCAATTCTAAAAGATGGCGGAGGAGGCTTTGCGAGGCAGTGTCCATGTAAGTGCCGGGTTCGTCCAACAACAGCAACTCGGGGTCGGAGGCCAAAGCCCGGGCCAGCAAGGCGCGCTGCAACTCGCCTCCCGAGACTTTACCGATAGGGCGACCGGCCAACGAGAGGAGACCTACCATCCCGAGGCACGCCTCGGCACGCCGGGACTCTGCTTCGGTTATGCGACGGAAAAAGGAGCGGCGTGAAAGCAGGCCGCTGGCCACCACCTCGCGCACCGTGATAGGGAAACGAGGGTCGAGGCGGTTTTGCTGGGGCAGGTAGCCCATATTCAGGCGATCCACCTCGCGCCCGTCGCGAAAATAGCGCACCCGGCCCGAAGCGGGGGGCAGCAAACCCAACAGCAAGCGCAGCAAAGTCGTCTTGCCGCAGCCATTACGGCCGAGCAGCGCAAGGCATTCGCCACGGCGGACTTGCAGGTCAATACCGGAAAGCACTTGGTAGCCGTTGCGCACGAAGGCCAGTTTCTCGGCCTGTAGCAAGAGGTCGGACGGATAAGTGGAAGGCGAGCCTGGGATAGGCATGGGTGCAGGGGAGGGCATTTTGCGGTGCTTGTTTATTTTCCGGAAGCATATTTGCCCAAGAAAGAGGCGATGTCCAATAGTTCTTGCTCCCAGTTTTCGGTCAGCGGGTCGATGGCTTCAATGGGAAGCCCTGTCTCCTCGGCCAGCCATTCTGCGGGCTTCCTTCCAAATTCCGGCTGCACAAAAATGACCCGGGCTTGCTCCTTTTTGGCCAAAGCGGCAAGGCTTTTATAACGGCGCACGGAGGGTTCCTTCCCGTCCTCTTCGATGGGTATCTGCTTCAAGCCATAGTCACGGGCAAAATAGCCTAACGTCGGGTGGTAGGAGAAAAAGGCTACTTGTTGCCCGGGAAGCAGGGCACGGACAGAATCGGCGACCTGGAGGATGCGCCGCAACAGGCGTTTGTGGTTAGCCCGGTAATGGCTGGCGTTCTTCCTGTCGATATGGCAAAGGAAACGGCAGGCGTTTTCGGCCATTACCTCCATGTTCCGGGGCGACATCCACACGTGGGGGTCAGGACGCCCGGCATCCCCCTCGAGGGCAACCCCCTCGGCCAACATGCGGGCCGCCAGGTGCGGACATTCAGAAGCGATGCGGTCGGCCCACACCCGTTCAAAGTCGAGCAACCCCACACCCGCATAGGCCACGGCTTTGTTCAGGAGGACGATATCCGAAGGCGTGGGCTCATAAGTCTCCGGGGTAGCACCCCGGGGCACAAGCACCTTGATGTCCATCCGGTTGCCCGCTATATGCCCAAAGAGGTAGTGCAAAGGAGCTATCGAAACGACAAGCAACGGTTTCTCCGATTGAGAAGAAGCACGACCGCAGGCATCCAGTCCTGACAAGACGGCAAGGCACATGATGAGGAAAAAAGGAAAAAGCATTTTCTTCATAACAGGAGGATGGCATACAAAAGGAATGGTACTGAAAAAGCAAAGATGAAAAGCACGTTCGAGCTTTTCGTATGGACAAATGAGAAGAAGTGGCCTCCGATGAAGGAAAGGCAGACGAGCGAAAGCGGGAGCAGCATACCCAGAAGCACAGGCTTGAGGCACATCCCTGCCAGGAAAGCCAGCTCCAAGAGGGAAAAGAAATTGAGGAAATCGCGGGTACGCATGCTTATCTTCGGTTTCTTCAGCCAATAGTATGGCATCGTACACAATAGCAAAACGAACTGGTAGCCTGCAAGGATGAGGAACCAAGGAGCATGGGCGGGCAGGCAAAAGCCGTGCAGTTTCCCGGCAAAAGAGGAGAACTGCCGGAAAAGCAACCAAGGGTTGCCCACAGCCCAAGCCACGCCAGTAAAGAAAACATAAGCAAACAGCAAACCCAACACTCCGGCAAGCAAGCTACGCCACGAACCAATGCGGAACAAGAGTGCCCCTACCCCGTAAACGGGGAGGAGGAACAAAAGCCCAGGGTCGAAGCACGAAGCCAGACCAAGACAAAGCATGGCGTGGTAAACGAGCCCCATCGGCCGCACGTGCTGGTAGGCCACCATGAAGAAAGACAGCGAACAAAGCATCAGGAACATGGGGCAGGCATCATAAACCAACGGGTGCAAGAAAGGCAAAAGCGCCAGCCAAAAGAAAAAAAAGAGGGTCTGCACCGAAGCGCGGGTACGGATGATTACGAGCCGGTTGTTGAGCGGGATCAAGGAAAAGCCGATGGCTAAATACAGCAGCAGCCCCATGGCCAACAAAATGCGCCGCCCGCCGGGCAAGGACAAGCCCATATCCTCCCAGAGGAAACTCCCCATGCCCGGCCAGGAGGGGATGTCCACACTCAGCGAAACAACCCAGCACCCGAGCATAAAGAAAAGTACCACGGGCAAGGCACGCCCGTAGGACATAACCCGTTCCTGAAGAGTCTTTTTCGCGCGCCGCATACGGTTTCTTGGCTATAAATCGAAACCTATGTCGCGGCGGTAGTATTTCTTTTCGAAATCCACCTGCTCCGCTCCCCGGAAAGAGCGGGCCAAGGCCTCGGCAATGCCGTTCCCATAGGAACTGACGGCCAATACCCGGCCGCCATCGGTCAATACCCGGCCATCGCTTTCTTTCGTGCCGGCATGGAACAGCAGGCTGCCTTCCACCGCATCCAGCCCCGTCATTTCATAACCCCTCGCATATTTCCCGGGGTAACCGCCCGAAACAAGCATCACGCACACCGCCGTCCGCGGATCTACCTCCAGCGTTTTTTCGTCAAGCGTGCCGTCAGCAACACCTTCAAAGAGTTCCACCAAGTCGCTCTTGATGCGCAACATGACCGATTCCGTCTCGGGGTCGCCCATGCGAACGTTGTATTCAATGACCATCGGTTCGCCCTCTACATTAATCAAACCAAAGAAGATGAAACCCTTATAGTCTATACCTTCGGCCTGTAGCCCTTCGATTGTGGGACGGACGATACGCTCCTCCACTTTCGACATGAAAGCGGAATCGGCAAACGGCACGGGCGAAACGCTGCCCATCCCCCCCGTGTTCGGTCCAGTGTCGCCTTCACCGATGCGCTTGTAGTCCTTGGCTTCGGGCAGAATCTTGTAGTGCTTCCCGTCAGTCAGCACGAATACGGAACATTCGATGCCCGAGAGAAACTCCTCGATGACCACCGTGTCCGAGGCCTCGCCAAACATGCCACCGAGCATTCCGCGCAACTCTTCCTTCGCTTCCTCCAAAGTCGGCACAATCAAGACGCCCTTCCCGGCACAAAGGCCGTCAGCCTTCAGGACATAAGGAGGCTGGAGCGTCTCGAGGAAGGCACAGCCTTCTTCCACCATGGCCGACGTGAAGCTGCGGTAGCGAGCCGTGGGAATCCCGTGGCGCTGCATGAACCCTTTGGCAAACTCCTTGCTCCCTTCCAAGGCGGCGCCGGACTTCTTGGGGCCGATGACCGGGACATCCTTCAATTCAGGGTCGGCCTCGAAATAATCGGCTATGCCTTCCACGAGCGGCACCTCGGGGCCTACGACCAGCATGTCGATGCCGTTCTCGAGGACAGCGGCCTTGATGCCCGGGAAATCGGTGACGGAAACCGGCAAATTCTTACCCACTCCGCTCGTACCGGCATTGCCCGGGGCGATGAAAAGTTGTTCTACTTTCGGACTTTGTGCAATCTTCCAGGCCATCGCATGCTCGCGTCCGCCGGAACCTAACAAGAGTATCTTCATGATTCGTATGCGTTTTTGTGTTCTTCTGTTCCTGATTCCACGGCACTACCCGGACACCCCATCCGGACATCGAAGTAGCGCGTGATTTTTTCGTAGAGATGGACGCGGTCGTGCCCCGTCACATGATGCCCGTAGGTGGGATAGAGAAAGAAATCGGGCTGCACGCCGGCTTCCACGACCGCTTCCAAAAAAGCAAAAGCATGGACGGGCAAGACGACCCCGTCCTGTCCGCCGTGTATCAAAAGCAGAGAGCCTTTCAACCGTCCGACCAAGCGCTTCAAATCGGAAGCGGCATAGCCCTCAGGGTTTTCTTGCGGGGTCTTCATGTAGCGCTCTCCGTACATCACCTCATAATACTTCCAATCAATGACCGCACCCCCCGCCACTCCAACACGGAAGGCCTCAGGATAACGCAACATGAGGGCTATGGCCATATACCCCCCATAGCTCCATCCATGCACACCAATGCGCCGGCCGTCGACGAAAGGCAGGGACTTCAGGAAGCGGATGCCGCACATCTGGTCATATCCCTCTTCCTCTCCCAAGCGGCGGAAGGTAACACTTTCGAACGAGAAGCCGCGCCCGCTGCTCCCCCGGCTATCGAGGGAGAAAACTATGTAGCCACGGTTTGCCATATAAATATCCCATCCACGGACCCCATACAGCCAGCGGTCGGAAATCAAGCGGACGCCCGGCCCGCCATATACGTAAAGGATAACCGGATAGCGATGCCCGGCATCGAACGAAGGGGGCTTCAACATCCGGTAATACAAGGGCGTCTCCCCATCGGCCGCAGGCAAGACACCGACCTCCACGGAGGGCACCTGACAGCCGCAATAAGGGTCGGGCGTAGAAAAAAGGTGGGCTATGCGGCGCCCATCGCGGCAGTCCAACAAGTCGGCCTCGCCGGGCATTGCATGCGCCTGGTGGCGGCTCATCAGGAAATGGCCCGAGGGGGAAAGCACACCCTCCTGCCATCCGCCGTCATAGAGGCTGCACCGGCGCGGCGCAGACGCAACGGCACGCGTACCGCCGGCCTCCAGCCGCAAGCGGTAGACGTGCTGCTGCAAAGGCGATGCCGCGGAGGAAGTGAAAGTAAGTTCATGCGCTTCCTCGTCGAAGCCCAGCCAATCGGCAACCAGCCATGCCCCCCGGGTCACCTGGAGCAGCTGCGTCCCGTCGGCACGGTAGAGGTAGAGGTGGTTGAAACCGTCCCGCTGGCTGTGGTAGAGAAACGCATCATCCAACCACGGGACGAATACGACAGGGTGCAGAGGCTGCACATATTTCTCGTTTTCTTCTGCCAAGACCACTGCCTCGCGCCGTCCCGAACGGGCATCGTAGCGGCACAATTCGGCACGGGTTTGCCCACGGTTCAACTCGATGACATACAACTTCTGCGCATCGGGACTCCACGAGATATTCGTAAAATAACGGTCTTCCGCCCCATCGTCCTGCAAGAATACGGTTGCCTGTGCAAGGGGGTCATAGACGCCCACCCGCACTTGGTGGCTCGCAGAGCCGGCCATCGGGTAGCGTACGGCAAGGCGTTCCCCTACCCCCGTCCCAGTTTCCACCAGGCAGTGCCGCTCCACCCGGTGCTCGTCCATGCGGTAAAAGGCCAGCAACCTCCCGTCGGGATTCCAAAACGTGCCTTTCGAAATGCCCCATTCCTCGCGGTGCACCTTTTGCCCGCACACCACTCCCTCGGGTTCGTCCGTCACTTGTTGTGCGCCCGAAGCGGTGGCGACAAACAGGTTGTTCCCCACCGTATAGGCCACGGCCTGCAAATCCGGGCTCACATCAGCACAAAGCGCATCGGGGGGAAGCATGATTTTCCGCACCATCCGCCAACGGGAGAAATCAACCCACACATACCCTTGCCCGGGGAGCTGCACTTGGAGCAGCCGTTCCCCCGGTACAGGAAACGAGAGACGCTCCATCGTGTAAACCGCGTTCAGCCCTTCATCGGAGAGAAAACGGTTGAGCCGTTCGAAAGAAAAGAGGCGCTCGCAGCGGCCCGAAGCTGCATCGAGCGAAAAGAGTGCTTCCCCTTCCGGTGAAAAGCCTTGGCACTTTTCACCGGAAAGGGAAGCATTCTCCATGCCGTCCGCCGGGACTTCTTGCAGGGAATCCCCCTCTCCCGGAAGGACCAGGCAGTCACCCCACCAGCGCACACAGCCCAAATCCCGGGGGAGGTAATGCACACGGTGCAAACCACCGGGCAACAATTCTTCCAAACCCAGCACTTTCCCCTCCCTTGCTGCGCAGGGCGTGGCAAAGGGAAAAGCGGATACGTCCGAAGCGGAAGGCGGCATGCGGGGCAAAGTTTTAATCGTTTTCAGAAGGTGTCGGCCTCTGGGGGGAGTTTTCCTCTAAGCCCAATTCTGCCATCACGCGGCGACGCTCCTCGTAAATCCGGCGGATTTCATTATCCACGTGCCTTTTTCCCGGGAAATACCCCGGGCGGCTGTCGGCATACGGCGTGTGCCCTGCCGGACGGCTGGGGGCTGCATCCGGGCGGTAGCGCCGTTCGCCAGAAGGAGGGAAAGGCCTCTCTCTTGGGCGCGGGGCGTCTTCGTCTGGATAGTCCATAGATTCCCAATCCGACATCCGGCTGACCCGTTCCTTATAATCGCTGTTCTTCCCACTGAATAGCTCATATTTCCGATATTCGCACTCCAACGCCCCGTTGAAAAGCACGATGCGCTCCGAGGGATGAAGCCCTATTTGGTAGACGGCCTCCCGGTTGCCGCTGATGACCCAAGCGGTATTGTCGTAAAATTCATGCTTGAGTTTCGAACCAAGCAAGGCATATAAATCCATCAGCGACTGGCCACCGCCGAGACGCTCCCCATAGGGTGGATTGGTAATCATAAGCGCCTTCCCGCTCGGACGCACGAACTCTTCCAACGGGCGCACCGCAAGAATCGTTTCCTTGCCCAGCCCCGCGGCTTTCACATTGCGGGAGGCCTTCTGGTAGGCCTGCTGGAGGACATCGTATCCGTAGAGGCGATGCTCGAAAGGACGCTCGGCGGAATCATCATTATATATTTCTTCAAGCAACTCTGCGTCGAAGTCCGGCCATTTTTCGAAGGCGTATCCTTGCCGGAAAACCCCCGGCGCGATGTTGCGGGCAATAAGGCCTGCCTCGATTAAGATGGTGCCCGAGCCACACATCGGGTCTATCAAATCGCACTCCCCCCGCCAGCCGGTCAGCAAGACCATGCCTGCTGCCAAAACCTCGTTGAGGGGGGCTTCGGTGGCTTCCTGGCGATAACCGCGCCGGTGGAGCGACTCGCCGCTGCTATCCAAGCAAAGGGTGCAAGAAGTGTCGGCAATATGTATATGCAAAAGCATGTCAGGGTCATTCAAACGCACCGAAGGACGTTTGCCGCAAACCTCACGGAAATGATCGGCCACCGCATCCTTCACCCGGTATGCGACGAACTTGGAATGGCGGAACTCTTCGCTATAAACCACGGAATCTACCGCAAAAGTCTTTTCCGGGGTAAGCCATTCGCCCCATTCCATAGCGCGCACTTGTTCGTAGACCTCGTCCGCATTCCGTGCAGAGAAACGCTTTATCGGTTTCAATATGCGCAATGCCGTACGAAGAGCGAAGTTTGCACGGTACATCAACTCCTTGTTCCCGGAAAAAGAGACCATGCGACGCCCTATTTCCACATTATTCGCACCCAAGTCCGTCAGCTCTTTCGCCAAGACCTCCTCCAGCCCGTAGAGAGTCTTGGCTATCATCTCAAACTCTGATGCAGCGTTTTCCTTTTCCATGTATATCTATAATAAATATAAAAAATGAGGGATTCGAACAAAAATGATTTCTCTTCCAGGCCGTCGCGCAGTATCGCTTTACCCCCTGCGCTGGACGATGCGGCCACCCGGCGGCACGTCTTCCGTCACCCAAAGATTGCCTCCGATGGTAGCGCCCCGGCCTATCGTAATACGCCCCAGTATCGTCGCGTTGGAATACACTATCACATCGTCTTCCAAGATAGGATGCCGCGGGATACCTTTTATGGGATTCCCGTTGGAATCCAACGGGAAACTTTTAGCCCCGAGGGTAACGCCTTGGTACAACTTCACGCCATTCCCGATGATGCTCGTCGCCCCGACCACCACCCCGGTGCCATGGTCGATAGTAAAATAAGAACCTATTTCCGCTCCGGGATGGATGTCGATCCCGGTTTCACTGTGCGCCATCTCCGTAATAATGCGGGGAATCAAGGGTACGCCCAACAGCAGGAGCTCGTGCGCGATACGATAGTTTGAGATGGCCCGTATGGCAGGGTAACAACAAATCACCTCGCCATAGCTCGTCGCCGCAGGGTCGCCATTGTATGCTGCCACCACATCGGTCGACAACACCCGGCGCAATTCCGGCAAACGGGCGACGAAAGCCGCCGCCATCCCTGCCGCTTTTCGACGAACCGTTTCAGCACAATCCAAATCCTTCTGCAGGACGGCATCAACACCAGCGACACGTCCGTCGAACAGGCGCTCGTCTTCCTCGCAATCCTTACAGAAGCAAAGCCCTGCGCGTATTTGCCTTTCGAGCAAACCATAGAGCCGTTCCACCCCCACACCTATGTGGTACGAAAGCGTACGGCTGTCCAATGTCGAGTTACCGTAATAGCCCGGGAAAAGAATGGCCCGTGCCAATTCCACCACCTCCCGCAACACTTTGGCCGAGGGCAAAGGCTCACCATCACGATGCCGGTGCACCAAGAGGCGATAACTTTCGGGTTGCGCAAGTTTTTCTACCGTTTCTGTCAATACATGCGTGAAGTCTAAAGCACTCATCCGT
>CAYTPX010000003.1:0-126242 GCA_964439955.1 uncultured Bacteroidaceae bacterium | reverse complement strand
GATTATCTTTTTCTTCCGCCCTTATATTTAAAGTAGGTGGAGGGATAAAGAAAAAAGCCTTGCCACTTTTCCATAAAAGCCACGGTGCTTTTCATAGAAAGCCCCATCGTTTCCCGCCTTTGCATGCAAGCCCCAAAAGAAAAAAGGGAAAGCGCAGGAAAAGAATAACCGCAGGACAAAAATATTTTTCGGAAGGTGTCTCTTTTAAATCATCACCATTTAGCATAAGCATGCTTACAACAGGAACAAATATCCCGTCAAAAACTATAAAATCATTAGCAATTATAGAGATAAATGTATTTTCTTTTCCTGAAACCGCAGCATGGAACATAGAAAATAAGAAGTAAATATGTAAATTTGCGAGCAATTTGACATAATACGCAACCCGGACAAGAACAAAAGAAAGAATATAGGAATGAAAAGTTACACTTCTGAAAAGGGAAAAGGCAAAACCATGAGACAAGAGCAACCGCGGCAGGCGGGCCTCTATGATGCTGCAAACGAGCACGACGCATGCGGGGTCGGCATGTTGGCCAACATCCACGGCAACAAATCCCACGAATTGGTAGACTCGGCACTGACGGTCTTGGAAAACATGAAGCACCGTGGAGCCGAAGGCGCCGACAACAAGACTGGCGACGGGGCCGGAATCATGATACAGATTCCCCACGAATTCATCCTCCTGCAAGGAATCCCTGTGCCGGAGAAAGGAAAATATGGGACCGGACTGGTCTTTCTCCCTAAAGACAAAAAAGAACAAGCCGAAATCCTCAAGGTAATCATCGAAGAAGTGGAACGCGAAGGGCTTCAGCTGATGCACTTGCGCTCCGTGCCCACCGACTCTTCCATCTTGGGCGCCAGCGCGCAAGAAAGCGAGCCCGACATCAAGCAGTTATTCATCAGCGGGAAAGGCGAAACCGACAACCTAGAACGCTCGCTCTACCTCATCCGGAAGAAAATAGAACGGCGCGTCGCCCACAAGGACTTTTATATAGTTTCGCTTTCCTGCAAGATTCTCATATATAAAGGCATGCTATCTTCCGAACAACTGCGTGCCTACTTCCCCGACCTCTCACAACCGTACCTCACCAGCGGGCTGGCCATCGTGCATTCCCGCTTCAGTACCAATACGTTCCCCACGTGGAGCTTGGCACAGCCTTTCCGCTTATTGGCACACAACGGCGAAATCAACACGATCCGCGGCAACCGAGGATGGATGGAGGCAAGGGAAAGCGTGCTTTCCACGCCGCTGTTGGGGGACGTGAAGGACATCCACCCTATCTTACAGCCCGAGATGAGCGACAGTGCCTCGCTTGACAACGTTTTGGAGTTCTTCGTCATGTCCGGGCTGCCGCTCCCGCACGCCATGGCCATGCTGATTCCCGAATCGTTCAACGACAAAAACCCCATCAGCGAAGAGCTTAAGGCATTTTACGAGTACCACTCCATCCTCATGGAGCCGTGGGACGGGCCGGCCGCCTTGCTCTTCAGCGACGGCCGCTACGCCGGGGGCATGCTCGACCGCAACGGGCTGAGGCCTGCGCGCTACCTGATCACGAAAGACGACATGATGGTCGTAGCCAGCGAGGCAGGCGTCATCGACATCGAACCGGAAAACATCAAAGAAAAAGGACGCCTCCAACCGGGAAAAATCCTATTGGTGGACACCCAAGAAGGGCGCATCTATTACGACAAAGAAATCAAGGAACAACTGGCCTCCACCAAGCCTTACCACCAATGGCTTTCGGCCAACCGCATCGAGCTGAACGCCCTGAAGAGCGGACGCAAGGTAGAAAACACCGTGGGCGACTACGCCCGGAAGCTGCGCGCATTCGGCTTTACGCGGGAAGACGTGGAACGGACAATCATCCCCATGTGCGCCAGCGGTTCGGAGCCGACCGCCTCGATGGGGAACGACACGCCACTGGCCGTGCTCTCCGAAAGGCCGCAACTGCTGTTCAACTACTTCCGCCAGCAATTCGCACAAGTGACAAACCCGCCAATCGACCCGATACGGGAAGCATTGGTCATGTCGCTCACCGAATACATCGGCGCAGTGGGCAACCATATACTGTTGCCCGACGAAAGCCACTGCAAGATGGTACGGTTGCCGCACCCGATTCTTACCAACGCACAGTTGGATATCCTTTGCAACATACGCTACAAGGGATTCAAAACGGTCAAACTGCCCACGCTTTTCAAAGTAGCCGAAGGGAAGAATGGGCTGCAAAAAGCCCTCGACACCCTGTGCAAAGAAGCAGAAGAGGCTGTCACGAAAGGGGTTAATTATATCATCTTGTCCGACCGCGCCATCGATGCGGACCACGCCGCCATACCTTCCCTGCTCGCCGTAAGCGCAGTACACCACCACTTGATAGCCAAGCAGAAACGGGTACAGACTGCCTTGATCGTGGAAAGCGGGGAAATACGGGAAGTCATGCACGCCGCCCTCCTCTTGGGCTACGGAGCCAGCGCGATCAACCCGTACATGGCGTTTGCCATACTGGACGATTTGGTGAAAAAGGGCAGTATCCAACTCAATTACGAAACGGCCGAAAGGAATTACATCAAGGCGCTTTGCAAAGGGCTTTATAAGGTGATGAGCAAAATGGGTATCAGCACGATCCGTTCCTACCGCGGTGCCAAGATTTTCGAAGCCGTCGGCTTGAGCGAGGAATTGCTGGAGAAATACTTCGGCACGCCGGTCTCTTCGATTGGCGGCATACGATTGGAAGAAATCGCCAAGTCCTACACTGCTTTCCATCATGCGGGTTATACATTGGACGAAATGGACGAACAGCTTCCCTACATCGGACAATACTCGTACCGCAAAGACGGAGAGAAACACGCTTGGAACCCGGAAACCATCAGCAAGCTCCAACTGGCAACCCGGCTGGGCAGCTACAAAAAATTCAAGGAGTTTACCTCACAAGCAGACGGAAAGGAAAGTCCGATCTTCCTGCGGGATTTCTTCCGTTTTAAGAAGCACCCTATTCCCTTGGAGGAAGTAGAACCGGTGGAGAACATCGTCCAGCATTTCGTTACCGGAGCCATTTCGTTCGGCGCCATCAGCAAGGAAGCACACGAAGCGATGGCACTCGCCATGAACAAACTGGGGACACGGAGCAATACCGGCGAAGGAGGCGAAGACTCGATACGCTTCCATGAATCTTACGAGGGCATCTCCCTATGCAGCAAAACCAAGCAAGTAGCTTCCGGGCGCTTCGGGGTGACCGCAGAATATTTGGTGAATGCCGAAGAAATTCAAATCAAAGTAGCCCAAGGCGCCAAGCCCGGTGAAGGCGGCCAGCTACCCGGCTTCAAAGTAGACGAGGTGATTGCCCGCACACGCCACTCCATCCCCGGTATTTCACTCATATCCCCCCCGCCCCACCACGATATTTATTCCATCGAAGACTTGGCGCAGCTCATCTTCGACCTGAAGAATGTTAACCCCAAAGCGCAGATTAGCGTCAAATTGGTGGCCGAGAGCGGCATCGGGACTATTGCCGCCGGCGTGGCAAAGGCCAAGGCCGACTTAATAGTCATCTCCGGTTCTGAAGGGGGGACGGGCGCTTCTCCGGCTTCGTCCATGCGCTACGCCGGAATCCCACCCGAACTTGGCCTGAGTGAGGCACAACAAACGTTGGTCTTGAACAATCTGCGCGGGCAAGTACGCTTACAAACCGACGGACAGCTCAAGACCGGACGCGACGTAATCTGCATGGCGCTTTTGGGGGCAGACGAGTTTGCCTTCGGTACTACCGCACTCATCGTGCTTGGGTGCGTCATGATGCGCAAATGCCATGCCAATACTTGCCCGGTGGGCGTCGCCACCCAAGACGCAAAGCTGCGCGCGCATTTTAGAGGCCACTACGAATATCTCGTCAATTATTTCCGGTTCTTAGCACAAGAGGTACGCGAATACTTGGCAGAGATGGGCTTTACCCGCTTAGAAGACATAGTTGGCCGGACAGACCTCATCGAGGTTACCCCGTCTTCCCCTGACGACAAATCCCGTTTGCTCGACTTCAGCCGCATTTTGCATAAAGTGGAAAATGACTCGGCTTTACACTACATCGAACGACCCAACCAAGGAATCGGAGAAGTGCTGGATACGAAGATCCTCCTAGCTGCCCAAGATGCCCTTGCCCACGGCAAGGAAGTCTCGCTGGAGTACAGGATTGCCAATACCGACCGTTCCGTAGGAGCGATGATTTCGGGCGCCGTTGCCGCACAATACGGGCAGAAAGGACTCCCGGAGCAGACCATCCAAGTGAAATTCAAAGGTGCGGCGGGACAGAGCTTCGGCGCATTCCTTGCCCATGGCATCAGCTTCAAGTTGGAAGGCGAAGCAAACGACTACCTCGGCAAGGGGCTGAGCGGGGGACACATCTCGGTGCAACCGCCTGCACGCAGCAAGTTCCCTGCCGAAAACAACACCATCGTGGGCAACACGCTACTCTATGGCGCCACAAGCGGAAAAGTCTACATCAACGGGCGCGCAGGCGAACGTTTCGCCGTGCGCAACTCCGGTGCGACAGCCGTGGTGGAAGGCGTAGGCGACCACTGCTGCGAGTACATGACCGGCGGACGTGTCGTCGTCTTGGGCGAGACGGGGCGCAACTTTGCCGCGGGCATGAGTGGCGGTTTGGCTTATGTGTGGGACAAGAACCACAACTTCGACTACTTCTGCAATATGGACATGGTGGAACTTTCCCTCTTGGAAGACGCCGCCGCACGCAAGGAGTTACACGAGCTGATACGGCAACATTACCTCTATACGGGGTCGGAACTGGCCCGCAGGATGCTTGACGATTGGGGGCGCTACATGGAAGAATTCATACAAGTAACCCCGATTGAATACAAGAGAGTACTGGCCGAAGAGCAAATGCGCAAGCTACAGGAAAAAATAGCCGAAGTACAACGAGATTACTAAACCCAAACGCAACCACAAAACACCTTATATTATAATATGGGAAACCCTAAAGCATTCTTAACCATACCCAGACAAGAAGCCGGATACCGCCCCGTACATGACCGGATAGCCGACTTCGGAGAAGTAGAACAAACCCTGAACACGAGCGAACGCAAGCTGCAAGCATCGCGTTGCATGGACTGCGGGGTACCCTTCTGCCATTGGGCCTGCCCATTGGGTAACCGCCCTCCGGAATTCCAAGACGCGCTGTTCAAGGGAAATTGGAAGGAAGCCTACCAGATATTGACGCAAACGAATGATTTCCCCGAGTTCACCGGGCGCATTTGCCCCGCGTTGTGCGAAAAGAGCTGCGTATTGCAGTTGAGCATGGACGCACCAGTCACCATCCGCGAAAACGAGGCGGCCATCATAGAAGCCGCCTTCAGGGAAGGGTATGTGCGGCCCAAACAATACCAGCGCAACGGGAAGAAAGTGGCCGTCATCGGATCAGGCCCCGCAGGGCTGGCAGCCGCCAACGGGCTTAACCGCCTTGGATACGAGACCACCGTGTTCGAAAAACTGGAATACACGGGCGGACTCCTGCGCTTCGGCATCCCCAACTTCAAGCTGCACAAGCCCATCATCGACCGCCGCATCCGAATCATGGAAGCCGAGGGCATCACTTTCAAGACCCAAACCGAAATCGACCTCACGAACCTGCCCCAAGGGTTCGATGCCTACTGCATCTGTACCGGCACCCCCCAAGCACGTGACCTCCAGATACCCGGGCGCGAATTGGGCGGAATCCACTTCGCCATGGAAATGCTCGCCCAACAAAACCGCATCCTGGCCGGACAAACTTTCCCGCAGGAGGAACTCATCAACGCAAAGGGGAAACGCGTATTGGTAATCGGCGGCGGCGACACCGGAAGCGATTGCATCGGGACGAGCAACCGGCAAGGGGCAGAGAGCGTGACCCAAATCGAAATCATGCCACAACCACCCGTCGGACACAATCCGGCTACGCCTTGGCCCCAATGGCCTATCGTGCTGAAGACGAGCAGCAGCCACGAAGAAGGGTGTACCCGCCGATGGAGCCTCTCATCAACCCGCTTCCTCGGGAAAGGCGGGCACGTCTGCGGTGTGGAAGTGGAAGAAGTAGAATGGACAAATGCCCCCGAAGGCGGACGCCCCGAGATGAAGCCTACCGGACGGAGAGAAATCATCGAAGCCGACTTGGTGCTATTGGCCATGGGCTTCCTCAAGACCTCGCTGCCCGCCTTGCCGGAAAACGCCTTCGTGGCGGGCGACGCGGCAAGCGGGGCAAGCCTCGTGGTGCGCTGCATAGCCTCCGGCCGGAAAAGCGCAGAGGCTATCGACAAATACTTGCAAGGGAAATAGGAATTTACACCATGCCTTTTGGGAATCAGCGGGAGGGGAAATGTTCCCCTCCCGCTGCCGTTTTTCCCCATAAGCGGGGACATGGCTCGGTAATACCGGGAAGTTTGAGCCAAAGCCACCGGCGGGTTCTCCACCACGCACGAACAGAAAGTTCTCCAGGCACAAGGCAATAAATAGAACCTTAAAATGTTATATTATCATAAAGGGGCGGCATCCCAAACACGCAAAGACAGCTATGGCACTAGTAAACGAACATTTCCTGAAACTACCCGAGAGTTATTTGTTCACCGACATAGTGAAAAGAATCAAAGCTTTCACGATTACCCATCCGAAAGAACGGCTCATCAACTTGGGCATAGGCGACGTGACCAGACCCCTGCCCCCAGCCTGCATCGAAGCCATGCACCGCGCCATAGACGAGCAGGCAAAGGCCGACACCTTCCATGGCTACGGCCCGGAACAAGGCTACGACTTCTTGAAGGAAGCCATCATCAAGCACGACTATGCAGCCCGGAACATCAACCTGAGCCTTGCCGAGGTATTTATCAGCGACGGGGCAAAAAGCGATACCGGGAACATCGGCGAACTACTGCGATGGGACAACAGCATGGGGATTACCGACCCGGTTTATCCCGTATACGTGGACAGCAACATCCTCTGCGGCCGTTCCGGAATCCTGACCCCCGACGGGGCGTGGAGCAACGTGACATACTTGCCCTGCACGGCGGAAAACGACTTCATCCCCGCCATCCCCGCCCACCGCATCGACATCATCTACCTCTGTTTCCCCAACAACCCGACCGGAACAGCCTTAACCCACGACCAATTGAAGCAATGGGTGGACTACGCCCTTGCCAATGATACGCTCATCATATTCGACGCCGCGTACGAAGCCTACATACGCGAACCCAACATACCCCACTCCATCTACGAAATCAAAGGTGCAAAAAAAGTGGCCATCGAGCTGCGCAGTTTCTCGAAGACCGCAGGATTTACAGGCATACGCTGCGGATACACCGTAGTCCCCAAGGAAGTGACGGCTGCCAACATAGACGGCAAGCGCATCGCGCTCAACCCCTTGTGGAACCGGCGGCAATGCAGCAAATTCAACGGGACAAGCTACATAAGCCAGCGCGGGGCAGAAGCCATCTACACGCCCGAGGGACAGCAGCAAGTCAAGGAAACCATCGACTATTATATGAGGAACGCGTCTACCATGCGCGAAAGCCTGAAGAAAGCCGGCTTCCAAGTCTACGGGGGAATCAATGCACCTTACATCTGGCTAAAGGCGCCCAAACGGATGAGTTCATGGAAATTTTTCGACCACCTGCTCTATGAAACCAGCATCGTAAGCACGCCGGGAATCGGTTTTGGCCCTAATGGGGAAGGATATGTACGCCTGACCGCTTTCGGAAAATACAGCGATTGCGTCGAAGCCATGCAGCGTATCCGGAAATGGGCTTGACCTCCCTCGGAATCTTCCCAAGCCCAAGAAGGCAGAAGTGGCAGTTTCACGGTTTTGAATGAAACTGCCACTTTTTTATTTCCCTTACGGGGCACAAAAAACGTACAAGCGAGAAGAAAAAAAACGCAGGGGAGACGTAACTAACAATTAAAAACAAATCAAATCAATCCACGTGCCTTTTTGAAAGAAATTAAACCATTTCTGCTTCAAAATGAAACCAAGAGGAAAAATTGTCGATATCTTTTGCCAGAAAGTGTTTCCCATAAAGAACAAAAGACATAACTTTGCCGCATAAACAATACAAAAAGAAACGCCAACAGGCAATTTAAGAACCAAAATAACACAACAATAAAAACAAAAACTACCATTAGACAAGTAACATAAACTTAAAGGAGAAATTGTATGGAAAAGAAGAACAAACAACGATTAGCGCTATTGGCAATGTCCACAATAGCCCTTTCCTCCATGCCTTTGGCAGCACAAGACAAAGTGGAAGCAAGCGTTGGTGCTGACATCGTGAGCCAATACATCTGGCGTGGCCAAGAATTGGGAAATGCAAGCATCCAGCCTTCCGCATCCATCGCGTACAAGGGATTCTCATTAAGCGGATGGGGGTCGGTTGGATTCAACAAGGAAGACACCCGGGAGTTCGACCTGACATTGGGATACGCCTTCAAGGGATTCAGCGTTTCCGTTACGGATTACTGGTTTGACCAAGGCGCAGGCTATTTCCACTACGGTGCGACAAACACACAACACGTATTCGAAGCACAGGTGGGCTATGATTTTGGCTTCTTAGCCATCAATTGGTACACGAATTTTGCGGGGAACGACGGAGTCAACGGGGACGGCGACCGCGCTTATTCCTCCTATTTCCAGATTTCAGCCCCGTTTAAGCTTGGCGGCCTCGACTGGACGGCAGAAATTGGGGCTGTGCCTTGGGAAACGGATTTTTATAATTACGTAGAAGGCGAGAGGGACGGCGCAAGAGGCTTCGAAGTTTCCAATGTAGCACTGGGCGTTTCCAAAGCTATCAAGATTACGGATGCGTATTCGCTGCCCCTGTACGGGAAGATTGTCTGGAATCCTGCAACAGAAGGAGCCCATTTCGTCGTCGGTTTGAGCTTATGAGGACAAGCCGGGAATACCCAGAAAAGTATAAACTACATATCATTTAAAACAAGGACAGCATCATGAAAAAGATTGAAGCCATCATCCGCAGAAGCCGGTTCGAAGATGTAAAAGCAGCTTTATTGGCCGCCGACATCGAATGGTTTTCCTACTACGATGTACGAGGGATAGGGAAAACACGCGAAGGGCGTATCTATCGCGGAGTAGTCTACGACACTAGTTCCATCGAACGGACGCTCGTTTCCATCATTGTACGCGACAAAAACGTAGAAAAGACGGTACAAGCCATCCTAAAGAGCGCACAAACCGGGGAAATCGGCGACGGGCGCATTTTCGTCATACCTGTCGAAGATGCCATACGCATCCGCACCGGGGAGCGTGGCGACATATCGCTCTATAATGCGGAGCAAGAGAAATAGGCCTACCGCCAAAGCCATAAAAAACAAAACCGGCAAACAAAAAACGTTTTCCACTCACCAAGAAACATTAGAAGCATTATGATTACTAAATTAGCCAAATACATCGACAGTGCCCGATACCTTCTGGCAATGGCAGCGATATGTTTATTTGCCACCAGCGCACATGCACAAGATACATCCATAGCAGCAGGCGAAATCGCGAAACCCATGCTCGATTCGGGCAATACGGCATGGATGATTACCGCCACCATTCTTGTTTTACTCATGAGCATCCCCGGCATAGCCCTTTTCTATGGCGGCTTGGTACGGCAGAAGAATATGTTGAGCGTCATCATGCAGACCATGTTCATCGTAGGGGCAGTCAGCATATTGTGGGTCGCCTTTGGTTATTCATGGGCGTTCGGCACTGGATTCATGGAATCCGGAAACCCGTTGGGCTTCTTCATAGGCGGGTTCGACAAAGCATTCCTAAAGGGTATCACGCTTGACACGCTGACGTCGGGCAATATACCCGAGCTCACGTTCGTCATGTTCCAATGCATGTTCGCATTGATTACGCCGGCTCTCATCTTAGGCGCTTTCGCTGAGCGCATCAAGTTCAATGGCTATATCGTATTCATCCTGCTATGGGTCATCCTTGCCTACTTCCCTATGGCTCACTGGGTATGGGGCGGCGGTTTCCTCCAAGAGATGGGCGCCATCGACTTTGCTGGCGGTACAGTCGTACACATCAATGCCGGGATTTCTGCCCTCGTGATGGCCATCATGATTGGCAAGCGCGCAGACTACGAAGCCGGGCATGCCATCCTTCCCCATAACATTACTTTCGTATTCATGGGCATGGCTTTCCTGTGGCTGGGTTGGTTCGGATTCAACGCGGGTAGCGGGTTAGCCGCAGACGGACTGGCTGCCAACGCATTCCTCGTGACCCACACGACCACTGCCGTTGCAGCAATCGTTTGGATGATTATCGACTGGATTGTAAACAAGAAGATGACTACCGTAGGAGCTTGTACCGGTGCCGTAGCCGGCTTGGTAGCTATCACGCCCGCCGCAGGCACGGTTGATTTGTTAGGCGCATTTGCCATTGGGATCATCACCCCCATCATCTGCTACTTCATGGTGGCCTACATCAAACCCAAGTTCAAATATGACGACGCGCTCGACGCTTTCGGTGTACACGGCATAGGCGGTATCATCGGTTCCGTACTGACGGGTGTGTTTGCCACGCAATACATCACCGGGGAAGGCGGAGAACAAGGCGCCCTCTATGGCGATTGGCATCAATTATGGATACAAATCATTACGACCATCGTAAGCATAGCATATAGCGCGATTATCACTTTCGTCCTCTACAAGATAGTAGACGCACTCATCGGCATACGTACAGACAAACGAGTGGAAGAAGAAGGGCTCGACTTCTACGAGCATGGAGAATCAGCCTACAACCACTAACATAACAATCCCGTAAACCCTTTATTCAGTTCATTTATAATATGTCGAAACTTAGATTTAGAGTAGTAGAAAAAGCTTTCCAGACCAAACCGCTGGAAGTGCCTACGCCATCGCAACGACCGGAAGAGTATTTTGGAAAATACGTCTTCAACCGCGAGAAAATGTTCAAGTATCTTCCCACAGAAGTCTACAACCAACTGGTAGACGCCATGGACAATGGCGCGACACTCGACCGGGAGATTGCCGACAAAGTAGCCGAAGGCATGAAACGCTGGGCCATGGAATTGGGCGCCACCCACTACACCCACTGGTTCCAGCCCCTGACCGAAGGCACAGCCGAGAAGCACGATGCCTTCATTGAGCACGACGGAAAAGGCGGAATGATGGAAGAATTCTCCGGGAAACTGCTGGTACAACAAGAACCCGACGCTTCTTCGTTCCCCAACGGCGGCATCCGGAATACTTTCGAGGCACGCGGATACAGCGCATGGGATCCCTCTTCACCCGTTTTCGTGGTAGACGACACCCTTTGCATCCCCACCGTTTTCATCGCCTACACGGGCGAATCACTCGACTATAAGACCCCGCTACTCAAAGCGTTGAGCGCTGTCAACAAGGCTGCCGTCGATGTATGCCACTACTTCGACCCGGAAGTGAAGAAAGTAGTAGCCTACTTGGGATGGGAGCAGGAATATTTCCTCATAGACGAAGGCCTCTACGGTGCACGCCCCGACTTGTTGCTGACCGGGCGCACGCTGATGGGACACGAAGCTTCGAAGAACCAACAGCTCGAAGACCACTATTTCGGCTCCATCCCCACCCGTGTGGCCGCTTTCATGAAGGACTTGGAGATCAAGGCTCTGGAGTTGGGCATACCCGTCAAGACAAGGCACAACGAAGTAGCGCCCAACCAATTTGAACTCGCCCCGATTTTCGAAGAGTGCAACTTGGCCGTAGACCACAACATGCTGCTCATGTCGCTCATGAAACGGGTGGCTCGCGCACATGGCTTCCGCGTATTGCTCCACGAAAAGCCCTTCAAGGGAATCAACGGCTCGGGCAAACACAACAACTGGTCGCTCGGCACGGATACCGGCGTGCTGCTCATGGCACCGGGGAAAACCGCCGAAGACAACTTGCGCTTCATCACCTTCGTTGTCAATACGCTGATGGCTGTCTACCGGCACAACGGTTTGCTGAAAGCCTCCATCATGAGCGCCACCAACGCCCACCGCTTGGGAGCCAACGAGGCACCTCCTGCCATTATTTCCTCCTTCCTCGGCGACCAGCTCAGCAAGGTGCTCGACCACATGGAGGACAGTTCCATCGACAAACTCCTCGCATTGGGCGGGAAACACGGCATGAAGCTCGACATACCCCAGATTCCGGAACTGATGATCGACAACACCGACCGCAACCGCACCTCGCCCTTCGCCTTCACGGGCAACCGCTTCGAGTTCCGCGCCGTAGGGTCGGAAGCCAACTGCGCCAGCGCCATGATAGCCCTGAACACGGCCTTGGCCGAACAACTCCGCGACTTCAAGAAGGAAACCGACGAACTCATCGCAAAAGGCGAGCCCAAGATGTCGGCTCTCCTACTGGTAGTCCGCAAATATATCAAGGAGTGTAAAGCCATCCGCTTCGACGGGAACGGCTACAGCGAAGAGTGGAAAACCGAAGCGGCACGCCGCGGGCTCGACTGCGAGACGAGTTGCCCGATCATCTTCGACCAATATCTCACCCCGGAGAGCGTGCGCATGTTCGAATCCACCAACGTCATGACCCAGAAGGAACTGGAGGCACGCAACGAAGTGAAATGGGAAACCTACACGAAGAAGATACAAATCGAGGCACGCGTGCTGGGCGACTTGGTCATGAACCACATCGTCCCCGTCGCCACCGAGTACCAAACCAAGCTGCTCGACAACGTGTACAAGACAAAAAGCCTCTTCCCCGAGGAAGAAGCTGCCAAGCTTTCTACCGAAAACATGGCCATCATACGCAAGATAGCCGAGCACACGACCTACATCAAAGAACATGTGGACGCAATGGTCGAGGCGCGCAAAGTGGCCAACAAGATAACATGCGAACGGGAAAAAGCCATCGCATACCACGACACAATCGCCCCGATGCTCGACCAGATACGCTACCATATAGATAAACTGGAACTCATCGTGGACGACCAGATGTGGACTCTGCCTAAATACCGCGAACTCTTGTTCATTAGATAAAAAAGGCTGTAAAAGGGGAAGTCTCGCCCCGTCAGGGACGAGGCTGATGGGATCCGGGTTGCACGTGCGTGTGGCCCGGATTTTTCATGAAGCCCCCTCTCCCGGTTCCCCCATGCATTCCCTCCGTTTCCCCCGCCGCTTTTTCGGAGAAGCCCCGCCACTTTCCCCAACACCCCATGGAACGATTTCTCCCGGCGCAAAGGCGGGGATTCCAAACTTTTGCCTTATCTTTGAAACCCCAACAGCAAAACCACACAAACTTATGAATTGGAAACCTGGAACCATGATTTATCCCTTGCCCGCCGTACTCGTAAGTTGCGGGAAAAGTGCAGAAGAATACAACCTGATAACCGTGGCCTGGACAGGAACCGTCTGCTCCGACCCGGCGATGTGCTACATCTCGGTACGCCGCAAACGGCACTCGTATGAACTTATCAAGCGCGACATGGAATACGTCATTAACCTGACGACCGAAGAAATGGCCCATGCCACAGACTGGTGCGGGGTGCGTTCAGGCAGGGACTACGACAAGTTCCGCGAAACAGGCCTCACCCCCCTCGCCTCGGCCGTAGTGCAAGCCCCCAGCATCGCCGAGTCGCCGCTCAGCATCGAGTGCCGGGTGAAAGAAATCATCCCGCTCGGCTCGCACGACATGTTCCTCTCCGAAGTCGTAAACATACGGGCCAACGAAAAATACCTCGACCCCGAGACGGGAAAATTCGAGCTGGACAGCAGCCATCCCCTCGTCTACCTCCACGGCTCCTACTACGGGATGGGGCAGAAAATAGGGAAATTCGGCTGGACCGTGGAGAAGAAAACCCAAAAGCGGTAAGGCATCTCCCCGGAAAACCGTACCTTTGCCCCGGCAAGATATCGGAGGGCGCGCGCCAAAGCATCATCGTCCAAACCCTAAAACCATAAAGAAGAATGAAAAGAGACGACCAGATTTTTGAAATCATCGAAAAAGAACATCAACGGCAGCTCAAGGGAATCGAGCTGATCGCATCCGAAAATTTCGTAAGCGGACAAGTCATGCAGGCCATGGGCTCCTGCCTGACCAACAAATACGCCGAAGGATACCCTGGAAAACGCTACTACGGGGGCTGCGAAGTGGTAGACCAAAGCGAAACCATTGCAATAGAACGGGTAAAAAAACTCTTCGGGGCGGAATGGGCCAACGTGCAACCCCACTCCGGCGCACAGGCCAACGCTGCCGTGTTCTTGGCCTGCCTGAACCCGGGCGACAAGTTTATGGGACTGAACCTTGCCCACGGTGGACACCTCTCGCATGGTTCCGCGGTAAACACCTCGGGAATCATCTACACCCCCTGTGAATACAACGTTTCCAAGGAAACGGGACGCGTAGACTACGACCAGATGGAAGAAATAGCCCTGCGCGAACGCCCCAAACTCATCGTCGGAGGCGGCTCTGCCTATTCCCGCGAATGGGACTACAAGCGCATGCGTGCCATCGCCGACGAAGTGGGAGCCCTGCTGATGATAGACATGGCACACCCTGCCGGCCTCATCGCTGCCGGATTGCTCGACAACCCGTTGGAATATGCCCACATCGTAACCTCCACCACCCACAAGACCCTGCGCGGCCCGCGCGGCGGCATCATCCTTATGGGCAAGGACTTTCCCAATCCGTGGGGCAAGAAAACGCCGAAGGG
This sequence comes from uncultured Bacteroidaceae bacterium, assembly GCA_964439955.1. Classification (GTDB taxonomy): domain Bacteria; phylum Bacteroidota; class Bacteroidia; order Bacteroidales; family Bacteroidaceae; genus UBA1794. Next base: position 111,549 of record CAYTPX010000003.1, on the reverse strand, counting down.
AGAAGTCAAAATGATGTCCCAGCTGCTGGATTCAGCCGTATTCCCCGGCATCCAAGGCGGGCCGCTGGAACACGTCATCGCAGCAAAGGCTGTGGCTTTCGGGGAAGCGCTTGACCCCTCTTTCAAGGAATACCAAGCCCAAGTGAAAAAAAACGCGGCGACACTGGCCAATGCACTCATCGCACGTGGATTTACCATCGTATCCGGCGGTACGGACAACCACTCCATGCTGGTGGACCTGCGGGAGAAATACCCCGATCTGACGGGCAAGGTGGCCGAAAAAGCCCTCGTTTCTGCTGACATCACCGTAAATAAGAACATGGTGCCCTTCGACTCCCGTTCCGCGTTCCAGACCAGTGGAATCCGGCTGGGTACGCCGGCCATCACGACCCGCGGGGCAAAAGAAAGCTTTATGGAGGAAATCGCTGAAATGATAGAGACCGTGCTGAATGCGCCCGAGGACGAAAAGGTGATTGCCGCAGTACGTAACCGCGTCAACGAGACGATGAAACAATACCCTCTCTTTGCATATTAACCCCTCAGGCTTATAACACAGAGGAAAATGGACAAGCATTTCAAATCATTGGCCACCGCGCGATATTCCGTACGCTCCTTCTCATCCCGGCCTGTTGAGGAAGAAAAACTGGACTATATCTTGGAGTGCGTCCGCCAAGCACCTTCGGCAGTCAACAAGCAGCCATGGAAATTCTTCGTGCTGCAAAGCCCGGAATCGCAAACGGCCATTCGCCAATGTTACGACCGCGATTGGTTCAGCCTGGCACCAACCTATATATTGTGCTGTGCCGACCATAGCCAGTCGTGGCATCGACCCTGCGATGGGAAAGACCATGCCGATATCGACTTGGCCATTGCCATCGAGCACCTCTGCTTGGCTGCGGCAGACTGCGGGATAGGTTCCTGCTGGGTGTGCAACTTCGATGCCGCCTTGTGCCGCGAACTTTTCCGTCTCCCCGCAGAAATAGAGCCCATAGCCATCATACCCTTGGGATATCCGGCCGAGGGGACAGCACCCCAACCACACCGGCGGAAAGGGCGTGACGAAATCGTAGAAACCATCTGAAAGCAAGCGGGCTGCCCCTGACACGACATGGGCAGCCCGCTTTTTTCCCCACTCAATGCCCTTCTTCGCTTTCCCGAAGGATTGCGCAAGCGCGATCGTAAACTGTCGTGTCGTCTATGCAGACCACACCGCCATCTGGGCCTGGCTCCCAATGAATCCCCACACAGGAACCCGTTTGGAAGTCCGTGGCCCCGAAATAATTGCGTACCGTCTCCACATCCATACCCAGTTCATCGGCAATACGATGCATAGAACCGTCAGGAAGACGATCCTTAAGATTCCTGAGTTCATTAAAAGTAAGCACTTTCATCCGGCTGCCCTCTTACCTACTTAGTTCATGACAAAAATCCCTATCAGCATGGCCAATAAGTTCAAAGCGAAGTAGGAAGCCACAAAAAAACGTACCTGCCCGACCCAATAGCCCGACTTCGTCTTTCGCGATTCCCGGCCCTCACGCCAAGAATAGCCTCCCCCTCCCGGCCAGCCTCCCTTAGACCGGTTGCCCACGGCCAGCTTGCGGTTCAAGGCTTCATAGATGATATAAAACACAACACCCACAAAAATCCCCAACAAAGCACCGCACAAAATATCGCCCGGGTAGTGCACACCCAGATAAACTCGGCTGTATGAAAAAAGACAAGCCCACAAGAACATGCTCAAGGTATACCCCCAATTCCGGATGAGCAACGATGTGAAGGTAAACAACGCAAAGGAATTGGCCGCATGCGAGGAGGGAAAGCTGAACTGGCCTCCACGATAGCCGAAAACCGTATCGACCATTGAGGACAACAACGGGTCGTGGGTCGGACGTAGCCTGTGGACCAAAGGTTTCAGCAAGCCGCTCGAAAGCTGGTCGGACACCGTTATGAGCAATGCCAGCAAGACAACTATCAGCACCGCCCGCGAGGGAGCATTGTTGCGCACTACCAAGCAGAGCAGAAGTACGGCCAAAGGCATCCACATCCACATGTTCGTGTACATCCACATGAACCCGTCCATAAAAATACTGTCGCTCCCGTTCCAATCCAAGAAGAGCGCCCGGTCGAGTGCCAGCAGTTCATTCATATCATATACATTACGGATTTCTTACACTATCTGCCCGCAAAGTAAACACTTTTCTGGAGATACTGCCCTCCCCGCGGGCAAAAAAACGACATTCCCCCTACCCGTCCCAAGGACTGTGCGCCAAGATAAAGGCAAATCTGCCGCACCGCCCGCCCTACAGTGCCGGGACTTCCGTCAGAGGCCGCCTGTACTTTCCGACAAAAGCCCCTGCACAATCTCGGCTTTCGCCCCGTCTTCCAATGTGGCATCAATCCAATGTATCCGGAATCCCCGCCGCTCCATGCCACGGAACCAAGTCATCTGCCGCTTTGCGAACTGGTGGATGGCCGTCTCCAGCGAGGAAAACATTTCCTTGTAGGTAAGCCGGCCGGTCACATACAAGGTCAAATATTTATACTCCAATCCATAGTAGAGCAAATCCTCTTCGGGGATGCCTTCCCGCAAAAGGCGGCGCACCTCGTCGGCCATGCCCGCTTCCAAGCGCTGCTCCAGCCTGCGGGTAATCCGCTCGCGCCGCAACCCGCGGTCGATGGCCAGCCCCACCACCAAGCTCTTAAGTTCCGGGAACTCCCGCCCTTCCAAGGGATGCGCCTTGTAGTATTCTTGTATTTCGATGGCACGGATAGCCCGTTTGGGCGTGTCTATATCCGTCGTGTTGTGGAGGGTTTTGTAAGAGGCCAATATCCGGGCCAACTCCGCGAGGGGCTTTCCCTCCAGCGAAGCCCTCAGTTGCGGGTTTTCCGGGACTGGAGTCATCCGATAGCCACGCAAAACACTCTCAATATACAGCCCCGTCCCCCCACACAGGACAGGAAAGGCATCCCGGGCGCAGACCTCCCGGTAGGCAGCAAGGAAGTCACGTTGGTATTCGAACAAGTTATAACGGTATCCCGGTTCGCAAATGTCTATAAGATGATAGGGAACCGGGCGGCCTTCCACCACATAGTCGTCCAAGTCCTTGCCCGTCCCTAAATCCATACGCCGGTATATCTGGCGCGAGTCAGCGCTGATGATTTCCCCGCCTATCCTGTGGGCCAGCCGCGCGGCAAATGATGTTTTGCCCGATGCCGTAGGCCCCAAGATGGCAAGCAGGTCATACGAAAATCGCATACGGTTCACTCTTCCCCAAGCACGGTGATTCTCATCGGGACATCCTCCAACGGACGATCGTTGCGGTCAGTCTTCACCCGTTCCAATTCTTCAATCAGCTCCATGCCCGACACCACTTCGCCAAACACGGTATAGCTTCCATCAAGAAACGGTGCCCCACCTTCTGACGTATAAGCCTCAACCTGTTCCGGAGTGAAGTGGAAAGGGTCTTTTGTCCGTGCCAATTCCTCTGCCTGGGCTGCCAATTCCTCCTGCAAGGCATACATCCCGTTCCGGTTCCGCTCTTGGCGCAACTTCTTTATGCGCTCATAATGCTCCTCGGCCAGCTGCCGGAAAAAGACTTGGGCGCGCTGCTTGTTCATCTGTTCCTCCAACTGGCGGAGCTGGGAGCGGTTGTAGCGTTTTCCCGTCACTATGTAGAATTGGCATCCGCTGCTCTCCCTTCCGGGATTTACCTCATCGCCCTGTCGTGCCGCGCACACTGCCCCTTTCTTGTGGAACAAGGCGGGAGAGAATTCGGGCGGAATCGTATAGCCGGCATCACCACGTCCCAAAGAATCGCCCTTTTGCGCCGAACGCGAATCCGGGTCGCCGCCCTGTACCATAAAACCACGGATTACCCGGTGGAAGAGCGTACCATCGTAAAATCCCCCGACCGCCAATTTCAGCATGTTGTCGCGGTGGAGCGGGGTTTCGTCATACAATTTAATCCGGACTTCTCCCGTGGGGAGAGTCAAGGAAATGATTTTTTCGTCCATATCTCGTATTTTAACAGTGTCTTGGCCTGCGGAAAAGACCGGCAAGCAGGAAAGGAAACAGAACACAAGGGCAAACATGTGCCTTCTTTTGCGAAGTGGGCAACCGAAACGGCCACGCGTTTCCCCAAAACATCCCATGGCAAACGATCCAGAAACGGGCTTCTCAATTTTTCCGGGCATGGTAGTGGATTACGCAACAGTTGGAGCGGTCGAAGGCCCGCCGCACGATACTCTGCAACTGCCCTGCGGTAATGGAACGGAAACGGGGCACTTCCTCGTTGATCAGCCCGGCATCTTTCCCCGCCAACTCGAAGAAGGCGAGGTTATAAGCCAGTTGCAGATAATTCATATTCCCGAAGAGCTCGTTCGACTCGAACTGGTTTTTCACTTTTTCCAGCTCCCCCTCGCCCACCAACTCTTCCTTCAAGAGGCGCAATTCTTCCCACACGGCAGCTTCCGCCTCTTGGAGCGTAACCCCTTCGGCAGGCTTGCCCGAAATTTGCAATAGGCCGGGATCCAAGCTGGCCGTCACGTAGGCGTCGATGGAGGAGAACAATTTCCGCTCATTGACCAACCGATGCACAAAACGGCTGGAACGTCCATTGCTCAAGACGTCGCTCACAATATCATAAGCATAGAAATCCGGATGGAAACGCCCGCACATGTGGAATGCCATGAATAAGGCGTCAATCGGAACCGGGCGCTCCACTTCCAAACGGCGTTCGGCCGTCTGCGGAGCTTCGACGGGCAAATTGCGTGGTTTCACGGGACGGGCAGGAATCGTCGCGAACCACTTTTCAGCCAACCGGACAGCCGTCTCAAAAGAGATATGCCCCGTCACGGCCAAGACGGCATTGTTCGGCGCGTAATGGCTTTCATAGAAACTTTCCACGTCCCAAAGCGTAGCGTTGGCGATGTGCGACAGTTCCTTCCCGATGGTAGGCCACCGGTAGGGATGCACCTTGTAGGCCAAGGGGCGGAGCAAGTGCCCCAAGTCGCCATAAGGCTGGTTCAGGTTGCGTTGCTTGAACTCCTCCATCACAACCTGCCGCTGTACTTCCAACGAGCGGATAGAGAAATCAAGCCCCAGCATGCGGTCGCTTTCGAGCCAGAAGGCCGTTTCCACGTTTTGGCGGGGCACTGTCAGGTAATAGTTCGTAATGTCGTTGTTCGTCCAGGCATTGCTTTCGCCGCCAGCCAACTGGAGCGGATGGTCGAAATTAGCGACATGCACGGATCCACCGAACATCAAATGCTCGAACAGATGGGCAAATCCCGTATGCCCCGCGTCTTCGTCCCGTGCCCCGACGTCGTAAAGGACGTTTAACGCCACCATCTGCGTGCTGTAATCGGCGCTATGCACCATTCGAAGGCCATTTGATAAAGTATAAGTCCGGTACTTGATCATAAAACTACACCATGGATGCCGGGATTCCCGGCACGTAAAACTATAAAAGTCCGACAAAAATACGACAAACCACGGGAAAAGTTTTATTTTTGCAACGGATTTATCCGAAAAAAGCGCTTGGCAAATTCCTGGAAAGTGCTTTCACCCTGCCGGAAAAGCACCAAGGCTTTTTCCCATCTTCCTTGCATCATCAAAAAAACAACAAATATGAACTTGACCCGAAACCTTTGTGCAATTTTTGCGTGCCTTGCCTTATCCGCATCAGGCTTGCAGGCACAGACCGAGAAAAAGACAGCCTATCTGTTCACCTACTTTACCGGCAACGCCCAGCAAGAGGAACAAATCCGCTTTGCCATAAGCCGGGACGGCCTACACTTCTACGCGCTGAACGACAACGAACCCGTCATCGCAAGCGACACCATCGCTTTGAAGAAAGCGGTGCGGGACCCCCATATCCTGCGCGGGGAGGACGACGGCTATTTCTACATGGTCGCCACCGACATGAAATCGGCTGAAGGATGGTCGTCCAACCGCGGATTGGTATTACTCCGCTCGCGCAACCTCATCGACTGGGAGCACCATGCCATACACTTCCCCGACGAGTGGGGCGGGAAGTTCGCCGATGTCACCCGGGTGTGGGCGCCGCAAACCATTTACGATCGCGAAGCCGGGAAATACATGGTCTACTTTTCCATACTCACTTCCAAGGAAGGCGATTACGACAAGGTCTATTATTGTTATGCCGACGAAGACTTCAAGTCGCTCAGTGAGCCGAAAATCCTATACGACCGGGGAAAATCGACCATCGACGGCGACATTATATACAAAGACGGCGTGTACCACCTTTTCTTCAAGACCGAGGGAGACGGGAACGGCATCATGATTGCCAAATCGCGCAACCTGACCGACCAAAGTTGGGAGACTAACAACGTATATGTAGACCAAAACGAGAGCGGAGTGGAAGGTTCCGGGGTATACGAACGGATTGACGGGAACGGATATATACTAATGTACGATGTGTACACACGCGGCTACTACGAGTTTTGCCAAACAACCGATTTGGAACACTTCGAGTTGCTGAAAGAAGACTATTCGTTCGACTTCCACCCGCGGCACGGAACAGTCATGGCCATTACCGAGAACGAACTCATGAACCTATGCGAAAAATGGGGCACACCCAATGCTATGAAATTCAAGGCCGTCACTTCGCCCAAAGTGAAGAATACGAATGCAGAAATCGACCACACACAACGCACCATCATGCTCCCGATAAATCCCGGCACCAACTTGGCCAACTTGGACCCGGGCTTCGAGTGCGACCCTTCCATCAGCATCTTTCCCATGGGTCCCCAAGACTTCAGCAACGGCCCTGTGGCTTATACCCTCACGACCCCCAAGGAAAAAATTACCTACCAAGTGGAAGCCCGTTCCGTAAACAACCCGGTACTCCCCGGATTCCATGCCGACCCGGAAATCTTGTATTCCGAGAAAGACAAGAAATTCTACATTTATCCCACAAGCGACGGCTTCAGAGGATGGGGCGGATACTTCTTCAATGTGTTCCAATCGCCTGACTTGGTACAGTGGACAGACAAGGGGACCATCATAGACATGCACCGCGGGCAAGTGGAATGGGCTAACGGAAACGCATGGGCACCCTGCATTGAAGAGAAAAAAGTGGATGGAAAATACAAATACTTTTTTTATTACAGCGGCAATACCCCCAACGGGAAACAAATCGGCGTGGCCACGGCCGATGACCCCTGCGGGCCTTTTACCGACCACGGGACGCCCATCGTGACAACCTCCCCTACTGGCCACGGACAGCAAATAGACGTAGACGTATTTACCGACCCGGAAACCCAAAAGAGCTACCTTTATTGGGGAAACGGCTACATGGCTGGCGCGGAACTCAACGAGGACATGACGTCGATCAAGGAAAACACCCTGACCGTACTCACCCCGGAAGGAGGAACTCTGCAGGATTATGCATTCCGTGAGGCAGCCTACGTATTCTACCGGAACGGCGTGTATTATTTCCTCTGGTCGGTGGACGATACCGGTTCGCCCAACTACCACGTAGCCTACGGCACTTCGAAATCGCCGCTCGGCCCGATAGAAGTGGCAGAAGAGCCCGTCATCCTGAAGCAACGCCCCGAAGAAAAAATCTACGGCCCTGCGCACTGCTCGGTGCTTAAGCACCCTAAGAAGGACGAATGGTACATCGTGTACCACCGCATCAACAAGAACTACCTCAAGAACGGCCCAGGATACCATCGCGAGGTCTGCATAGACCGCTTGGAATTCGACAAGGACGGACGGATTCTCCCCGTCACCCCGACCCACGAAGGCATCCAGCCGGTAAAACTATAGGAAGCGACATGATTGGTGAAGAGACGGCCCAAAGCCGTCTCTTCCTTTATATATCCCCCTTCCTCCCAAAAGGAAGAAAGGTTGCTTTTCGGGAGAAAAGATGGAAAAATTCCCGGTTTATCCCTACTTTTGCCTCTACGGAACACAACCAACCCATACACGAATAATGACAGAGCTCAAGAACAATCCGGAAACCTTAGATGAATTCTTGCGTGCAACGTGCAAGACAGCACGTGAAATCGGCGACTTCTTGCGCACGGAACGCAAAAGTTTCCAACGTACCCGCGTGGAGGAAAAAGGCATCCACAACTACGTATCCTATGTAGACAAAGAGTCGGAAAGACGACTCGTCGAACAACTCCATGCCCTACTCCCCGAAGCCGGTTTCATTGCCGAAGAAGGGCATGGCATCTACCGCCACGAACCTTATTGTTGGCTCATTGACCCCTTGGACGGAACGACCAACTACATCCACGACCAAGCCCCTTACTGCGTGAGCATCGCTCTCTGCGACCAGAAGGAGATGCTTTTAGGGGTTGTCTACGAAGTATGCCGAGACGAACTGTTCTTCGCCCGCAAAGGAGGCGGTTCATGGTTATCCCGGAATGGGAACACGCCCTACCCCATACATGTTTCCGACGTAAGCAAAGGCGAAGAAGCCTTCATCGGATTAGGACTTCCCTATGACAGCCAAAGCTATAGCCCCATAGCCCAAGGGCTATTGAGGGGACTCTACGGGCATGTGGCGGGAGTGCGCATCCTAGGGGCTGCCGCGGTCGAGTTATGCTACATTGCAAACGGGTGCAGCGACGGACGGATTGAATTTGAACTCGGCCCGTGGGACATTGCCGCAGGAAGCCTGATTATCCGGGAAGCAGGCGGACGGATCACGGATACGCTCGGCGGCGATTTGTTCTACAACGCCAAAGAAGTAATCGCTTCCAATGGGAAAATTCATGATTTCTTGCTGAAAAAATTGCGACTTGTCCCAAATGTGAGAAATAATCCATAAGTTTGTAGGGCTGAAAAACAAGCAACAATCACCTGAACATGATAATAGACCGATTAGAAAACCTCAAGTCTTATGCCTCGCTCCATCCCGCAATAGGGGAAATCGCCGACTACCTCGCCGGACATGACCTCGCAACTTTTGAAAGCGGGAAATACCCCCTACGGGAAGAAGAACTGTTCGTCAATGTGGAACAAACAAGAGCTTTAACCCGACCGGAGGCCAAACTTGAAGCACATCGCATGTACATTGACATACAAATACCCTTGGAAACCGTCGAGACAATAGGCTACACCCCGGTGGAACTATGCAACACGGCCTACATACCTTATAATAAAGACAAGGATATCGAGTTCTTCCGGGGACAAGCACAAAGCTACTTCCTCGTGGAACCAGGCATGTTCGCCCTCCTTTTCCCGCAAGATGCCCACGCACCCGGCATCACCCCGACCGGAGGGAAGAAAGCCATCTTCAAAATCAAAGTCTGTTCAACCAACAAAAAACTATAATCTTTTATATGGAAGAGACACTGAAAATACTAAAAAACGACCCTTGGCTGGAACCTTACCAAGAGGCTATCAAGGGACGTCACCAACACGCGATTGACAAAGAAGCGGAACTCACAGACAACCACAAGTTCTCTCTTTCAGATTTCGCAAACGGACACAAGTATTTCGGCCTGCAACAAGATGGGAAGAAAGGATGGGTTTTGAGGGAATGGGCTCCAAATGCAACCCAAATCTACTTGGTCGGGTCTTTCAATAATTGGACGGAATCCCCTGAATACGCCCTTAAACGCATTGACGACCAAGCCGGGGTTTGGGAAATCAAACTGCCAAAAGACGCACTCCACCACGAAGACCTCTATAAATTCCACATCTATTGGGAAGGAGGCCACGGCGAACGCATCCCGGCATGGGCGCAACGGGTCGTGCAAGACGAGCAAACCCACATTTTCTCCGCACAAGTCTGGGCGCCAGAGAAGCCCTATAAGTTCAAGAAACGGGTCTTTAGACCCAATACCGACCCCCTCCTTATCTATGAATGTCACATCGGTATGGCGCAAGAAGAGGAAAAAGTGGGGACATACAATGAGTTCCGCGAAAATATCTTGCCCCGAATCATCAAATCGGGGTATAATTGCATACAAATCATGGCCTTGCAGGAGCATCCCTACTATGGGAGTTTCGGCTACCATGTCTCCAGTTTCTTTGCTGCATCCTCCCGTTTTGGAACTCCGGACGACTTGAAGCGCCTCATTGACGAAGCACATCAAAACGGGATTGCCGTCATTATGGACATCGTGCACAGCCATGCCGTGAAGAACGAAGTGGAAGGATTGGGCAATTTGTGCGGCGACCCCTGCCAGTTCTTCAACCAAGGCGACCGGCGCGAGCACCCCGCTTGGGACTCGCTCTGCTTCGATTACGGCAAGAATGAAGTCATCCATTTCCTTTTATCGAACTGCAAATTCTGGCTGGAAGAATACCATTTGGACGGTTTCCGCTTCGATGGCGTGACTTCCATGCTGTACTACAGCCATGGATTAGGTGAGGCATTCTGCAATTACGGGGACTATTTCAACGGCCATCAGGACGACAACGCCATTTGCTACCTGACGTTAGCCAACCGGCTGATTCATGAAGTGAACCCCAAGGCCATCACCATTGCCGAAGAGGTCTCCGGAATGCCGGGGTTGGCAGCCCCCTACGAGGACGGGGGATATGGGTTCGACTACCGCATGGCCATGAATATCCCCGATTATTGGATAAAAACCATCAAAGAAAAGATAGACGAAGACTGGAAACCGTCGTCCATTTTCTGGGAAGTTACCAACCGGCGCAGCGATGAACGGACGATTTCATACTGCGAGAGCCACGACCAGGCGTTGGTGGGCGACAAGACTATTATTTTCCGCCTTATTGATGCCGATATGTACTGGCACATGCAAAAAGGGGACGAGAACTACACGGTACACCGGGGAATGGCCTTGCACAAAATGATACGCCTCGTCACCGCCTCCACCATAAACGGCGGATACCTGAACTTCATGGGCAACGAATTCGGACACCCGGAATGGATCGATTTCCCAAGGGAAGGCAACGGATGGAGCTACAAATATGCACGCAGGCAATGGGATTTGGTAGACCGGAAGAACCTTTGCTACCACGAACTTGGCGACTTCGACCGGGAAATGCTCAAGGTCCTCACCGGGAAACCCGGCATAGAGAAAACCCCGGTGCAAGAAATCTGGCACAACGACGGAGACCAAATCTTGGCCTACTCGCGCGGGGAACTCATCTTCGTTTTCAACTTCAACCCCACCCGCTCCTTCCCCGACTACGGCTTCCTCACGCCGAAAGGCGCCTATGAGGTAGTCTTGAACACCGATGCGCCGCAATTCGGTGGAAACGGGCTAACCGACGACACCGTCGTACACTTCACCAACGAAGACCCGCTCTATGAAAAAGAGAAAAAAGGTTGGCTCAAAATATACATTCCGGCGCGTTCCGCCGTTGTATTAAGAAGGAAGAAGAAGTAGCAAGCCTGCCACTCCTCCGGGGATACGGTAGGTGTGCCACGTACCCCCGGAGGACTTTCCCGAAAAGGCCAAGCGCTTTTCCCGGAAAAACTTGGTGCTTTCCTACTAAAGACGCAGAACTTTTCCCTAAAAGACATGAGCAGAAACGACTGGACATACCGAAAAAAAGACATCCGCCTCATAAGACTCCTGACCAGCCTGCTGTTTGCCATATACCTTTTCCTCTTCCTTTATAAAGGATTCGGCGGGCAACTGGAAATCTTCGGTTATGCCTACTCCAACTTCTTCAAGCTGCGCACCCCTTTTGCCCCTTGGAGCATTGCACTCGCGGCCACACTTGTGCTCTGCGGCATACAACACCTGACGCGGAGTTGCTTCAACATCGGTTTCCGCCTCCTGTTCATTTCCTACCTCCCCTCCCTCGCCGGGCTCTACCTCTTCGTCGAGCAAGACGTAACCTCCATGGGAAACGACTCAATCTTCCTCCGCCATGCCGTCATCGCCGGGATAGGAATATTCCTATGCTTGGTACGAACCGGGAAATACATGCTGGGAGGAAACGAGACACGCAATGCGAACCTCTCAACGGCCTCCCTCCCATTGTGGACAATCGGCATGCTCTTCTTTTTTTCAGCCAGCTTTTTCACCATCGGCACCTGCTCCTCTTCCATGAGAATATCCACCCGCAATGAGATAGCGATGTTGCGCGCCGTCCAAAAGAACGACTACGGCCAAGTCTTGCAAATAGACAACAACAACCCGAAGCCTACCCTAAAGATTACCCAGCTACGCAACTACGCCCTCTTGCTGCAAGGCGAATTGGGAAACCAGCTTTTCCTCTACCCGCAGAATTACGGCAAATCGGGCATCGACACCAGCTTTGTCGCCCAAAACACGCCCACAGGGACGTCCACAGCCCCCGCCTCCGGCCTCCAAGAATGCGACATCAAACTGGCCGAAGCCTTGCTTGAGAAAGACTTGACCCTGTTCATTTCCCTACTCGACGATTACACCCCTTTCTACCCGGTCGAACACCTTCCCCGCCACTACCGGGAGGCCTATGCGCTATACGTCTATCTCCACCCCGAAAAGGCCTACCTCATTGCCGACAAAGAACTGAACAATGAGTTCAACGGCTACTTGGCCCTGCGCAACCGATATACACCCGACAAGGAAAAACAAATAGCCAACTTGAAGAAAAGTCCCTATTACGGTTCCTATTGGTGGTACTATGACTTTTCCGATACCCCTATCCAACAAAAGAGAAACTAATGACAAGGACCAAATTACACAACCCTTGGAAAGGGCTCGAAGGGTATAACTGCTTCGGCTGCGCCCCCGACAACCCCATCGGGCTGAAGCTGGAATTCTACGAAGAAGGGGAAGAAATCACAACCCGCTGGAAACCTTCGGCCAATTACCAAGGATGGCTCCACATCCTGCACGGCGGCATACAAGCTACCCTGCTGGACGAAATCTGCGGATGGTGCGTATTCCGCAGGCTCCAGACCACAGGCGTCACCTCCAAAATGGAAACCCGTTACCTGAAACCCATACACATCGAAAAGGATGGCGAGCTCACCCTGCACGCCAAGATTGTGGAACAACGGAAAAACTGGGTAACAATAGAAGCACACATTGACAACCAGCAAGGCGAGACCTGCACCGCGGCACGGTGTATCTACTACACTTTCACACAAGAAGAGGCACGTGAAAAATTCAACTTCACAGGATGCCACGCCGAAGAATAAGGGAAACACACGGAAAAGAACAAAAGAGAATGGATACGACAATCACCAACACCTTGGTTTTTGCTACGAACAACCGACATAAACTGGCCGAAGCGTCCGCCATTTTAGGCGCACTGTTTGAAATCCGGAGCTTGCAAGACATCGGCTGCCGGGAGGAATTACCCGAAACGATGGACACTTTTGAGGGAAATGCCCTCCAAAAGGCAAGGTATGTCTACGAGCATTACGGAGTTGCCTGCTTCGCCGACGACTCCGGGCTGGAAGTAAAAGCCTTGGGCGATGCCCCCGGTGTCTTCTCCGCACGCTACGCCCTGCTCAGAGGCACTGCCGGACAAGCCCACGACGACTTGGCCAATACCCGGCAACTCTTGCAGGAAATGGAATGCCACGACGAACGAACGGCACGATTCCGCACCGTCACGGCGCTCATCATCGGAGGGGAAGAACATATCTTCGAAGGCTACGTCCGGGGCACCATCACCCGCTCCCCGGCCGGCGACAAAGGCTTTGGCTACGACCCCGTGTTCATACCCGAAGGATACAGCCAGACTTTTGCCCAACTCCCTCCCGAAGTGAAAAACCAAATAAGCCATCGCGCACGCTCCTTGGAAGCCATGAAGGCTTTCCTTTCCAACCACTAACGAATTTCCCATAGTTTTTTCAAAAAAACGCTGTATATTTCCATCCAAAGTAGCCCATGAATTTCCCAAAAGCCTTCCCCCCCCGTCACCAAATGCTCGCATGCCTCTTCGCCTTACTGCTCGCGCTCGCTCCGAAGGCCGTAGCCGCGCAAGCCATCGGAGAGTGGCAGCTTCACCAATCCTACGGCGTGCCTACCTACATAACCGCAGCCGGCAGCAAAATCTATGCCCTCGCCTCCAACTCACTCTTCTCGTACGACAGGGAAGACGGCGCATTGGAGGAATACAACAAAATAAACTACCTGAGCGACCACTCCGTCTCATACATCCGTTATAACTCCGAAACCGGTTGCCTCGTCATCGTGTACAGCAACACGAACATTGACCTAATGTACCGGGACGGCAGCGTATATAATTTGCCCGAATACCAAAACAAGACACTCTCGTACAACAAGACAATAAATAACGTATGTTGCTTGGGCACGAGTGCCTACCTGTGTACCGGATTCGGTCTCGTAGAAATCAACACGAGCAGTGCCCAATTCGGGAATACATACATCCTAGGGCAAGACACCTATGCCTGTGTAGAGCAAAACGACTATATCTACGCCACAACCCAAAACGGGGTTTACCGGGGAAACCGCTCTGACAATCTGCTGGAAAGCAGCAACTGGGAACAAATACTCGACCAGGATTTCTATAATGCCATCCTATTCGACAACACTCTCTTCTTCTTCCATTCCACAAACGGCATATACCGCTATGATCCGGAGACGAATGAAGCCACCCGCATCCTCGTCGGGAATTACCATACGTCAACCTCCGGGAACGGACGGATGATAGCCACCAACCAATACAGCTTCGCCATCTTCTCTTCTGCCGACGAATGGATTACCTTCGACCAATCGCAGACGTTCAACAGTATTTGCTATTCCAACGGCTTGTACTGGGGGGCCATGAACTCCGGCAACCTATGTGCCTTCACCTTAAACGAAGACAACAGCGGATTCACGCTGTCCCAAACCGTACGGACTCCCTCCGGCCCACGCCGCTCGTTGGCCGCCTACATGACGATATGCGGCGAAAAACTCTACGTCTGCGGCGGAGGCTCCTATCTGGACCGCTACTATAACAACGGCACTATCATGTATTACAGTGACGGCAATTGGTATTCTTTCCAAGAGGATGGCATAAGCGACATTACAGGCCTCGATTACTTGGACATAAGCACGATTGCATTTAACCCCAACGACACTTCACAGGCGTTTGCTTCCGCAATAGGCGAAGGGGTCTATGAGTTCCGCAATGGACAGTTTGTCCAACTGTACAGCCAAGCAAACAGCACGCTCCGTTCCTGCCTCAACAACAGCAACCGCTTCGTGCGGGTCAGCGGATTGAACTTCGACAGCCAAGGAAACCTCTGGGCCTTCAACATGGAAGTGGACAGTGTGGTAAATATCCTGCGGGCTTCCGACGGGAGTTGGATACGCCCTTATTATCCGGCAATATCCACTTGGGTGCCCAACCGCTCCCTTTTCGACTCACAAGGGCGGCTGTGGATAGGATCGATGAAGGCCGTCAGCGGATTGTGCTGCATCACTCTCGGGAATGTCCTTGAATCCAGTGAAGACGACCAAGTGCAAGCCCGGACTTCATTCTACAACCAAGACGGGACCAACATATCCAGCAGCGGTTCGCTGCGCATCTTTGCCTTGGCCGAGGACAAGGACGGCGGCATATGGGTAGGCACGGACGAAGGCCCCTTGCTCATCGAAAACCCCAGCCGTTGGTATGACGACAGTTTTTATTTCACGCAAGTCAAGATACCCCGCAACGACGGGACAAACCTGGCCGACTACCTGCTGGACGGGCAGCGCATCAACGCCATTGCCGTGGATGGGGGAAACCGCAAATGGTTCGGCACGCAAGAAAACGGCCTATACCTCATCGACTCGGACAACACGACCGAGCTCCAACACTTCACCACGTCAAACAGCCCGTTGCCCTCCGACAATATCCAGAGCATAGCCATTTTCCCCAACACGGGGGAAGTATTCATCGGGACTTCCGAAGGCATCATTTCCTACCAAAGCGACGCGACGGAAGGGCAGGAAGAGTTCTCCTCCGAAATACATGCCTACCCCAACCCCGTACGCAGCGACTATACCGGCCCCATCGCCATAAGGGGACTCAAGTACGAGAGCGACATCAAAATAATCGACGCGAGCGGACGCCTCGTGCGGCAAGGCACTTCCACCGGGGGAATGTACACTTGGGACGGGTGCAACCAAGAGGGACGGCGCGTGTCGCGCGGGATATACATGGTATTGGCCACCGATGCGGAGGGGAACAGCAGCGTGGTCACCAAGATTGCCGTTATCCGTTAAATACGGACGCAGGGGGAAACGGTAAAAAGCCTTGGCACTTCCGCCGTAACTCCCCGCCGGTTTCCTCGGAAAGGGCAGCCGCTTTTTCGGGACGGACAAGGCGGCAAAGAAAAGAAAAAAACGTATCTTTGCAGCAAAATAAAAGGAACAAAACCATACAACACTTATCAGACATGGCAGAAAATGAAGCTCTATTGGAAGAAGTAAGCGCCAAAGCCGCAAAATGGCTGACCGCAGCTTACGACGAAGAGACGCAAAAGGAAGTGCGCCGCATGCTGGACGCAGCAGACAAGACGGAACTCATCGAATCTTTCTACAAAGACTTGGAATTCGGGACTGGCGGCTTACGCGGAATCATGGGCACGGGCAGCAACCGGATGAACATCTACACCGTGGGGGCAGCCACGCAAGGTTTTGCCAACTACCTGAACAAGAACTTTGCCGACCGCAAGCAAATCAGCGTGGTAATCGGGCATGATTGCCGCAACAACAGCCGCAAGTTCGCCGAAATCTCCGCCCAAATATTCTCGGCCAACGGCATTAAAGTATATCTCTTCGATGACCTCCGCCCCACTCCCGAGGTCAGTTTCGCCATCCGCCACTTAGGTTGCCAAAGCGGAATCAACATTACCGCCAGCCACAACCCCAAGGAATACAACGGATACAAAGCCTACTGGGAAGACGGGGCGCAGGTATTGGCCCCGCACGACAAGGGAATCATCGACGAAGTGAACAAAATCGCGTCGGCCGATGCCATTAAGTTCCAAGGAAATCCCGGACTCATACAAATCATCGGCGAGGAAGTCGACAAAGCCTACTTGGAAGCCATCAAGACCGTGAGCATCGACCCTGAAGCCATCCAGCGCCAAAAAGACATCAAGATTGTCTATACCCCGATTCACGGGACTGGTGTCCGCATCATCCCCCGTTCCCTGCACATGTGGGGCTTCGAGAACGTAGCTACCGTGGAGGAACAAATGGTCGTAAGCGGCGATTTCCCCACCGTGGCCAGCCCCAACCCCGAAGAACCGGCCGCCCTGAACTTGGCCATCGAGAAAGCCAAGGCCATCGATGCCGACCTGGTTATGGCCAGCGACCCCGATGCCGACCGCGTGGGCATCGCTACCAAAGACGACAAAGGACAGTGGATATTGGTAAACGGCAACCAGACCGCACTGATTTACCTCTACTACATCATCCGCAACATGCAGGATAAAAACAAGCTCACGGGCAACGAGTTCATCGTCAAGACCATCGTCACTACCGAAGTCATCAAGGAAATCGCCCAACGCAACCACATCGAGATGATCGATTGCTATACGGGCTTCAAATGGATTGCCCGCGAAATCCGCTTGAACGAAGGGAAGAAGAAATACATCGGCGGCGGCGAAGAGAGCTACGGCTTCTTGGCCGAGGACTTCGTGCGGGACAAAGATGCCGTAAGCGCCTGCTGCCTCATAGCTGAAATCGCCGCATGGGTCAAAGACCAAGGCAAGAGCCTCTACGAACTTCTCCAAGATATATATATCGAGTACGGCTATTCCAAGGAAAAGGGCATCAGCGTCGTGAAAGAGGGGAAGAGCGGGGCCGAAGAAATCAAGAAGATGATGGCCGATTTCCGTGCCAACCCACCCAAAGAGCTGGGAGGAAGCCCAATCGTGCTGACGAAAGACTTCCAAACCATGACGGCTACCGACGCAAACGGACAACAGACCAGCTTGCAAATGCCCGAACCGAGCAACGTACTACAGTACTTTACGGCCGATGGATCGAAGGTAAGCGTGCGCCCCTCCGGGACTGAACCAAAAATCAAGTTCTACATCGAAGTAAAAGGACAGATGGAAGCCCGGTCCGACTACGAGGCGGCAAGCCTAAAGGCAGAAGAAAAAATCGAAGCGGTCAAGAAGTCGCTCGGAATTTAACAACCCATCCCGGGCATTTGGCCGGGACCTCAAACCGCAAGGGCATGCTCCCCGAAAACACCGGAGCTGCCCTTGCTTTTCAAAACCTCTCCAAACCCCATCCAAAAACATGTACCACTTACAAGCAAACCCCACGGCCACGCGGAACATCGACGTCTCGGAAGACAACTTGGCCACCATCCGCAAGTACAACCTGTTTGGCGGGCTCATCGACGCAAACGCCCTCATCGACGAATATACCCTGGACAAGCTAAAATTGAACATACGCTCCCTGATAGCCACACAAGAGAGCAACTGCAAAGACTTGCTGGACTTATGCATCGACGTCATCTATCATAACAACATGAAGGCGTTCGGCCTAAGAAAATTGGTAGAACTCTATCAAAACTGGGCAGAAACCCATACACCCAACACGGCAGACAGCACCGAAACCGCCGCACCGGAAGGACAAGCCTAAAAACCGTACACATGGAATTACGCTTGACAGACTGGCTTCCGACCACCCGCAAAGAAATGGAACTGCGGGGCTGGGAAGAAGCTGACGTAATTCTCTTTTCCGGAGACGCCTACGTAGACCACCCTTCCTTCGGCATCTCCGTCATAGGGCGCGTATTGGAAGCCGAGGGATTACGCGTGGCCATCGTGCCGCAGCCCGATTGGCACGGCGACTACCGCGACTTCAAGAAATTAGGCCGCCCGCGCCTTTTCTTCGGGGTAAGCGCAGGAAACATGGATTCCATGGTAAACCGTTACACCGCGGGAAAGCGCCTGCGCAGCGACGATGCCTATTCGCCCGACGGACGCCCCGCCCTGCGGCCCGACTACCCCAGTATCGTATATACACAACTCCTCAAGGAGCTCTACCCGGACGTACCGGTCGTCCTAGGAGGCATAGAAGCTTCCATGCGGAGGCTCAGCCACTACGATTATTGGCAAGACAAGCTACTCCCCGGGATACTCTCCAGTTCAGGGGCCGACCTGCTCATCTACGGGATGGGGGAGGAAGCCATCCGCGCAATAGCCCGCAGGCTACAAGGGATGCCCCTCCCCGCCACAGTGGAATCGGTAAGGGAATTGACCGACATTCCCCAAACCGTCTACCTCGCTTCCCGCGAAGCCATCGTCCCCCAAGAGGGCGACATCCGGCTCCATTCCTACGAGGAATGCCTGAAAGAGAAACGCTTCCAGGCACAAAACTTCCGGCACATCGAAGAAGAAAGCAACAAACTGAGAGCAGCCCGGCTACTGCAAGACACGGGAAACGGCTACACCACCGTGGTCAATCCGCCCTACCCCCCGATGGAAACCGAGCAGCTCGACGCCATCTACGACCTGCCCTATACCCGCATGCCCCACCCCAAATACCGGGGAAAACGCATCGCAGCCTACGAAATGATACGCCATTCGGTTACAATCCACCGGGGCTGCTTCGGCGGATGCGCCTTTTGCACAATATCCGCCCACCAAGGGAAATTCATCGTCTCCCGCAGCAAAGCGTCCATACTCCGGGAGGTACGGCAAATAACCCGTATGCCCGATTTCAAAGGCTACGTGAGCGACCTCGGGGGGCCGTCGGCCAACATGTACCGCATGGGCGGAATCGACAAAAAGCGGTGCGCCCGCTGCGCAAAGCCTTCCTGTATCCATCCATCCCCCTGCCCCAACCTGAACGTGGACTATGCGCCATTGATCGACCTCTACCAATCGGTCGATGCCATACCCGGCGTAAAAAAGAGCTTCATCGGAAGCGGCATCCGTTACGACTTGCTCCTTTCCGGAAAAAGCACGGGACTCCTGGACAAAAGTGCCGCCACTTTCCTCGAAGAGCTGCTGCGCAACCACGTAAGCGGCCGCCTGAAAGTAGCCCCGGAGCATACGGCCGATCCCGTCTTGCAGCTCATGCGCAAGCCATCCTTCCGCCTTTTCGAAGAATTCCAGCAGCTATTTGAGCAAATCGACAAACGTTACCGGCTTAACCAGCAACTTATCCCCTATTTCATCAGCAGCCATCCCGGATGCCGGGAAGCGGACATGGCAGAACTGGCTGTACGAACGAAGGAACTACACTTCCATCTCCAACAAGTACAAGACTTTACGCCAACTCCCATGAGCCTTTCCACCGAAATCTACTACACCGGCCTCCATCCCTATACGCTCCAACCCGTCCATACGGCCCGCAGCCGGGAAGAAAAAGAGGCGCAAAGGCAATTCTTCTTCTGGTATAAACCCGAAATGCAGGGCGGCATCGCGCGCGCCCTGCTACACATCGGACGAAAAGACCTGATAGGGAAACTTTTTCCCGGCGGAGTCCACCGGGGTGAGCAGCTCCCCGGCCAACAGGAAAGGATACCCCGGAAGCCGGAAAGGGTAAAGCACAGCACCCGGGAGGCAAACGCCGGAAAGAAGAGAAGATAGCCACCCACGCCACAAAAGGGAGCATTTTTTATCCCATCATACGGGAAAAACAAACGAACATTTCTATCTTTGTCCGGAAATACAAATAAGATTTACCATTAATTTATCCCAATTACACAACCATGAAGTTCCACAGATTCCCCCTTTGCCTCTGCGCCTTGCTCACCTTAGGCACGGGCATCCAAACAGCCCACGCGGCCGAAAATGAAGGAGAAGAGGCAGCGATTTACCCAAGTCATGAAATAACTGCCGAAGGAGCATGGTGCTGGTTTGCCGACCCACGTGCCCTACACTACGAGAACGCCGCAGGCACCATCAACTCAAGCTATGTCGGATATATCGACGTACACGGGAATATCAAAGCCATGCAGTACGATTTCCTTAAAGGAGAGCAGACCGAAGTGCTCATCCGTTCTTACTTCCAACCGGACGACCATGACAATCCCACTTTCCTCGTACTCCCCGACGAGCGTATCATGCTCTTTTATTCGCGGCATACCGACGAACCGTGCTTCTACTACCGTATTTCCCAGAAAGTAGGGGACATCACCACCCTCGGCCCCGAGTACACAATCCCCACGGAGAACAATACCACCTATCCTTCGCCTTTCATCCTTTCCGACGATCCCGACCACTTCTATCTCTGTTGGCGTGGTATCAACTGGCACCCCACCATCGCAAAATTTACGTTGCCCGACGCCAACGGGCAAGTGAGCGAGGCTTGGGGACCCTACCAGATAGTCCAAAGTACAGGCGCACGCCCTTATGCCAAATACACCTCGAACGGGAAAGACAAGATTTACCTTGTCTATACCACCGGACATCCCGACAATGAATCCCCCAACTTCGTCTATTTCAACTACATCGACATCCTTTCCCTGCAACTGAAAGACATTACCGGACAAACTCTTTCCACCATAGCCGATGGCCCTTTCCAAGTCAACAAACAAAGCAGCTATGTCAACAGCTACCCCAATACGGTTGTCGACAATTCCTCTTACCGTGACTGGGTGTGGCAAGTGGAAATCGACTCAGAGGGTAATCCCGTAATCGCCATGGTACGCATCAGCGAAGACAAGGACTCCCACGACTATTACTATGCCCATTGGACAGGCGACGAATGGGTCAAAACTTTCCTTTGCAACGGAGGCGGCCCGTTCCACCAAACGCCCAATCTGGAAAAATGCTACAGCGGCGGAATGGCTATTGACCCGGAGAATCCCCGCATTATCTACTGTTCTGCCCCGGTAGAGGGGGAGAACGGGACGGTTTACGAACTGCTCCGATTCACGATGGACGAAGAGAACCAGGTGGCCGCCCAAGAGCAAGTTACCAAAAATTCGCTTAAAAACAACGTGCGCCCTTACATTCTCCCAGGCTCCGGAAGCTGTCCTCTCCGGCTGGCTTGGATGTATGGCGATTACTACGACTGGATCGTAAGCTCTACCCGTCCCTTAGGCTACCCGACTGCCATGCATTGTGATTTCGAGGGTTTTGGCTCTGGAGAAATCGACCTCGAAAACGGCTTGACGACCAAAGAAGATTTCGACCAACCAACCGATGAAGACGGAATCAAGATACAAAACGGAGTGCTCGTTTCCACACCGGGAACAAGCTACTCGCTTGCACTCCCGGAAACAGAAACCACTTTTTCCATTTCCCTTTCGCCCTACATCAATCCGGCTTCTTACGAAGGAAGGATTCTAAGGATAGGTGAATTAAGTTACGAACTGAACGGTACAACACTAAAGCCCGAAGTAAAATCCAATGAACAAACTTGGGCAAGCACCAACCTGCTGGGCAATTCCGACTGCTGGCAGGAGGCAAGCCGCGGAACCGGTGGAGAATGGTATGAACCGACGAAACTCGAATACTTCAACTTGACGCTGACATACCAAGACGGCGAACTGCGGATTTACCGGAACGGGCTACTCGACCAGACTATCGCCACGGAAATCACGGGAAAGCAACTTGAGCTGGGCGGATTCAACGGCTGGATTGAGGATTGCCGCATCTACAACCGCATACTCACACAGCAAGAAATCAAAGCCCTCAGCGATACGACATCCACTTACAGCTTGGACGAGACACTGCAAAACGAAGCCTATCTGGAACAAATCGATATTCCTGAAAAGATAGTGACGGATATCATACTCCCCACACAAACGACTTCCGGAGCAGAAATAGAGTGGACTTCTTCCGACCCCAGCCTGATCACAACGACCGGGCTGGTCGTTTTTCCCACCCTACCCACGGAAGTGACTCTCACCGCAAGCATAGGCGAGACAAGC
This sequence comes from uncultured Bacteroidaceae bacterium, assembly GCA_964439955.1. Lineage (GTDB taxonomy): Bacteria > Bacteroidota > Bacteroidia > Bacteroidales > Bacteroidaceae > UBA1794. Next base: position 88,796 of record CAYTPX010000003.1, on the reverse strand, counting down.
CGCACGTTTGTATCTTCCGTATTGCCGAGGAACATCGGGAATAACCTTGTGCTGAGCTATACGTTCGAACCGGAAGACGTGACCGGAGACAACGACACGGGCGAGTACTACCTGGCCGACCAGAGCGGGAACGGGCGGAATGCACGGATTTGCGGCAGCGCCCTAATAGACGGGACACTAAACCTCACGGGAAATACGCTCACGGGATTCAGCACGAACGGATACCTGATGGCTCCCGACGGGGTGTTGCAGACACTGCGCAGCTACACATTCCTGATGAAAGCCACCCCTACCCACTTGAACCAAGCACCACGCCTTTACGACTTCGGCTGCAACTCAGGCAACAGCGTGTTCGGCCGGGCTTCCCAACTGACAGCAGGGATAAAGTACCAAAACGGTACTACGCGAATGATTGACTCACCACAACAACTTACGACCGGCGAAGAAAACTGGGTAGCATTCACTTTCGATGCCACAAGCCGTACCACGTCGATTTACCTAAACGGCAACCTTACCGCCAGCGGGACTACCATTACAACCGAAGCCTACCAAGTGTCTGACGGAGGGTCGGACAACCGCAACTACATAGGCCGTACCCAATGGTGGGACAGCAGCGTGGCCAACGACAATGCCGACTTCTGCGGTACGATCGACGACTTCCAAGTTTATGACATCGCCCTTACCCTCGGGGAAATCCAAGCCATCATGATCCCGACGTCCATCAGCGCAGCCGATGAAAATACCACGCAGGAAAATTTCATAAAGAAAAGCTTGTTCACCGCCGACGAGGCAATCCGGATTGAATCGCCATGGGGCGATGCCGAACAAACACTCTATATCTTCGATACGCAAGGCCGCCTCATAGCCTCCCATCAGATTGTGGCTTCTGAATCGGACGTTGAAAATCCCCAGAAACCGGGCACTTATCTCTTGAGCCTGAAAAAGAAAGATTCCGGGAAAGCCGTATCCCAAAAGATCATCGTCCTGTAAGATTCCTCTTCCACACACTTGAAGAAACGAAAAGTGGCATGGCTCTCCAAGAGAAGCCATGCCACTTGCCATGTTTAACCCAAGGGGGTTCCAAAAAACGGCAGGGAGAAAACAGGCAAAAAGCCTATTCAATCAGAAATCATCCATTCCACCGCCAAATCCACCGTCACCGCCAGGGCCGAAGCCATCTCCATCGTTGTCCCGGCGGGGAGCTGCTTCATTACGGGAAGGGAAACCACCAAACCCGGACGGATTTACTACTTCGTACTCCAAATAGGCCACATACTGTTCAGAAGAAAGGACTTTCTTCACGCCTTCCAAACGTTCTTTACGCACTGCCTTCAGGCGAGTTTGGAGCGAATCGCGGTCTACACCCCTCTTCGATACAAGCTGTTGCATGGCTTCGCGGTATGCTTCCTCATTGACCTTGAGCTCCGACACTTGGTCTTCAGAAAGCTGGACTTGCTGAATCAGCTCCTCGGAAGGATACACCGGTTGCTCGGCGCGCTGACGACGGTTTTGGGCGGAAAGGCTCAACCCTACACAAAAAACGGTTAGAAACGTAAGCAAAAAAAACTTTTTCATAAGGCAATTGTTTTTAATTAGTGGTACTTAAACTTTTTCGTGTTTCTAATCCTTTGATTACAATACGCACAACAAGTTTAAATCCCCGTCCCCCCTTATCGACAAACAGAAATTATCTATCGGCCAAATGAGAAATTTCAACTACAAAACCCAAAGTGGATGGTTTAGTAAAAAGCGATGTCGATGATGACTTGCCCACCCGCTCTCCGGTTCAGTTCCGCGACCAAATCCGAACGGCGCATCAAGAGTTCCTGCCGGCATGCCGCACTATCGACGTGCACCATAAGGGTTTGGTTCTTGATAAACAAACGGCTCGTATAGCGCGCCATCATCCCCACGGCTTCCGGCCATGCTGCAATAAGGCGATGTTGCATGAGTGGCGTCTCCAGTCCTTCCTCACGCAACATGTGCATAATGAGATTGCCTATCGGTTCTGCTTTCTTCCGTTTCATTTTCCTGCCGTTTCCTCTTGGCCGCCCATAGCCTACCCTTCCTTTTCTTCATCCTCCAACTCCACCACACCGGAGGCTACCGAAAAAATCCTATAAGGGATATGCATCTTGGATAATATTTGGGAAAGATGTCCGCGATGCGTATCCGTCAGGAATATCTGCCCGAAAGAATCCCCCGATACCAAGCGGATGATGCGTTCGACCCGCTCCGCATCCAATTTGTCGAAGAAATCATCCAACAACAATAAGGGAATCCGGTGCAAGCGCTGCCTCAAATACAGATATTGGGCTAGTTTAAGTGCAATAAGATAACTCTTCCCTTGGCCTTGCGACCCCTCCCGGCGCAAAGGGAAGCCATTTAAAAGCATGGACAGCTCGTCCTTATGTACACCGCGCAACGTATAACCCACGATTTTCTCCTTCTCCCGGCTCTCCGCCAACTGCTCAGACAAAGAAGGTTGCCCCTCAGAAAGCAGGGAGACATACTCCAAAGAGACATTTTCTTGGGAAGCCGTAATCGCGGCATACAGTTCGTCGAATATCGGGACAAAACCCTCCACAAACTCCCGGCGCTTCTGGTGGACACGCTGCGCGGCTTCACTCATGGCCTCCTCCCATAAAACAAACAAAGAAGGGTCTACAGGTTGCGAATACGCGGCCTTCAACAGCGCGTTCCGTTGCGCCAAGGCTTTATTATAATGTATCAAAGTTGCCAGATACTCCCGATCGTATTGGCAAATCGTCATATCCATGAAACGCCGCCGCTCCTCGCTTCCCCCAACCACCAAGACACTATCGACCGGGGAAACCTGCACCAAGGGGAAGGAACCGATATGGTCTGACAAACGACGATACTCTTTTTTACCTTTCCGGAACTTCTTCCCACGGGAGCGGCGCAAGGAACAATATATGTCTTCTTCTTCACCGCTGTCCAAAACATAACGGCCTTGTATCATAAAGAAATCAGCTTCGTGGCGGATGTTCTGCGAATCAATAGGGTTGGTGGCGCTTTTACAAAAGGAAAGGTAATAGATGGCATCCAAAAGGTTTGTCTTTCCCATCCCGTTCGATCCTACGAAACAATTCACCTTGCGGGAAAAAGACAAGTCAGCCTCAGCCAAATTCTTATAATTCAGAATAGAAATCTGCTTCAACAACATACACTACAGACTGATATGAGTACGCAAAAGTAGGAAAAATAGCAAGGGAGAGCCAAAAAATCAAGCCGAATAATTTCTTTTATCCTACAAAAGAGTTACTTTTGCCCCGCCTTTAACAAAAAGGTGCCCATCAACTTATAAACAGTACATTAAAGGAACAAATAGAAATGGCCACTACCAAAAGAGGAATGGAAGAACAGGCAACGAGCAAATTCAGCTTGACGGCTTGGATAGAGAAGAATGGGAAGCTCACGGGGGGAATCGTCATCGCCTTGGTTGTCCTAATCGGGGGATACTTTGCCTACAAATACTTTTATATAGCCCCGCGCGAAGAAAAGGCCCAGGCTGCCATCTTCAAAGGTGAGACCTATTTCGGGATCAAGGCATACAGCGAGGCTCTAAACGGAGACAACAGGGGATACATTGGATTCCTGCGCATCATTGACGAATACAGCGGCACGAAAACCGCAAACTTGGCAAAGGCCTACGCAGGAATATGCTACGCCCAGCAAAAGAAATACAAGGAAGCCATCGAATACTTGAACGGTTTTAGTGCGGACGATGCCATCGTTGCCCCAATGGCCACTGCGGCCAAAGGCGATTGCTATGTGGAATTGGGCGATCTTGACAAGGCTACCCAAGCATTCTTGCAAGCGGCAAAAATTGCCGACCGCAAGGCGAAAAGTACGGAAGGTGTAAACAATACGATCAGCCCGCTGTTCCTCATGAAAGCTGGTGTAGTGTATGAACAGCAAAAGGAATATGGAAAGGCTCTGGAAGTTTACAAGAAAGTAAAGGAGACTTATTCCAATTCTTATCAAACCCAAAGCGGGGAAATAGACAAATATATCGAACGTGCTACCGCTTTAAGCGGACAAAAATAAATAAACGAGCAAGAATGGCAACCGAATATCACAACTTGTCCGAATACAACCAAGATGAGTTGAAGCTAAAAGGCATTGACCATATCCGTTTCGGAATCGTAGTTTCCGATTGGAATCAAGATATCACTTCCAAACTCCAGGAAGGGGCAATGGAGACATTATTAGCCCAAGGTGCAAGCAAAGACAATATCTTTGTGAAGCATGTCCCAGGAAGTTTTGAATTAATATACGGGGCGAAGCAAATGATCGACCGCTACCATGTACATGCAGTCATAGTACTTGGCTGCGTGATACAAGGCGAAACGCCCCATTTTACATATGTATGCCAAGGGGTGACGCAAGGGATAGCTTCGCTGAATGCAACGACTAACATTCCCGTGGTATATGGCTTGTTGACAACCTTGGACAAGAAACAGGCAGAAGCCCGTGCCGGGGGAGAATTAGGCAACAAGGGAACGGAAGGGGCCACCACAGCCATCAAGATGTTGAAGGCTTTCCCCGTCCAATTCATGTAAAACGTTTCTCAAACCAATGGGTGGTTACCAGAGTGGCCAAATGGGGCAGACTGTAAATCTGCTGGCAATGCCTTCGGTGGTTCGAATCCATCACCACCCACTTCATCCGCACTTTTTCTGACAAGGATAAGCAAGAATCCCTATTCGTGGTTCTGCTTATCCTTGTTTTGTACAGTACTTTTGGGTATTACCCACGGTACTTTTTACATAAAGCTGTGCCACTTTTTCCAATCATGCAACCATCTTTTTCCAAACTTACTTTATAACAAATTACCCTAAACAAACGGACTCTATGAAATCCCTCAACACCCTGTTGCTTTGTGGTTTCTTCTCCGCATCGACTCTCACGGCACAAGAAACAGGAAGAAGCCCTTTCAACCAAGACTGGAAATTCATCAAAGCAGAAAAAGTGGAAACCGAGGATGACTCCTTGTTATCCTATTCCCACATCAAACCTTACATTTTACCCACCGGCAACGCATTCCTCACGTTCAAGGCACCTTATTCCGCCCCCAAAGACCCATTCAACGAGAACCAACCGGTCCGCATCGCAACGACCGAATACGACGACAAGGACTGGAGAACATTGGTTCTTCCCCACGATTGGGGCATCGAAGGCCCTTTCAAACAAGAGTACCCCGGCGAAACGGCCAAACTCCCGTGGTGGGGAAACGCTTGGTACCGTAAATCATTCACGATAGACGCCACCGACAAAGGGAAAGAAATCTGCCTGGACATCGACGGCGCAATGTCCTACTCCACCGTCTACTGCAACGGACAACTCGTAGGCGGATGGCCGTATGGTTACACCTCCTATCGCGTAAACCTGACCCCCTATCTCAAATTCGGAGAGGAGAATGTCGTAGCCATCCGATTAGAAAACATCGAAGAGTCAAGCCGTTGGTATCCAGGAGGCGGGCTATATCGCAATGTTTGGCTGGTAAAAAAATCCCCACTTGGCATAGCCCATTGGGGCACCTATATCACCACACCCCAAGTCTCTACGGATCGTGCCAGCATCCATATGCAAATCACCCTACAAAATAAGAGCCAATCCGGGAGTCCCGTACAAATCATCACCCAGATATACCGGCAAGATAAAGACGGGAAACCCACAGGAGAATTCGTTTGTACGACCGAGACAACACTTCCCGAGGTAACCGACGGGCAGACAATCACTCAAAAAATGTATGTCGAGCAGCCCAACATTTGGGACATAGACAGTCCAAGCCTGTACACCGCACTTACTACCGTAAAACAAAACGGACAAGAAATCGATTCCTACACCACTTCGTTTGGAATCCGTGAATTAAAAATCACTTCCAGTGACGGATTCTACCTGAACGGGCGCAAACTTGCGCTCCAAGGCGTATGCCTTCACCACGACCTTGGCGCATTGGGCGCAGCTTTCAACACACGTGCCATGGAACGGCAACTGGAAATGCTGAAAGATATGGGTGTGAACGCCATACGCACATCCCACAATCCACCCGCACCGGAAATGCTCGACTTGTGCGACCGCATGGGATTCGTCGTCTTGGATGAGCTGACCGACACATGGACCGTGGCCAAAAAGCCCAACGGTTATGCCCTTTTGTTCGACGACTGGCACGAACAAGACCTGCGCGCCCTGATTCGCCGTGACCGGAACCATCCTTCCGTCATCATGTGGAGCACGGGAAATGAAATCGCCGAACAGGTCATCCCGGAAAAGTTTGCAATAGCACAACTTCTCACCGACATTGCACATGACGAAGACCCCTCACGCCTCACGACCTACGGGTGTGACCGGCCAAAAGGTGCTGAAAACGGATTCTGCAAGACAGCCGACGTCTACGGATTCAACTACAAACCTATGATGTATGCGGGCTTCCACCGCCAATTCCCCGGACATCCTTATTATGGAAGCGAAACTTCTTCCTGCATCAGTACGCGTGGCGAATACTTCTTCCCCGTGAGCTACAACAAAGACTTGGGGAAATCAGATTTCCACGTCAGCTCCTACGACCTCTATGCGCCCGGATGGGCAATGGCACCCGACTGGGAATTCAAAGGACAAGACGAAAACCCGGAAAATTTGGGCGAATTTGTATGGACCGGCTTCGACTATTTAGGCGAGCCCACCCCCTACAACAGCGACCTCACCGTGCTAACGAATTTCAGCAATCCCGAAGAGCGGGCACGCGCAGAGAAAGAGCTGGCTTCCATTGGCCGCATTGCCGTACCTTCCCGCAGTTCCTACTTCGGCATCATCGACTTGGCTGGTTTCCCGAAAGACCGTTTCTATCTTTACCAATCGCGCTGGCGGCCAGAGTTGCCTATGGCACACATTCTGCCCCACTGGAACTGGCCGAACCGCGTGGGTGAAGTCACCCCGGTGCATGTCTATACCTCGGGCGACGCCGCCGAATTGTTTATCAACGGCAAGTCGCAAGGAATGAAGAAAAAGAAAACAGGAGAAGAAATTCCCTCTTTGGAAGAAATACGACGCCAACCGGAACTGGTGAAAGACATTTATCGCCTCTGCTGGGACGATGTTGTATACGAATCGGGAACGGTGAAAGTCGTAGCCTATAAAGATGGGAAAGTATGGGCCGAGGACAGCGTGAAGACTGCCGGGAAGACCGCCCAGATGATTGTAACATCCGACCGGCCGGCCATGAAAGCCAATGGAGACGACCTGCTCTTCGTCAGTGTGCGCCTTGCGGATAAAGAAGGCAATTTCGCACCGCTTGCCGACAACCTCATCAAGTTCTCCGTCGAAGGGGCAGCGCGCATCGTAGCCACCGACAATGGCGATCCAACCAGCCTCGAGTCGTTCCAGAACCCTTATGTCAAGGCCTTCAATGGTTGCGCCCTTGTCATCCTCCGCTCCGATGGCACAGAAGGAGACATCCAACTCACCGTCAAAAGCAAAGGCCTGCCCACGCAGACCCTTACCTTCGAGGCAAAGCGATAAGCCTACTTCCCAGACTTCCCGCCCACCCTCCAAGAAACCAGCGGAAACAGGAATATTCCCCCTGCCTCCGCTGGCTTCTTTTCAACCCCAGCACAAGCGTATTGCCCATGCCATCTCCCCTTTTCTCCAAGTTCCCAATCAAATGCCATGATGCCCTTATTTACGCAAGGACTTCAAGGTTATGATTTTATTTACTACTTTTGCCGCACGGTGGAAACAAACGACCCGGAGTTTGCTGCGATAGGGCCATAAAAAGTAAAAACCACCACGTAAACCAAACAACCGCAATGGAGCATACCGCAAACAAGGAATACCGCATCCTGTTCGTCTGCCTCGGGAATATTTGCCGCTCCCCCGCGGCTGAAGAAATCATGAGGCACTTTGTCCGGAAAGCGGCAAGGGAAAAGGAAATAAGCGTTGCCTCGGCCGGACTGATTGCTTACCACCAAGGGGAACTCCCCGACGCACGCATGAGAAACCATGCCGCCAAACGGGGATACCGGCTTACACACCGTGCCCGTCCCATACAGGCCGAAGACTTCTATGACTTCCACCTAATTATCGGGATGGACGACAGCAACATCGACCGCCTACGCCAATTAGCCCCATCGGCCGAAGAAGAAAAGAAAATCTACCGCATGACTGACTTCCTGCGCACACGGACGGCCGACCATGTACCCGACCCCTACTACGGTGGTGCCAGCGGATTTGAAAACGTGCTCGACATTTTGGAGGACGCCTGCCAAGGCCTGCTGGAAAAAATAATAGCCAAGGCAGGCCATGAACAAAATCTTGAAGGAGAAAAACGATGAAGAAACTTCGGGACATAGTATTCCTTTTCCTCTCCGCCTTGCTCCCACTCCCTCTTTTTTCCGAAGAAAAAAAAGAGATAAGCCAGGTAGGCGACCGATTGGAATCAATAGAAATACGCGATGCCAACAACCAACCCATCCCACTGCCCGGGTTCGGCAAGCAGCCTATCCTCATCTTCTACGCCGATCCCGACCATCCCTTATGCAACTTCACCGACTATTTGGAAGAACACCCCCTCACCCACCAGCCTAAACTGTTAGCTTACGGGGTGATAAACTTGAAAGATGCCCCCCTGCTACCTAACGCCATCGTCCGCGCCATGGTGCGCGCCAAAATACGGAAGACAGGCGCGGCCATTTACACCGACCCTGAACGGCTTCTTTCCAAGGGCTGGAACTTGGGCGACTGCAACAACCTTTTCGTGTTCCTCATCGTAGATACCGACGGTACACTCCTATATTTTAGTAAAGGCGAGCCAGACAAAAAAGAAATACAGGAGTTTTATAGGGTGGTCAATGGCCTATAACAGACCTACAGTTTATGCCCTCTCTTCGACCGGACAAATAGGAAACATACTTCCTAAGGCGGGTTTCCCCTCAAGGACACAGGAAATTAACACTATTTATATCCAAATTTATTCAAGATGCTTGCATCGTTATCAAATAAGCCGTACCTTTGCACCCGAAATCAAGAAATGATATCGCGGAGTGGAGCAGTTGGTAGCTCGCCAGGCTCATAACCTGGAGGTCGTTCGTTCGAGTCGGGCCTCCGCAACTTTTGGAAAAACCAAGGATTATGCCGAAACAGCATAGTCTTTGGTTTTTCCTATATGCACCTACACCACTTGATGTGTCGTACACAAGCCTGCAAACAAGCTGAAGCGAGACTGCCATCCCTCCTCAAAAAGGATGGGCAAGCAAGGCGGAAACGGGGCATAGGAGTACATTCAGGGAGTACAACTCGCCGTATTCTGTTTTTTCTTCGTACATTTGCCGCACTTTTGAGGCGGGCATTCCGCCTCCTAAATTTTAATCTTCTCGTATATCAAACACTACCCTCATGGAACTGGCAAGTAAATATAACCCCGCCGATGTGGAAGGAAAATGGTATGAATACTGGCTCAAACACCGCTTGTTTCACTCCGAACCCGATGGGCGGGAACCGTACACCGTAATCATTCCCCCTCCCAATGTCACCGGCGTGCTCCACATGGGGCATATGCTCAACAATACCATACAGGATATCTTGGTGCGCCGTGCCCGCATGGAGGGGAAAAACGCTTGCTGGATTCCTGGTACCGACCATGCCTCCATTGCCACGGAGGCCAAGGTAGTGAACAAATTGGCCGGGCAAGGTATCAAAAAGTCCGACCTCACACGCGAAAAGTTCTTAGAGCACGCGTGGGACTGGACGCATGAACATGGAGGAATCATCCTCAAGCAGTTGCGCAAACTGGGGGCTTCTTGCGATTGGGACCGTACCGCTTTCACGATGGACAAAGTGCGTTCCGAAAGTGTGCTGAAGGTATTTGTAGACCTCTATAATAAAGGGCTCATTTACCGCGGCGTCCGCATGATAAACTGGGATCCTAAAGCCCTCACGGCACTAAGCGACGAAGAAGTAGTCTACAAAGAAGAACACAACAAACTCTATTACCTCCGCTACAAGATAGAAGGAGAAGATGGCTATGCCCTCGTGGCAACGACACGTCCCGAGACGATCATGGGCGACACCGCCATGTGCATCAATCCCAACGACCCCAAAAACCAACATTTAAAGGGCAAAAAAGTCATAGTTCCCTTAGTCGGACGGGTCATTCCGGTAATCGAAGACGAATATGTCGATATAGAATTCGGGACCGGCTGCCTGAAAGTTACGCCAGCACACGATGCGAACGACTACATGTTGGGAGAAAAATACAACCTGCCCTCTATCGACATCTTCAATGACGACGGGACGATTTCCGAAGCTGCCGGCTTATACGTAGGCATGGACCGCTTCGAAGTCAGGAAACAAATCGAGAAAGACTTGGAAGCAGCTGGCCTGTTGGAAAAAGTGGAAGCATACGTCAACAAAGTAGGCTATTCGGAACGTACCAACGTGGCCATCGAGCCCAAACTCTCCATGCAGTGGTTCCTAAAGATGGAACACTTGGCCAAACCCGCACTGGAAGCCGTACTCAACGACGACATCAAGTTCTATCCAGCCAAGTACAAAAACATTTATCGGCATTGGATGGAAAACATAAAAGACTGGTGCATCAGCCGCCAACTATGGTGGGGACACCGTATTCCTGCCTATTATTTGCCCGGGGGAGGCTATGTAGTGGCCGAAAATAGGCAGCAGGCCCTCCAATTAGCCATTGAGAAAACCGGGAATACCCACCTCGCCGAAGCCGATTTACGGCAAGACGAAGACTGCCTCGACACGTGGTTCTCTTCCTGGTTATGGCCGCTATCGCTGTTCGACGGCATCACCAATCCGGAAAACAAAGAGTTGCAATACTACTATCCCACAAGCGACTTGGTAACTGCCCCCGACATTATTTTCTTTTGGGTAGCGCGCATGATTATGGCTGGCTACGAATATGGCCATGACAAACCTTTCCACAATGTATATTTCACCGGCATTGTCCGCGACAAGCTGGGACGCAAAATGAGCAAGAGCTTAGGCAACTCGCCCGACCCGCTTGAGTTAATCGACAAATACGGGGCCGACGGCGTCCGCATGGGCATGATGCTTTCTGCTCCCGCGGGAAATGACATATTATTCGACGATACATTATGCGAACAGGGACGTAACTTCAACAACAAGATCTGGAATGCCTTCCGCTTGGTAAAAGGATGGGAAATAGACGAACACGCAGAACAGCCCCAATCGTCCTCCTTGGCAATCCGCTGGTTCGACTCCCAGTTGCGGAAAAGCGCCTCCGAGGTAGCCGACCTTTTCTCCAAATACCGCTTGAGCGAAGCCCTCATGGAAATCTATAAACTCTTTTGGGACGAGTTCTCTTCATGGTACTTGGAAATGGTGAAGCCTGCCTACGGCGAACCCATCGACACCATGACCTACCAAAGCACGCTCTACTTTTTCGACGCGTTGCTACGCCTGCTCCACCCGTTCATGCCTTTCATCACCGAAGAACTCTGGCAAGCCCTATCCGACCGCGCCGAAGGAACGAGCATCATGTACCAAGCATTGCCAGAGAGTACGGGAGCGGACTCCAAGTTGCTGGCCGACTTCAGCCACGTAAAAGAGGTCATCAGTGCCCTGCGCGCCCTGCGCTTGCAGCGCAACCTGCCCCAGAAGACCCCGATAAAGCTCTGCGCCATAATGAACAACCCCGTCTCTGCATACAATCCCGTATTAGTAAAGATGGCACACTTGGAAGCCATTGCAGTCGTAGAGGAGAAGCCTTCAGGAGCCGCCTCCTTCATGGCGGGGACTACGGAATACGCCATACCCCTCGACGGTTTCATCAACAAAGCCGAAGAGCTGGAGAAGCTGCGGGCAGAACTGCAACACAAAGAGAAATTCCTCCAAGGCGTACTCAAGAAGTTAGGCAACGAACGTTTCCTGGCCAATGCCCCTGCCGAAGTCGTGGCGCTCGAACGCAAAAAACAAGCCGATGCGGAAAGCATTATCCGTGCGCTCAAAGAAAACATAGCCGCATTGGAGGCATAGCCGCCCTTCCGCAATCCATATTCGCCAGCCCGTTGGAGCATAGAAGAAGCTCCAACGGGCCGGCTGCACATAAGACAATCCCCCGGCAAGCCTACGGACGGGAAGCGCATTGCCCTACGCGCAAAAAAGATTTCCCTTGCGCCTAATCACCATTTGACGCAAGGGAAAACCACAAAAGTACCCCTCCTTTTCCCCATCCCCACAAGGGAGGGGAAAAGGAGGGGCAGGCTATTTACTTTATATTCTCACGGATGCGGTGGATATAGTCCTTCAGGCCTTGGGAGTCCTTCGCGCCGATTATGCCCAACAGGTTCTTCAGCTCGGTACGAATCTTCTCCACTTGTTTCGACGTGCGCGGGTTGAACAAAATCTCCTGAAGCAGGAATTCGTCTTCCGAAAGCAAGCCCCGGGCAATGGTCAGGTGCTTCTTGAATGTCGTCCCCGGGGCATCCTGGTGTTGCATCACCGCGCTAAACACAAACGTGGAGACGAACGGGATGGAGAGGCTGTAGGCCACGGTCTCGTCATGCTCCTCAAAGGTATATTCGAAGATGTTCAACTTCAAGGAACTATACAAATCCTTGAAGAAGACCTTCCCCAAGTGGTCGCTCTCCGAGATGATGATGGCGCTTTCGCTGGAAAGGTTGCTCAAACTGGCAAACGTCGGGCCGAACATCGGGTGCGTGCTCACAAAACGGAAACCGCTCTCCTTGTAAAAAGCCGGCAAACCGCTCTTCACGCTCGCAATGTCGCTCAGGATACAATCCTTCGGCAATACGGGCAACACTGCCCGGAAAGCGTCGAGCGTGTACTTCACCGTCGCCGCGTTAATCAGCAACTCGGGCTCGAAGTCGCGTACTTCCTCAAGCATGGTGAAGCGGTAGGTATTGTACACGAAACGCAATTGTGCCGGATTGACATCGTAGACGGCCGTCTCATGCTGGAAGCTCAACACATCGGTAAAGAAAGAACCCATCTTTCCTGCACCCAAAATCAGTATGCGCATAACTATGGCTTTATGGAAAAGTAAACAATCCGTTCCTACTTGTTCAGCACATCCATCTGCTGGTTGATGCTCTCTTCGTGGATCGCTTCGAAGATTTTGCGCATAAACTCCGTCCCCATCCCGCACTGCGTGCCTTGGGCGCAACGCTTGGCTATAATCTCGTCGTAGCGGTCGCGTTGGAGGATGGTCAAGCTATGCTCCTTTTTGAAAAGGCCGATTTCGCGGCTTATGCGCATCCGCTTGGCAAGAGTCTCGATAAGGGCATTGTCACACTCGTCAATCCCTTTGCGCAACTGGGTGAGGTTCTCCGTGCTCTGTGCCGCGTCGCGCACCACAAGCAGGTTCAAGATATACTCCAAGACGTCAGGCGTTATCTGCTGCGCGGCATCACTCCAAGCGGCATCAGGCGTACAATGGCTTTCGACAATCAACCCGTCGAAGCCCAAATCCATCGCCTGCTGGGCCAAGGGGGCAATCAGCTCACGCTTCCCGCCGATATGGCTGGGGTCGCAAAGGAGAGGCAACTCGGGGACGCGGCGGCGCAACTCAATAGGAATCTGCCACTGCGGCTGGTTGCGGTACAACTTCTTCTCATAGGAACTGAAACCGCGATGGATGGCTGCCAGACGGCGTAGCCCTGCCCCGTTAAGGCGCTCCAGAGCCCCGATCCACAACTCGAGGTCGGGATTGACCGGGTTCTTGACCAGCACAGGTATGTCCACGCCTTTCAGCGTATCCGCTATCTCCTGCACGGCAAAGGGATTGGCCGAAGTGCGGGCTCCCACCCAGAGGATATCGATACCCGCCCCCAAGCATTCTTCCACATGCTTGGCCGTGGCCACTTCCGTGGCTACCAACATGCCGGTTTCTTCCTTCACGCGTTTCAACCACAACAAGGCCGCCGAACCCATCCCTTCGAAGCCCCCCGGCTTCGTGCGGGGTTTCCACACGCCGGCACGGAATATTTTAATTCCCCGGCTTGCCAAGTCACGCGCCGTATCCATCACTTGTTCTTCCGTCTCTGCACTGCAAGGCCCGGCAATGACTACCGGACGCTTCATGTCCACGACCGGGAGATTCAATGGTTGTAAATCCAATTCCATAATTCTTATCGTTTGATTTTATTCCTAATCCGTAACTTTCCCGAAAACGCCCTGTATGCGGCACAATGCTTCCACGAGCTTTTCCTCCGGACAGCAAAGCGAAATCCGTACATACCGGGACCCGTTTTTCCCGAAAATCATTCCGGGCGCAACAAAAACATGTGCCTCCCTCAATACTTTCTCCGTCAAATCCTCCACCGAGGCATAACTATCCGGAATCCGCCCCCATAGGAACATGCCCACTTGCGCCGGGGAATAGCTGCACCCCATGGCGTCCATCATTTTCCCAGCCAGAATGCGTCGTGCGGCATAAGCCTTATTGTTTTCTCCATACCACTCTGCGCCAGACTCCAAAGCCTTTGCCGCAGCCAGCTGCAACGGGCGGAAGGTCCCGGAGTCAATATTGCTCTTTACCTTCAGAATCCAACTCACAAAGTCCTTGTTTGAGGCCAACATGCCTACGCGCCAGCCCGGCATATTATGGGCTTTGCTCATGGAATTCAGTTCAATACAGCAGTCTTTCGCACCAGGCACAGACAAGATGCTGAGCGGGCGCTCCGTGAGTATGAAGCTATAAGGGCAGTCATTGACGATTATCAAATGGTGCGCCTTGGCAAATGCCACGAGGCGTTCGTATAATTCCGGGGTAGCATTAGCCCCCGTAGGCATCTGGGGATAGTTTGTCCACATTAGCTTCACCCGCGTCAAGTCCATCTGTTCCAACTCGCCGAAATCGGGAAACCAACCATTCTCTTCCTTCAAATTATACGTGCGCACTTGGGCTCCCAGCAAAGAACTCAAAGCAGAATATGCCGGGTAACCCGGATCGGGCACCAACACTTCCTCACCCGGGTTCACCAAGGCCAGCGTGACATGCAAGATGCCCTCCTTGCTTCCGATGAGGGGCTGTATTTCCGTGGCAGGATCCAGCTCCACGCCATACCAGTCATGATACCAGCGGGCAAAAGCGGCGCGCAACTCCGGGATACCGGTATAAGGCTGGTATCCATGCGTGTTGTCTTTCATCGTTTCCCGGCACATTACTTCGCGCATCTCCTTGGAAGGCGGACGGTCGGGACTGCCGACTCCCAAGTTAATCACATCGTACCCTTCCGCATTCATTCGGGCGACTTCATTCAACTTACGGGAAAAATAATACTCTTGCACGGATGACAAACGGTCAGCCGGAGCGAATTCAATCTTTGACATTGGCTCTTCCTTCTGTATATTCTCCTAATATTTTCAATTCACGCGTCAGCGGGCCGATGGCATCAAGCCCTTGCCGGTAGCTCAGGTAGTCATCGAAAGCTAGGTCCACGTAAAACAGGTATTCCCACTCACGCCCGATAATGGGAAGCGACTGGATCTTGGTCAAGTTCACCTGATAGAAAGACAGAATGGAAAGCACCTGGGAGAGGCAACCCACGCGGTGTTGGACGGCAAAGACGATGCTGGACTTGTTGACAGGCTCGCTTTTCTGCCTGTCGGACTCCCAGGAATCGGCAACAACCAAGAAGCGGGTAAAATTATGCTTGTTGGTTTCGATTCCCTTCTCCAAGACTTTCATCCCGTACATCTCGGCCGCATAAGCCGAACAGATAGCGGCATGGCCGCGGAGGCCTTGCTCGCGGATGGCTTGCGCAGAAAGAGCCGTATCGACTCCTTCAACAACTTTCAGTTGGGGATGGGCGTTTAGAAACTCCCGGCACTGCATCAACGCGATCGGATGGGAATTAACCTCATGCAAGTCCTCCCAGCCTTCGTCCGGAAGGCACACGAGGCTATGGCTGATGCGCAACTTATATTCCCCGACTACCTTCACGGGGTTCAAACGGATTAACTCATTGTTCTGCAACAGGCTGCCAGCTATCGTGTTCTCTATGGCCAACATGCCGATTACCGAACTGTCTTCCTTGATCATTCGGAAAATATCCTGAAACTGGTCGCAACAAACCAACTCGATTTCCTCCCCTTGGAAATACTGATGGGCGGCAATGTCATGATAGGAGCCGAACGTACCTTGAATAGCTACTTTCTTCATCTGTTTTCTACTTTATGTCTCTATGCAAAAAACAAGTCCCGCTCCCTAAAGAGCAGGACTTGTTTTTCTTGTTTATTTCTTCATCAAACGCTTTTATCGCATACAAAATCCTGCTCTTACTTGTCTGCTAAAGTAAAAGTAATAAAAGAAAAAGAATGCGAACCCAAACGTTATCATTGTTACCTCGCTTAGTTTTTGCTTTTTTACGGGCGCAAAGATACTACCATTTTTTATTTCTCCCACAAACCGCCGTCACTTTTTACGGGAAAAGGAGCGTTTTTTTATCCTTCCCCCGCACGGGGAGAGGATAAATCCTCAAAGGAAAACGGAAAAAGGCACAGCGATGGAAAGGAAAAGCCCCGCAGGAAGACATGATTTCCTGCGGGGCTTTTGGCAAAAAGGCCTTAGGCTTCCCGATGAAGCCTGCTGCTCACTGATATTTCTTTACCAGCGACTTGAAATTCTTGGTATAGGGCACGAACGTAAACGAGTAGGAGTATTCCTTGCCTTGCTTCATCTGGTCCCACTCGTGCGGCTCGGCACCCCAACTGTTGTCACCTCCAACTCCCGTCATGCCGCAATCGATAAACAAGTCCACGAGCTGGCCTTTCCGCGGATCGGAGTTATGCTTCTTCTGCTGGCCTTCGTAAACCGGCGAACCGTTGCGTATGTCTTCACCGCAATCGAACTCCTCGCGCGGGTAGTTCGAAGCGTTGAACTCGATGCGGTCATCAGCCACTATGAGCAGTCCCTTGCCCTTGCCCGAAAGCGCAAGCCAGCGGACATTGGTACGGTGCTCGTTCTCTTCGGGACGGATGTAAGGCACGTACATGTCCGACACCTTGGCCTCGTATTCGTCAACGAACGTGGAAGCCCTGCGATCCACATAGTTTTCATACGGGCCACAGCCATAATAAGTCAGGTTGTCGTAAGCCACGGGCATTTGCATGCGCAGGCCGACACGCGGAATCCAGCCCGCGCCTTGAGGCCGCCTCCGTCCCCGGTCGCCCTCGACCGGCTGCTCGACGGCTTGGCTGCTGAACGTATTTTCGACGCGGATTTTGCCGTCGTCGGCAATCGTGTAGACCGCTTTCCATTGAGCGCCCACCTCTTCATAACGGTAAGTGACCGTCACTTTATTCCCATCCACCGCGAATGATTCCACCTTGGCCTCCGCATCGCTGGCCTCACGCCAAGCCCTCAACCTGCGCGGTGCGTTGTTCCCATAATCGTTCTCCACCGGGGCACGCCAGAAATCGGGCTTGGGGCCTTTCCCGTCCAAGATGAATTGCTGGCCACCGAATACATACGAAGTCATCAGGCCGGAAGTCTTGTCGAAAGACACGGAAAAGTTCTTTCCGTGGTAGGAAACCGTGTTCCCGTCCTCCTTCGGCTGCAAAGAAGAGGAGAGCGTTTCAGTCTCGTAAGGAGCGGAATAAGCCAACTTCTGCTCCCGTGCAACGATATGGCCGGCCGGCAAGAAAGGCTCGGCTGTGCGTTGCTTCACATAGAAATAGACATAAGTGTCGCCCGATGCCTGCGAGGGGAAACCCTTGAGGGATACTTCCACCGTATCCGTCGGGGCGCACTTTACGTCCAATTTACCCGTATAGACAAGCTTCCCGTTCTGCTTGATTTGATAGGAGAAATCATATTTTTCCAGATCCGTGAAGAAGAATCCGTTGGCAATACGCACAGTCTTGGCCACAGAGTCGAAATCAATGAAATCAACGTTCTGGTATACTTTGGCCATTTCCTTGCTCTGCGGCTTCAGGGTACGGTCGGGAAACACGATGCCATTGATACAGAAAGTACCGTCGCTCGGGGTGCCCTCGTCGCCAAAGTCCCCTCCATACGCCCAATACTTGCGTCCGTCGTCGGTTGTCTCTGCCATACCTTGGTCAACCCAGTCCCAAATGCAACCACCCTGCAGTGCCGGATATTTTTTGATGATTTGCCAATAATAGTCGAACCCTCCCAAAGAATTTCCCATCGCATGGGCATATTCACACATGATGAGAGGCCTTTTTTCTTTCTTATATTCGTTTTGGGCATAACGCTCTATATCCCACGGACGAGGGTACATGGGACAATAAATATCCGAATTCCATTCGTGGTAAGCCTGCTCATATTGTACGGGGCGGGAAGCATCCTTTTCTTTCATCCAGAGGTAGGTTTGGTAGAAATTATAGCCGTTTCCCGCTTCGTTGCCCAATGACCAGGTGATGATGCAGGCGTGGTTCTTGTCCCGCTCATACATATTTACGGTACGGGCCATGTGCGCATCAAAAAACTCCAAGTTGTTTGCCAGCGTTCCGCCTATCCGGCGGTCATAACCCATGCCATGGCTCTCAATGTTCACCTCATCAATGACATAAATGCCATACTCATCACACAACTCGTAGAAACGTTCCTGCTGGGGATAGTGGCAACAGCGCACCGTATTCACATTCAGTTGTTTGAACAGCGAAATATCTTTCAGCATCAACTCTTCGTCCACATAGTGGCCAGTATACTCGTTATGCTCATGCATGTTCACGCCTTTCACCAAAATCGGCTTACCATTGACAAGGAACTGCCCGTCCTTTACTTCTGCCGTGCGGAAGCCCACCTTGCACGAGGTCGCCTCCGTAACATTTCCGCTTTCGTCTTTCACCGAAATCACCAAGGTATACAGATTCGGGGTCTCTGCGGTCCAATGCTTGAACGCTCCCTCAAAGCGGACGTTCCAAGACTCCCCTTTCCCGCCGTCCGAAGCCGTAGAAGCCGCAAGTTCCGCACTTTCCACCACATTGCCTTGTCCGTCATACAAAGCGGCTGCCACTTCTCCGCCAGTAGATTGCACATCCTTTGTCCAAGCCGTCAGTTCCAAGATGCCCCGGTCGTAGTTTTCGTCCAAAGTTGCAAGGGCACTAAAATCAACCAACCGTTCTTTGGGCTGGGCATACAGGTAGACTTCCCGTTCGAAGCCGCTCAAGCGCCAAAAGTCTTGGCACTCCAAATAGTTCGCGTCGCTAAAGCGGTGGACCTGCACGGCCAGCACGTTCTCCCCGGGCTTCACTTTCTCCGTAACCAGGAAGCGCGAAGGGGTCTTCGCATCCTTGCTCATGCCGAGGAACTGCCCGTTCAAGTAGTAGAAGGCACATCCTTTCGTCCCGTCGAAACTGATAAATATCTCTTTTCCCTGCCATTCTTCGGGAAGGGTGAAAGTGCGGCGGTACGTTCCCGTGGGATTCCATTCTTCAGGGACGTAAGGAGGGTTCGGTTCCTGCAAGTACTTGTCATATCCTTGGGAAACAAATGCCCACCCGGAGTTTGAATAAATAGGCACACCGAAGCCTTGCCGTTCCCAGTTGCCCGGTACTTTTATATTATCCCACCCGGAATCGTCCAAGTCGGGCTTCATGAAGTCCGTTGGACGGTCGGGGAAGTTATCCACATACTTGAACTTCCACTCTCCATTCAGCGACATCCGGGTGGAAGCCCCGGCACGATCACCCTTGAGGGCAAGTTCCTCGTTAGGGAAAGACGTGAACGTAGCACGAGGGTTCTCACGGCCCAAGCTGGTCATCTTGGGGTTTGTGATAATGGAGTAACGCTCGCTAGGTTCTCCCTGCCCAACAGGGATATACGCCTGCGCTTGTATGGCCGCCGAAACGGGGAGCAACAACCCTGCCGCCAACAATGCGGGAGAAAAATACGAATGCAATTTACACATAATAGTTTAGGTATAGTATTTAACAAGGTTTCTCGCGTCCAGACCTTTTATGCATGTTACAAAGATAAGGGCTTTACGTCCCGGGCATGCAATACGGCACGGCTTTTTTGGGAATAATAACAAAAAAAGGGACAATATCCGTGAACCAGATATTGTCCCCCACGTGGTTAATCCCATCCTTCTCCGCTCCAAGCGGGAAGGGATTAGAGGATTTCTATTTGCTGCTCGGCTTTTTTCTTCTCCTCCATAGTCTGCTTCGGGAGGGAAACGGTGAGCACGCCATGTTCCACTTTGGCCGAAATCTTGTCCTTCTGCACGTCCTCAGGCAAAATCATGGTCTGCTGGTACTTGCTGTAAGAGAATTCGCGACGCAAGTAACGCATCTCCTTCCCTTTCCCTTCGTCCCCGTCTTTCTTCTCTTCCTTCTTTTCCATCGAGATCACGAGGTTGTTGTCCTCATCGATCTTAATGCCGAAGTCCTCTTTCGTATAGCCCGGGGCAGCCAGCTCCACGCGGTACTCGGCCGGAGTTTCTATCACGTTCACCGCAGGAGCCGTAGCGCTCATGCGCGGCATCCAGTTCGTATCAAACAAATCGTTGAACACATCGGGCAACCAACTTTGGCTTTTCCTTACTACAGGTGTCATAATCAATTCCTCCATTTATTAGTCTTCTATTTTTTTATCCTTTTTTCTCGGGCTTGCCTGCTTGTTCAAGCAAACTCACATAGAGTGGTGCAAGAAGCATGCCAGACGATTTTCCGGGTCAATTGCTGTAAAAATGACAGAAATTTAGCCATTCCCGCCCCAAGCGGCTGACTTTTCGTCCGAACCCCGGCGTAAATTATAGAAATTCCTTGGCAACCCGTATGGTTTAAACTGAACTTTCTTTACCTTTGCCTACATCAAAAAACAAAAATCATCGGTTTTTATGAAAAATCTATGCCTATGAAACGGATTAAAACTTTTCCCTTGCTCTTATTTGCCCTCGCCTTTTTCGCAAAAGCGCCTGCACAAACGGCCCAAACCGAAGAGGCTTATTTGAAAAAGGACACGCTCCTTTGGCAAACCTACCAGCAGAAAAACGATTCACTCTTGCAGATCGGCAGGCAGGATCCTGCCCGCTCCGAAGAAATCCTGCAGGAAAGGCAGAAATTGCTCTCGGCCACAATGCAGAAGAACAAGCAACTCGCCATGGAATACGCCTCCACGCCCAGCGGATTGCAACGCCTCTTCATGGTGCGCACGGATATAGGGAAAGACACTTTGCGGCAGGTTCTTTCCTCGCTGCCTGCGGAGATGCAGCAGTCGCCCTACGGGCAAAGCCTGAAGCGCCATATCGATTACCCGCAAGTGGCCGAAGGAGGGCGGATTTATTACTTCGCCTGTACAAAAGACGACGGCACCCCGCTCGACTGGGAGGGGATGACGCAGAAAAAGCTACTCATCGTCTACGGTGGGATCGACTGCATGGGGAGCGACGGGCGCAACTTCCTGAACCGCCTCTACGACGAGACCACGCGCGAGGACTTCGACATAATTTATTACTCCCCCTGCACCACGCAGGAAGAACTGTCCGGAGTGCGCAGGCACTACCCCGAAATCCGGTTTCCCATCGTCTCCGACCTGAAAGGAGACCATAGCCTTATGAAAATAAGATATGGCGCACAAAGCCAACCCACCTGCTACTTGGCCAACCCGCAAGGCATCGTGGAAACCATTTGTACCGGCATCCAACCCTCGACCATCAACGCTTTTGCCCGCCCTGCCGTTGAATCCGAAGGAGAGGGCATACTCATCCGCGGGACCGTCTATGGGGAAAACGGCGAACCCCTCCCGCAAGCCAACGTGACCGAAATCGATGAGAATGGAAGGATCATGGCCGCCACGCAAACGGACGAGAACGGGAAATTCTCGTTCAAGATAAAAAAACGCCAAAACAAGATACAATTCCAACGGAACGGATACCTCAAGCAGCAAAAGCCTATCGGGTCGCAAAGCGTGTTCCACGTCAAAATGAGAATCGACGAGTTTGCCGAATAAACCCTCCGGGGCGGGTTCGCCATAACACGCCAGCCCGCCCCTCTACGGAGCAACCGGGAAAACGGAAACCCTTGGCGCAAGCCGCTTGGAGTGCCCCTGCTTTTCCCGGAAAGGAACGGCACTTTCCTTTAAAACACCCGCATCAATGGAAACATCCCGCCCCAGCGCCAAAGCACAGGACACGAGCATCGCCCCGATGCATACCTGCGAACATATCGTAAACCAAGCCATGATACGCCGCTTCGGCTGCGGCCGTTCCGTAGAAGCCCACATCGAACGGAAAAAGAGCAAGCTGGACTACCTGCTCCCGCAACCCCCAAGCGAAGAGGCGCTCCGGGAACTGGAAAAAGACGTAAACGGAATCATCGCACGCGACCTGCCCGTACAGACGGGCTACCTGCCCATCGCGGAAGCAGCCAAACGCTTCGACCTGCTCCGCCTGCCCCAAGGCGGGCCGCTACCGGAGCAAGTGCGCGTCGTAAGCATAGGGGATTACGACGAATGCCTCTGCATAGGCCAGCATGTGGCGCGCACGGGTGAAATCGGGCATTTCAGGATTTCCTCCAGCAGCTACGGAAATGGCCGGCTGCGCCTGCGCTTCAAACTGGAATAGCCCCCACGGGGCTCATTGCCCGGCCTTGCGCGCAGCGGCATAGATACGCTCTATGATATTGACCACCCGCAGCCCGTCGTAGGCATTGGTAGTGATATCGACGCCCCGCGTAAGCACATCTATTACATTCTGGATGACATAATGGTGGTTCTGCGCCGACCCTTTGTATGCCCCATAGTCGTTCGGCGGATTGGAAGGGGCGAGTTGGGGCATCTCGTAGTCGGCAATATGGCAATACGCCACCTCATTCATGTATTGCCCCGAAACTTTCACCGACCCATGCTCCGCCACGATAGTAAGGCTGCTCTCCAAGTTACAATCCCATACGGCCGTTGAGAAAGTGAACACGCCGCAAGCATCCTTGTGTTCCTTGAAACGGAACATGGCGATGCCACTGTCTTCAAAGTCCGTCAGGCGCTGATGGTTGAAATCGCCCAGCCGCGCCTGGATATCGTCGCCAATATCCCCGAAAAGCCAATACATGATATCAACAAAATGGGAAAACTGCGTAAACAAAGTCCCTCCGTCCATGTCCTTAGTCCCATGCCATCCGCCCGGCTTATAGTAGCGGCTATCGCGGTTCCACAGGCAATTCAGTTGAACCAAATAAATCCGGCCGAGCTTCCCGCCCTCCACCACTTCCTTCAACCACAGGGAGGGAGGGGAATAACGGTTCTGCATGACACAGAAAACATGCCGCCCCCGTTCGATGGCATGCTGGATAATCCGCTCCGCGTCGCGCGTGGAGAGTGCCATAGGCTTTTCGATAACGACATGGCAACCCGAGTCAAGTGCCATGAGCGCCATGGAAGTATGCAATCCGTTAGGCACGCAGATACACACCACATCCAATTCCTCCGTGGCGAGCATCGTGGCCGCCGAACGATAATAAGCCTCCTTGATGCCGGCTACCCCGGTTTCTTCGGGAGGAAGCACGTCGCACACGCAAACCAACCGCGCCTGCGGGTTGCGGCGTATCATCTCTGCATGGCGCTTGCCTATATATCCTTGTCCAATGACTGCAAAACGTATGGGCGATGCTTGCATCTTTCCTTCCGATTAGTAGGAACGGGCAAACAATACACGACACGCCGAAGGCCGCCCCGTCAGCACGCATTTCCCCGGTTCCTTGGGGAATCCGAAAGGAATGCAGCGTATCGTGGCTTTTGTCTCCTCCTTGATGCGGGCCTCCGTTTCCGGAGTCCCATCCCAATGGGCAAGGATAAAACCGCCCTCGTCGAGTTTTTCTTTGAATTCCTCGTAGGTATCAGCCGTTTTCACCATGCTGTCGCGGAACTTCTCTGCTTTCCGGTAGATATTGTCTTGCATCTCGTCCAGCAAAGCCTGTACGTGCGCGGCTATTCCCTCGAGGGGAAGCGTTTCTTTCTCCAGTGTGTCGCGGCGCATCAGTTCAATGGTCCCGTTCTCCAAGTCGCGGCTTCCAAGAACCAGGCGCACAGGAACACCTTTCAACTCATAATCGGCAAACTTGAAGCCCGGGCGCTTGTTTTCCGCGTTGTCATACTTTACGGTGATTCCCAATCCCTTTAACTCAGAGATTATGGATTCTACACGGGCATCGATGGCAGAAAGTTGTTCTTTGCTTTTATATATAGGTATAATCACCACCTGGATAGGCGCGAGGCGCGGGGGAAGCACCAAACCATTGTCGTCGCTGTGCGTCATGATGAGAGCGCCCATCAAACGGGTGGAGACGCCCCATGACGTAGCCCATACGTAATCCAACTTGTTCTCTTTGTCTACGAACTGGACATCGAAGGCCTTTGCGAAATTCTGCCCGAGGAAATGGCTCGTGCCGCTTTGCAACGCTTTGCCATCCTGCATCATCGCTTCGATAGTATAGGTATCCAACGCCCCGGCGAAGCGCTCTGTCTCCGACTTCACGCCGCGGATTACGGGCATGGCCATGTATTTCTCCGCAAACTCGGCATACACGTCGAGCATGCGGCGCGCCTCCTGTTCGGCTTCCTCACGGGTGGCATGGGCCGTATGCCCTTCCTGCCAAAGGAATTCGGCGGTACGCAGGAAAAGGCGCGTACGCATCTCCCAGCGCATCACATTGGCCCACTGGTTGCAGAGGATGGGCAAATCGCGGTAACTATGAATCCAATTCTTATAGGTGTTCCAGATGATTGTTTCAGAGGTGGGGCGGATGATGAATTCTTCTTCCAGCTTTGCCGCAGGATCCACGACCACACCGCTCCCGTCAGGCGATTTCTTCAGGCGGTAGTGCGTCACCACGGCACATTCTTTGGCAAAACCTTCCACGTGGTCCGCCTCCCGGCTAAAAAAAGACTTGGGAATCAGAAGCGGGAAATAGGCATTCACGTGCCCCGTGGCCTTGAACATATCATCCAGCTGCCGCTGCATTTTTTCCCAAATGGCATAACCGTAGGGTTTGATTACCATGCAACCGCGTACCGCGGACTGCTCCGCCAAGTCGGCCTTTACGACCAATTCATTATACCACTGCGAGTAATTTTCACTCCGCTTGGTGAGGTCTTTCAGTTCTGTAGCCATTGCTATATTTATCTTGTTTTTCGTTTTTCCTCTATTGTTTCGTCAATTCCTCAAAAATCTTTTGCTTCTTCGTATAACGGAGCACGGTCTGCTTCAACACATTATCCAGCGAATCAATCACATACAACTCGCGTTCCGTCAGCTGGGGGTGTACGTCCACAAACTTCCCGCGCAAGAACTCGGCACGTTCCTTCACGATGTCTTCCCAATCGCCCTCCTTCTTCACCTCGGGGTGGAACTGGGCTTTCCCGACCAAGTCTTGGAACTCGGCAAGATACTTCTCCTTTTTGTCGCCGCAGGCGCCCAGCATGAGCAAAAGGGCAAGGGCGAGGCAACGGATGCACGTATTCATTGGTCTTACACGTTTTGAGCTTTCGATGGGACGGCAAAGATACGATTATTTTGAGTTCCGTACAACCCAAGCTCCCCCTTTGCCCCGAAACCGGAAAAATATCATCCCTCCTCCCGCCACTATGCCGCTTGCCGGGAAATCCACCCGGGGCTTCCCGGACACCCATGCGGCACTTCGCGGCAAAAGCCGGAGCGGTTTCCCCAAAAAGGCGGGAGGCTTCCGCCCGTCCGGCACAAGGCGCTTATACTTTGTTAAAAGAGGGAGGAAGATTTCATACAGCCATATTTTTTCACCACTTTTGTAGTGGAATTGCAAACCTGTACCCCTGTTTCATGAACCAAGATACCCCAAAAAAACAAAACACCGAGGCGGAAAACCCATTCTTTACCCCATGGGAAACGCCCCACGATACGACTCCATTCGACCGCATACAAATTACCGACTTCGCCCCTGCGATTGAAAGGGGAATCTGCCTCCACAAAGAAGAAATCGGGCGCATCGTACAAAACCCCGACAAGCCGACATTCGAAAACACGGTCGTGGCCTTGGAAAATTCAGGCAGACTCCTGGACAGGGCTTACACCGTGCTCGAAAACCTGCTCAGCGCCGAGTCGAGCGACGCGCTCCAGCAAATAGCCGAAGAACTCACGCCGGCCATTACGGACCACTCCAACGACATGTTTTTCGACCCAGGGCTTTTCAAGAGAATCAAAGCTGTCTACGAAGAAGAACAGCTCAACCCCACCCTCCCGGGCGAGGCACGCAAGCTATTGGAGGAGACCTACGACGGATTTGTACGGCACGGGGCCGGGCTGCTCCCGGAACAACAGGAGACGTACCGCCGACTCACCCGCGAACTCAGCCTCCTCTCCCTGCAATACGGGCAAAACATACTGAAAGAAACAGCCTCCTACAAGCTGCACCTCACGGAAGAAAGCGACATAGAAGGCATACCCGGGCACATCCGCTCCACTGCCGAGCATGAGGCCCGGCAGGCAGGGAAAGAAGGATGGATCTTCACTTTGCAGGCCCCCAGCTACATGCCGTTCATGAAGTACTGCAAGAAACGGGAATTGCGCAAGGAAATGTATGTAGCCTACAATACGCGTTGCACACGACCCAATGCCTACTGCAACTTCCAGGCCGTGGCGCGCATCGCAGAGCTGAAGCGCGAACTGGCCGCCTTGGCGGGATTCGAAGACTACGCCAGCTACGTCCTATGCCACCGGATGGCCGAAAAGAAAGAAAATGTCTACCGCCTGCTTGACGACCTCCTGCGGGCTTACCGTCCCACGGCAGAAAAAGAGGTGGAAGCCGTGGAGAAAATCGCTGAGGAACAAGACGGGATCGCGGCAAGCGATTTCCGTCCGTGGGATTTCGCCTACTATTCCAACATATTGAAGGAACGCGACTACCAACTCAACGACGAGTTGCTTCGCCCTTACTTCAAGCTGGAGAATGTAGTCGAAGGTGTCTTCGGGCTGGCCACCCGCCTTTACGGCATCCACTTCAAGCCCAATACGGAAATCCCCGTCTACCACCCGGACGTAATAGCCTACGAAGTGACCGACAACGACGGTTCGTTCCTCGGCGTGCTCTACACCGATTTCTTCCCGCGCCCCGGGAAGCGTCCGGGAGCGTGGATGACCGAATACAAAGGCCAATGGCACGAGGCCGACGGGACAGACAGCCGGCCGCACGTCTCCCTGGTAATGAACTTCACCAAGCCTATGGCTGAAAAACCGGCCTTACTGACGTTAGGCGAAGTGGAGACGTTCCTGCACGAATTCGGGCATTCGCTCCACGGCTTGTTTGCATCCACCACCTACCCCTCCCTTAGCGGCACCAACGTCTATTGGGACTTCGTGGAGCTCCCCTCGCAATTTATGGAAAACTTCGCCATCCGAAAGGAATTTCTCAGTACCTTTGCACGCCATTACCAAAGCGGCGAACCATTGCCTGACGCGCTCATCGATAAGATCGTACACGCCCGGAATTTCAACGTGGCCTATGCCTGCCTGCGCCAACTCAGCTTCGGATTCCTTGACATGGCTTGGTACACCCTGCAAAAGCCCTTTGCCTCCGGGTCCGAAAGCCCGGAAGAATTGGCCAGTTCCATACGTGCGTTTGAGCAAAAGGCCATGGAACCGGTCCGCTTGCTCCCCGCGGACGGGACGGGCGGCTGCATGAGTGTCCAATTTTCCCACATATTCGCAGGAGGCTACTCGGCAGGATACTACAGCTACAAGTGGGCGGAAGTGCTGGATGCCGATGCATTCGCCCTGTTCTTGGAGAAAGGGATTTTCGACCGCGACACGGCAGAATCATTCCGCCGGAACATACTTGCACGCGGCGGGACGGAACACCCGATGGAGTTATACAAGCGTTTCCGCGGGCAAGAACCCACCATCGACGCGCTCCTGCGCCGCAACCGGATTGCCCCGCCCAAGGCGTGACACAGGATATAATAAGGGTCATAGAAATGAGACAAAGCGTTTTAGCAAAAAATACAGCACAGCACGGCTTCATGCAGCGGGTAAGACGGTTGATGCCCTATCTGTTCCTCTTGATGGTTCTTGGCTCATGCAACGATGAGGACGATGTAACCGAAATATTCACCGGGAAAACATGGAAACTCACCTATATCGGCAGCACTGATGACTGGACAGATTTGAGTTCCGGCGTGAACCTTAACAATTATCTTGAGGAGAAACAGCCGCAGAATGCCTACACGGTTATTTTTTACGACGGCAGCGTCCGCATCACAGGCGGGGAGGCAACCGTATGGACAGGCACGTGGTCGGCTGACGGGAAGAGC
This sequence comes from uncultured Bacteroidaceae bacterium, assembly GCA_964439955.1. Classification (GTDB taxonomy): domain Bacteria; phylum Bacteroidota; class Bacteroidia; order Bacteroidales; family Bacteroidaceae; genus UBA1794. Next base: position 60,520 of record CAYTPX010000003.1, on the reverse strand, counting down.
AACACGTTCCACATAACCATCACGGACAAGCAAGGAGAAGGCACAACGGCCAATGAAAAGACCTTCTTGGAATTGATAGCAGGGGCGTGCTACTACCGGGGAAGTTCCGTACTCCTCCGCTTGTTCGACAGCGACCGGGCCAATTTCGCCCAATTCAGCCCACTTGGGACCTAACGGGAAAACCTTCGCACCCAGCAGAGAAAGAGATGGAAAAAGAAAAACAAAACATATTGGACGAACGCTACATGCGGATGGCCGCGATATGGGCCGAGAACTCCTATTGCCAGCGGCGTAAGGTCGGCGCACTCATCGTGAAAGAAAAGATGATCATTTCCGACGGGTACAACGGCACTCCCTCTGGATTCGAAAACGTATGCGAAGACGAACAAGGGCTGACAAAACCTTATGTCTTGCATGCGGAAGCCAATGCCATTACCAAAATAGCGCGTTCCGGGAACAGCAGCGACGGGGCCACGCTGTATGTAACCACCTCACCCTGCATAGAATGCGCGAAACTCATCATACAAGCCGGGATAAAACGCGTGGTGTACGGCGAAAAATACCATTTGGAAGACGGCTTACACCTATTGCGCCGTGCAGGAATCGAATGCGTCTTCCTACAAAAAGGACAAGAATGAAAGCTAACGAAGAGCAACATGACCAATAAAAACTCACGCCTCACTCCGGTAATCATCGCCGTGAGTATCGTCATCGGCATACTGGTCGGCACGTTTTACACGGAGCATTTTTCCGGAAACCGGCTGGGCATCATCAATAGTTCCTCCAACAAACTGAACGCCTTGCTACGCATCATCAACGAGCAATATATGGATGAAATCTCCATGGACAGCATCGTAGAGGACGCCATGCCTTTGATATTGGAAGAACTCGACCCCCACTCCAAGTACATTCCGGCAAAGGATTTGGAAGCCGTGAACTCGGAACTGGAAGGGAAGTTCAGCGGAGTCGGCTTGGTCTTCCAAATCAATCACGACACGATAGTAATCAATAAGGTAATAACGGGAGGCCCGTCGGAAAAAGTGGGTCTCCTCCCTGGCGACCGCATTCTGGAAGTGGACGGCGAGCCTTTCACCGGCAAGAAAATCAACAACGAATATGCCACCAGCCACCTACGCGGAGAAAAAGGGTCGGAAGTGAAATTAACCATCAAACGTTACGGGCATAAAGAACCGCTATACTTTACCATTATCCGGGGCGACGTTCCCGTAAGTAGCGTAAAAGCCGCCTACATGCTCGACAAGCAAACCGGATACATCCGCTTCGAGAACTTTGGCCGCACGACCCACATGGAGATGCTCAATGCCTTGGCCATTCTCTCACACAAGGGCATGAAAGGCCTCATCATCGACCTGCGGGGCAACGTGGGCGGCATATTCGAAGTAGCCGTCCAGATGGCCAATGAGTTCCTCTCGCGAGGACAACTCATTGTTTATGCAGAGGGACGCAAATACCCGCGCAACGACAAACGGGCAAACGGCAACGGAAGTTTCCAGAAGCTCCCCCTCATCGTCTTAGTCGATGAGTACTCGGCCTCCTCCTCAGAGATATTCGCCGGGGCAATACAAGACAACGACCGCGGCCTCGTCATAGGCCGCCGGACTTTCGGGAAAGGCCTCGTGCAACAACCCATCGAGTTCAGCGACGGGTCGGCCATCCGCCTCACCGTGGCACGCTACTACACCGCCGCCGGGCGCTGCATCCAACGCCCATACAACCGGGGCTACGACGAGAATTACGAACTGGATATCCTGAACCGCTACAACAGAGGCGAATTTTCCCACCAGGACAGTATCCATATCAATAAGGAAAAAACGTTCTACACCACCCGGTTGCACCGGCCGGTATATGAGGCAAGCGGAATCATGCCCGACATCTTCATACCCCTTGACACGCTGGGCTACACCTCTTGGTACCTTTCCGCCCGAAACCTCTACCTGCCCGAGCAATTCTGCTTCAACTACATCGACACGCATCGGCGCGAACTACAAGAATACAACGACATCGACGGGCTGGTCGAGTACCTGCATAAAGAAAAGATAGTAGACAAATTCGCCTCGTTCGCCCACGACCACGGCGTAAAGCGGCGCAACCTCATGATCAAGAAGTCGCACCAGCTGATTGAAGAGCGATTGTTTTCCAACATCATCTATACCGTGCTTGGAGAAAGCTCCATGTACCAATACCTAAACGAAAACGACCAAGCCGTACAGACCGCCGCCCGCCTCATCAAGGAAGGCAAAACATACCCTCAAGCTCCGGAGGAGGAAGACGATAATACCGCTGAGGAGGCAAACAGGAATCCGGAAGGGAAGGAAACAAAAAAAGCGCCCAATAGGCTGGCCACAGCACCATGAGCACAAGAAAGACGCGGTACTTTTTCATGAAAAGTGCCGTATCCAGTTAAGAAAAGCACTGCATCTTTTGGAGATTAGATGCAGTGCCTTTTTTATCCAGCGCATAGCCCGATTGCAACAAATGCACCCTTACCCACCCATCAGGAGAGGCGGAATAACAATCAAAGAAAGCCCCTCCGGACAACAAAACAGGCCACGAAGCTCAAAAAGGATAACCGATGGCGAAATGGAATGTAAAGTCATCGGAGAAATTCGGATGTATAATCGGATAGCGTTCTTCGCCTATTGCCGGATTAATTGCCTTCATCGCCCCGTCGAAACGTAAGATGAAATAGTCGAAATCGAAGCGCAATCCCAACCCATACGATACGGCCAACTCACGATAAAAGCTATTGAAACGGAAAACGCCTCCGGGCTGCGACTCATAGTCGCGTATCGTCCAGATATTCCCCGCATCGATAAAAAATGCCCCGTTCAGTTTCCAAAATAGTTTGCTGCGCCACTCCGCGCTCAAATCCAGTTTGATGTCGCCCGAGCGGTTCATAAAATCAATCGACTGCCCCCCGCTGTAGCGCCCCGGGCCAAGGCCGCGCACCGACCAGCCCCGTACCCCATTGGCCCCCCCGGCAAAGTAACGCTTGGAGAAAGGGAGCATGTCCGAGTTCCCATAAGGGTAAGCCACCCCCAAGGCCGCATGCAAGGCCAACGTATTACGGCTATCAACCGGCAACTTCAGGGAGAAATCGGCATCCCCCTTCACATATTGCTCATAAGGCAACCCAAACGTGGAATAACGCCCCTCATCGTTGCGCGGGAAAGAAAAAGCCCGGGACAAAGCGTAGAGCAGCCCTCCGCCCGATTCGACATTAAAACGTATCGTATAGCCACTGGTGTTGGGGTTCGAATCGCCAAGACCAAATCCTGAAATCGAACGGCTATTGAATACCAAGCCATAGCCGAAATGCATGATCATCTGGTCATTGTAGTTGTAGCGCAGAATGGAATTCCCCAAATAATTGTCCCGATACTCGTCCGATATCCAAGGCATCTTGACATAGCTCACGTCTACCACGTCGATGCGATGCTGCATCTGCGATTTCCGGTTGTTCCAGCGGTAACTCCACCGCCCCTCGAAAATATTCCGGGCAAACTCCGGACGCTTCTGGTTGCTGTACCCGACGGAAAACTCCGTCGTGGCCCACGACCGGCGGCGGAAGTCGGAAGACAGGAAGGGGAACAAAAAACGGGGAAAATGCAGCGAAGCCTCCACGCCGAACTCGGTATACTGGTTGGTTATCGCATTCGTCAAGCCCGAAATCGCCTCATAAGCGCCACGTAGCTTCAACGAAAAAGTCTCAGACCCACGGAACAAATTCCGGTGTTCCGTCGTGATGGAAGCCGCCGCCCCCAAGTCGCCAGCCGAGTTCGTCCCCTCCACCGAGAAAGAGAGGCTGCGGGCGCGCCCTTTGGAGAGAAACAGGTCGCAATCCAGCAGGTTGCCCGTGCCCGGCTTCTGCCTAAACCTCATGTTCGTGTATTTCAATATTCCCAAACGCGCGTAGCGGGTATAAGTGTCGGAAACGTCCCGGTCGGAATAGAGGCTATCGGGAGAAACATGCAGGTTGCTGAGCAAAATCTTCGGGCGCAGGTAGGGACGTTCACCGACCCGCTGGATGATCGAGATTTTGCCATAGCGCAACGTATCGTATCCCCCGGAATACTCCGAAAGTGCCCCGGAAAACAAATCGAAGTCCGGGAAAATACGGACGCTGTCCACATAATAAGGCATATTGGGACGAGCCACCGAATCATTCACGCGAACCAACGGGTTCAAATAAAGGGCCAACCGGGCATCACCATGCCGCTCCACCGTATCGACCGCATAGGTGATATATTCTTTGTTAAAGTCATAATAGCCCTTGTTTTGCAAGAGCGAGACAATCCGGTTGCGTTCGCGGTCGAGTTCACTGATGTCCAGCAGCATGCCGGGGCGCAGCAACGTGGCAGTCGAGTCTTCCGAGCGTAGGATAGAGTCAATCCGCGTGTCGGGAACGATGCGGAAAATCTCGCCCACCCGCAGCGGGATTCCCGGGACAACCCGGTATCTTAGTTTAATCTTTTTCCCTTTACGTATTTCCTCCCGCACGATACGCCCGTTGATATAACCCTTATTCTGCAAAGCCTTAGCCATCTCCGATTCGCTCTGCCGAGCCAAGTCCGGGTCGTAGACCACCGGCGCATCCCCTATGCGGCGCAAGACGCGATTTATCCACCTCGACGTGTCGCGCCCCGACCAGCCATACACATAAAGCGGCACCTTAAAAAGGCTGAACCACTTGGCATTCGGATGTTGGCGCAAGTAACTCGACCAATCACCCACCTTCAGCCGTTCGTCCACGCTACGGATCTTCACGTCATCCAGCAAGAACCGACCCTCAGGTACGTACTTCGTGGAAGAACAGCCTGCCAAAAGGAGCAAAAGCCACACCCAACGCACGAACCTAAGAGAATGCTTCATAGAAAACGGACATATTTTTTTGGACGGACAAAGATACTTCTTATCCGAATATTATACTTAAATTTGTCTCAACATTATGGATTTTTTCAACCCGGACTAACCGCAAAATACCTTATGCTCAGCAAAAACCGCATCAAACTCATCCGTTCCCTCGAAATGAAGAAGCACCGCATGGCCGAAAGGCTTTTCGTTGCCGAAGGCCCCAAGCTCGTGAGTGAATTACTCCGTACCTACCGCTGCCGCTATTTGGCCGGCACAAGAGAATGGTGGGACAGTGCCGCCGGGCAGCCGCTCCGCGGCAAGACGGGAGAAGCCTTGCTGGAATTGCCGACTTCCCCCGCCCCTTTTTCGGGAAAACGGCCATGCTTTCCCGGGCAAGCAGCAAGGGAAACCCCCGAAACCGACCTGTTGAGCGAAGAGGAACTCCGCAGATGCAGCCTACAGAAACACCCCCAACAGGTGATAGCCCTGTTTGTCCTGCCCGACGAGGAAATGCCAAGCGACGAACTCTACGCTCTCCCTGGGCAGGAGCTATGCCTGGCACTCGACAACGTGCAAGACCCCGGCAACTTGGGCACCATCATACGGGTGGCCGACTGGTTCGGAATCCGCCACGTCTTTTGCAGCCCGGACACGGCCGATGCCTATGCGCCCAAAGCCATACAGGCCACCATGGGCTCGTTGGGGCGCGTCGCCCTGCACTACGGGGCACTACCTCCCCTATTGGAAGCCGCCACGCGCAAGCAAAAGCTACCCGTCTACGGCACTTATCTCGAGGGGACACCCATCAAAAAGGCCACGCTGGAAAACAAAGGCCTGCTCCTCATGGGCAACGAAGGGAAAGGAATTTCAGGAACGGCAGGGCAATACGTAAACCGCCGCCTTTTCATACCGCCCTACCCCGCATGGAGAGCGGAAAACGACCGACCCGAATCACTCAACGTAGCCATCGCCACAGCCGTCATCTGCGCTGAGTTCCGCAGTCGCATGGCGGCAGAAGCGGAAGAATCAGGCGCATAGTTTTTTCCCGACCCGCGCCACAGCATACAAAAAACAGGCACAAACAATCACAGAAGCACCAGAGGGGATATTCAAGAAATAGGACACCACCAACCCGCACAAACACACTCCCAACGCCAAGCCCACGGACAAAAGCATCATCGGGCACAGGCGATTGGTAAAAAGGTTGGCCGTCATTTGGGGAATCGTAAGCAAAGCAAGCGCAAGGACAATGCCTACGATGCGGATTACCGCCACTACCGTCACAGCGGTGAGCACCATCATGGCGTACTCCATAGCCCGCACCGGCAAACCCCGTGTCCGCATGAAATCGGCGTCGAAGGCCATCGCCGCAAAAGGGCGGAAAAACAAGGCACAGCCTAACAATAAAACGAAAACGACAGCACCCGATAGATACAGGTCAGGGGCAGTAATCGAAAGGATATTGCCGAAAAGGTAAGTAGTCAAGTCCGCCCCATATCCCGGCGTAAGGAAAGCAAACAAGATGCCCACAGCCATGCCGAAAGTCCAAAACACGGCTATCAAAGAGTCCTCCCGTTCATCCTTGTTCCCGGCGAGTTTCCTGATACCCAAGGCAGACAATATGGAAAAGCCCAAGGCCGGCCACAAAGGAGGCCAACCCAAATACAAGGCAATACCCACCCCGCCCAAGGAAGCATGCGTGATTCCTCCACAAATGAATACTAACCGGCGTACCACAATATAAGTCCCGACAATGCCACAGGCCAAGGAAGCCAAAAAAGCACCAAGCAAGGCATTGCGAAAGAAAGCAAGTTCGAATAATTCCATAAGGGCGGTTCCTTTTCCAAGAAAAGCGCAAAGTTAAGCCTTTCCCTTGCAGGAGAGAAATAAAAACTTTACTTTTGCTCACGAATCATAAAACCAACAAATCCAGAAACACCGTATGTTAGACGTAAACGAAGCCCTCAGCGAAGTAAAAGATAAGATGGAAATGGCCATTATGTACTTGGATGACGCATTGGCGCATATCCGAGCTGGGAAAGCCAGCGCCCGCCTGCTCGACGGGATCAGGGTGGATTCCTACGGGACGATGGTGCCTCTCAATAACGTAGCCGCCATAAACACCCCCGACGCACGCACCATTGCCATCAAGCCTTGGGACAAAAGCATGTTCCGGGTAATTGAAAAAGCGATTATCGACTCGGACTTGGGCATAACCCCCGAGAATAACGGCGAAATCATCCGCCTTGGCATCCCGCCCCTTACGGAGGAACGTCGCCGCGCGCTCGTAAAACAATGCAACAAAGAAGGCGAAACCGGGAAAATCAGCATACGCAACGCACGACGCGACACGCTCGACAAACTGAAGAAAGCAATCAAAGAGGGACTTCCCGAAGACGCGGAAAAAGACGCGGAAGCCAAACTCCAGAAATTGCATGACAGCTATATAAAGAAGGTGGAAGATATGCTGGCCGGAAAGGAAAAAGAAATCATGACCGTCTAAGCATTGCGCGGAAGAATGCCACCTTGCAGTTTTTCCCACAGGCTCTATTTTCCCAGTAGAGCCTGCTTCATTTCTTGAAACACGCCACCAATGGAAAAAGAGCAAACCTGCGGGCTTATCATACGGAATACGGGGAGCTGGTACCAAGTACTTACCCAAGAAGGAGAAATCGTAGACTGCAAAATAAAAGGGAACTTCCGGTTGCGAGGAATACGCAGTACCAACCCGGTAGCTGTGGGAGACCATGTGAACATAACGCGCGCCGGGGATAATACCGCGCTCATCACGGAAATCCAAGACCGAAAGAACTACATCATCCGCAAGGCATCCAACCTGAGCAAACAATCCCACATATTGGCCGCAAACATAGACCTTTCACTCCTGATGGTAACAGTGAGCCGGCCGGAAACCTCCACGACATTCATCGACCGCTTCTTGGCCTCTGCTGAAGCATACGGAGTCCCCGTCGCCATACTCTTCAACAAAATCGACGAACTCAACCCTGAAGAAGAACAACGCTTGCATGGGTTAGTCCAATTATACGAGGCCATCGGCTACAAGTGCTTGTGCATTTCCGCACTCGAAGAACAAGGTATCGACGAACTCCGCGACTTGATTGCCAAGAAGATTTCACTTTTATCCGGACACAGCGGTGTAGGAAAATCAACCTTGCTCAACTCTTTGATACCCGGCGCACACCAAAAAACCGCACCTGTGTCGGAAATGCACCTAAGCGGCATTCATACTACCACCTTCAGCGAAATGTTCCCGCTACCGCAAGGAGGATATTTGATAGATACCCCGGGGATTAAAGGGTTTGGCACGTTCGACTTCAATACCGGGGAGGTCGGACATTATTTTCCCGAGCTATTCCGTACCGCGGCACACTGCCGTTTCAATAACTGCACCCACCGTAATGAACCGGGATGTGCCGTACTGAAAGCCATAGAGGAGGGGCATATCAGCATTTCCCGATACAATTCCTACCTGAGCATCTTAAACGACCAAGGGGAAAGCAAATACCGATAAGAGGAACGACAAACGCCTTACAGCCGGAAAGCAAACGGCGACCGCTCTTCAAACTCCCCATCGCCCGCAAAAAGGTAAGGCCGGTCGAAAAAGAACAGCACAGGGAGATAGTACGTGATCGTGTAAAGGGAATCGCTCACCAGCGAATTGAGAAAAATCATCATCATAAAAAGGAACAAGGCCAATCCCAATGAATATGGGGGGGGGACTGTTGCATCCGTCCCATACAGGGAAGCCAATCTTTTTCTTGAGCGCAAAAAATAGGAAGCCAGGACGAAAAAACCCACGACATAGAGCACGGTGCCTACAATCCCATAGCGCAAGAACAACACAGACCAAGAGATATCGCTGGTATCCAGCTGGAATACCTCACCGGTTTGCAGGGAAGTCAGCCCAATGTAATAATTAAAGTTTGTACGGGTATAGGCCGAACCCTCTGCGGACAAGCCCCGTCCCAGCACGAAACTGGCCGGCGTGGAAACTACATCCAAGAACCGTTCACAAGCCAACGCCATCCGGAAAATGAACGTGGCGTCCGCCTCGATCGAGAACTCCGCACCGGCCTCCGACTGCGCCACTTCCACGAAATCGCCCGCCATGACACTCTGTATGTCCGTAAACGTCCGGCCACCTTGTTGCTTGAGCATAACGAAGGCCAGAGCCGAGACGGAAAGCAAAAAGACCGGGATACCGATGAGCAACATGCGCCAACGGCTCAGCCCCCCCATGCGGATTACATAGCCAACGGCCACCAAAAAAAGATACTCCGCCAAGGCCGCACGCGAAAACGTAAGGTAAACGGCCAAAGAAAAAACGGCAAGCGCAAACCGGCGCAACAAGGAAGAATAGAAAGGATAGCGGGCAAACCACGAAAGATAAGCCGCCAAATACAGAAGTTTAGGATAATTGTAATAACGGTGGAAAATAAACTCGGAAACATAACCGCCCTGTGCATTGTTGAGCAAAGGGATTCCGAGGATGGACTGGATGATAAACAACACAGACTGGAACAGGGTAATCATCCAAAGGGCATGGATTACCTTGCTGTACTGGTCATAAGTCAACCGACGCAAAGGGAAATAGGCATAAACCAAGAAATAGGGGCGTATAGTGCGCAAGACCTCTGAAACGGGAATATGGTAATAGAAAAGGCTGAAGCCTATCAAAGCAAACAAGAGGAGCGTATACCACCCTATCAAGCGGGTCAGCAGATTTCTCGGGACGAAATCCTTATAGCGGTAAAGCCCGTAGAAAAAAAGCACCAAGGCATAAAGCAAAGCAAAGTCATGCGATTTGGAAATACCCAAATACGTATTGAACAAGACATCCGGATAAGGCACTATCTGGTAACCGTCCAGGCAAAAGAAAAAGAAGATGAGCGCCGAAGAAACCCGGCGTCCTATGAGGTAGAGGACGATACCCAATATAAGCAGGGGAATGAACAGCATCTTTTCCTAATTTGCCTTGCAGGTTTTCTCAAAAAGAGCGTGCGCTTTTCCCGCAAATCCATGGGGCGGGAAACAGCGCCCTGCCCGTCACCCGGGAATTGACTCCCCTGTTGGTGCAGGAAGCTTGTGGCGTTTTTTCCATTCCCTCCACAAGAAAAGCATCGAGTAGAAACCCAAGGAAACCACTCCCCCAAGGAATCCCCCGACCACTATCGACTTCAGCTTCCCATATTTTGTGACTTTCAGTGGATAAATCGGCGCATCGATCACGTCGATTAAGGGGGCGTTCGTATTCATTGAAACGCGGGCAAGCTCCAAGTTCTTCTTCATTTCCGCATAAGTCGCCGCCAAAAACTGCATCTCCGTGGTACGTTCTACTACCCCCGTCAGGCCCGATTGCCGTATGGCATTGGGCGAACTGTCGACCGCCGAAGCCTGCGAATGGATAGCCTTGGCGTAAAGGGCACGGATAGAATCTACTTCATGCTTTAGATTAATGTAATTCTCATAAGAGCGCTTTGTCCTTGTCTGGATATAATAGTTCCCCGTCACATCCATCAAGTTCTCTACGAAAAGCTTCGATAGCTGCTCGTTTTCCGAAGTAAAGGTTATATCCCCAATGCTAAGTTTCTTATTGCGCTTCTCCACGACCAATTGTTTCGTCAATATCATCCCCGTGACAACCTGCATGATACTATCCTGGGTACGGGAGAAAGTTTCCCGCGGTTGGTCCACGGGAAAGGAGAGCGAGAGCAAGGCTGAATCCTTACTCTTCTGCCACATTTCCGGAAACCGATATGTATCCAGATAAAGGTTCAATAGGTTTGTACGTTTTCCCCCAAGGTTTTGCTCCTTTAGCAAAGCCCGCTCCAACATCGTACGGGACTGAAGCAATTCAAACAAATTGTCGCCACCAAAAGCACCCATGGAACCTCCTCCCAAACTAAGGCCGAATTGAGAAGCCAAGTCCGAAAGTCCGCCCACCGATTCCTCGTTTTGCAGGGCAAAGCTAAGCATTGCCGTGTACTTCCGGGGGATTAGGAAAGAAGCCACAAAAGAAATTACCAATACAAGAAACCATATAGCGACAATCTTCCATCGCCGTTCCACAAGGAAACGCTTCCAATCTGAATAAGAGGCTTTCAAGATACGGACTGATACATATTCTGGTGACTGCGACGCTCGTACTTCCATTTCTTCCCTATGCTAAACCTTATTTGAACACACTTATTATAATCGCAGCCATTGAGACGATACTCGAACTGAGTGTCACCAGTTCACCTGTCGACATCCTGCTGGTTTCCTCCTTTTCGGGTACGACTATCCGCGAACCAGGAAGCACTTTCGGGTATCTCCGTATGCCCAAGAAACTGCGCGTACCCTTGACCGCACCGTTTGCATGTACCACATACATACCTTTCTTCCATGCCTTTGAGCTACATCCACCGGCTTCCTGGACATAATCAGAGAAACTTTTCCCCTTTTCATAACGTATTGCATTGGGCTGCAACACTTCCCCTTCCACAAACACTGTCTCCAACTGTTGGGGAATACTGATCGAGTCGCCCTCACTCAATAGGATATCATACTTCGAACCCGGTTCTGACAAAATCTTCTTCAAATCGAGTCCTACCAAATCCCATTCCCTTATCAACGCACGCTGCTGCTTGAGCGAATCGGTATTGGTCCTATCGTCCGTTTCGCCCACTTTTCCTTCCAATTGTTCAGCCACTTCTTCCATCATGCGCCGCTCCGCGTCCGACAAGTTCCGTTTACGGATCAAGAACGCGCCCTCGGGATAGGCATATTCCGTCAAGCCGCCGGCCATTTCTATCAAGTCCGAAATCCGTTGGGATTTGTTCAAAATCACATAATCGCCCGGGAATTTCACCTCACCCACGATGCTTACCCTGCGCAAATCTTCCAACCCATAAAGAGAACGCACCGTAATCCGGTCGTTTTTCTGCAAGCGGAACGACGACACGCTATCCGAGAAACCCAACTTGCTGTCTACCGAAAAACGGAAACTCATGGCCTTTTGCTTATCGGACCCTAGGTCATCCAAATCAACATTCTGCCGGAAAAGCAAAATCTCATTCAAATCCGCTTTGGAAGTGAAGCCATTTGCCAGCAAAATAGCGTCCTTCAAAGTCATCCCCTCCGCGAAATCAAACGTTCCGCCCGCAACGACTGCCCCGGACACATAAATCGTCTGTTCCTCCATCATGTCTTTCACTGAATAAATTTGCACGGAATCTTCCCGTTGCAGAAGGACATCGTTTTTCCCCATCAGCACATCTTCCGGAGAGAAGGAAAGCATTTCCGGGCGGTTCAATATATTCTTGCGGAAAATGATTGCACGGGAAGAGAAAGCATCATCCAGCAACCCGTCCGCCTTGCCCAACAAATCGCTCACATGCATACCTGCATCCAAAGAATATTCCCCCGGCCGGTAAACAGAGCCTTGTATCTGTACGCGGTTGGCAAAACGGTCTATCAGTTTTCCCACAAAATATTCATCGCCGACTTCCGTATAAAAGCTGTCATAGTCCGCTTGGGCAACATCGATCACCGAACGTTCCTTCGGAGTATTGCGGTATGCCGTCACGCGGTCGCGATAGGCATGTTGTGAAAAGCCCCCGGCAAATTCTATCAAGTCGCCCACTGTCTCAAATTCGTTCATCTCATAAATGGCAGGCGTCTTCACCTCGCCCGAGATGGAAACCCGGTTTTTATAAGGAAGCACCTTGATTACGTCCTGATCCTGCAGGCGTACTGTGGAACTCTTCCCGTAAACCAAAAAATCATACAAGTCCACAACCTGTATGATACGGTTGCCCCGCGATATTTGCACCTTACGGAAAGATGCATTCTCCGTCGGGCCGCCGCACAAATATAGCACATTATAGACAGAAGACAAAGAAGGGATAGTATAAGAACCCGGTGAAGCGACCTCACCAATGACACTTACCGTGATACTCCGTATGTCGCCCAAGGCAATGCTCACGTCCACCGTGCCGGAAGATAGGCCCTGGTAGACAGAAGCCAAGCGTTTTTTTATCATGCCCCGTGCGTCATTTATCGTAAGGCCTCCCACCGTGAGCACACCGACATAAGGGATATTTATTTTTCCATCGGGTGAAACAAATAAGTCATAGCTGGCTTCCGAGGTGCCGTATATGTCGATCAACAATTCATCGTCAGGCCCCAGCACATAATCCTCCGGCGTAGCAATCCGCAAGTTCGGCTCGAACGTCAGATTAGCATCGCGAAAAGTCGAAAGGCCAAAGATTTGGAGCTTTTTCACCATCTTGCCCGTCCGCTTGTCCAATACATATATTTCTTCCTCTACCGGCTCCCTTATTTCTTGCTCTTCATCTTCCCCCAGATATCCTTCCAAATCCCTTTCCGCATTTTGCTTGGCTTTCTTTTCGGCTTGCAGGCTGCTGTAGCGAACCAAACGCCGTTTCAAGCGGGCTGCCGATTGCTTAGAAAGCCCGTATTGCTGGGCCTGGGTTTCCATCTGGTCCACACTCAATTTGTTATTCTCCATTTCCGTAGCGATTTGCCCTATCTGTTTTTCCGTGAGCTTGTCAATCCCTCCGGGGCTCATCCCGCTCAAGGAGTTCAAGAGATTCAGCGACTGCGCGTGGAGCATGACAGAAGCAAATACGCCAAAGAGTAACAAAACTATTTTCTTCATGTTTGTCTCAACAAATAGATATATTGTTCGAACCTGCCTTTAGTAACGCAAAAGCACCCTTTATTATTGCATTAAAACGGAGGTAAATTAGCCGTGTCGATTCCCGCAAACGGGTCTCCCGGCGGTGGGAACGAGGCAGGGAACGGTTCTTCAGGCGGAACAGGCGACGGGCGGTTGTTCATCTTCGAGCCGATTATCCCGGCCTCCTCACCCGGGAAAGGAACTGACTCCCCTTCGCCAGGATTGGCGAACTTGACATACTCCCCGCGGAAACTCAAGCGCACGTCGCCCACAGCCCCGTTGCGGTGCTTGGCGATAATGATCTCTGCCAAACCGCGCAGGTCGTTGCCGCGCTCGTCCTCGTATATCTTGTAGTATTCGGGACGATGGATGAAACAAACCATATCGGCATCCTGCTCGATGGCTCCCGACTCGCGCAAGTCGCTCAACTGCGGGCGTTTGCCCTCCTTGGGGTCACGCGTCTCGACGCTACGGTTCAGCTGCGAGAGGGCGATAATCGGGATTTGCAACTCCTTGGCCAGTCCTTTCAAGGAGCGGGAAATGGTACTCACTTCCTCCTGCCGGCTTCCGTAGCCCGCCTTGCCGCCGTTCATTAGTTGCAGGTAGTCTATGATTATGAGCTTCACCCCGTGCTCCTTTACCAGCCTCCGCGCCTTGGTACGCAAGTCGAAGATGGAGAGCGACGCCGTGTCGTCCACGTAGAGCGGGGCATTGATGAGCTGCTTGAGCTTGATGTCGAGTTGCTGCCACTCGTAAGGTGCCAACTGTCCGTTGCGTATTTTCTCGCTCGGTATCTCGCATACGTTCGAAATCAGGCGGTTCACAAGCTGCACATTGCTCATTTCCAGTGAAAAGAAAGCCACAGGGGTTTGGAAATCCACGGCTATGTTTTTCGCCATCGACAGCACAAACGCCGTTTTACCCATGGCCGGGCGCGCCGCGATGATAATCAAGTCGCTGTTTTGCCAGCCCGCCGTTATTTTGTCCAACGCGTGAAACCCGCTTTCCAGCCCGCTCAAGCCGTCCGTCCGCGCCGCTGCCTTCTTGATCAACTCGTAGGCTTCGTTGATGACGGGGTTGATTTGCGTATAATCCTTCTTCTGGTTCAACTGCGACAATTCGAAAAGCCGGGCTTCCGCCTCCTGCATCACTTCGTACACGTCGTTCGTCTCGTCGAAAGCCTTGCCCGAAATCTTGCTGCTGAAGGCTATCAACTCACGTGCCAGATATTTTTGGGCGATGATGCGCGCATGGTATTCTATATGCGCCGCCGAGGCCACCATCTCGCTCAAGCGGGCGATGTAGAAGGGGCCGCCCACTTCCTCCAGCTCCCCCTTGCTGCGCAAGCGTTCCGCCACGCTCAGGATGTCAACCGGCTGTTGCGCCATCGACAGTTCCACAATGGCTTGGTAAATCAGCTGGTGCTTGTGTTCATAGAATGATTCCGGCCGCAAAATCTCGCTCACCAACGGATAAGCGTCCCCCTCCAGCATCATCGCCCCCAATACCGCCTCTTCAAAATCCGGCGCTTGGGGCGGCAACTTCCCATACTCGCTGGCCTGCGGGAGGCCAGTGTTCCTTTGCTTCCGTCTGCCGTCGCGCTTGCCTGATGCAGACGAAGTATCCTGTTCCATCATGATTTTTAACGAATTTCCCGCGCAAAGATAACGAATCCCCGGCAAAAAAGGCTACTTTTGCCCACGTGTTTTACCTTCCCAACGAAAGAGTATGGTCGTCTTCCCCAACGCAAAAATCAATTTAGGGTTGAACGTTGTCAGGCGCAGGCCTGACGGATACCACGATTTAGAGACCGTCTTCTACCCCATTCCCCTGACCGACATCTTGGAAGCCGTGCCCCTCCCCGGCCAAGGCGAAGTCCGCCTCCACCAGAGCGGCCTCGTCCCCGAAGGCAAAGCGGAAGACAACCTCGTAGTCCGCGCCTACCGGCTTCTCGAAAAGAGCCACCCCCTCCCCTCGGTCGAACTGTACCTCCACAAGAACATCCCCAGCGGGGCCGGCATGGGCGGAGGGTCGTCGGACGCGGCGGCCATGCTCCTCCTGCTCGACCGCCTCTTCGGCCTCCACCTCCCCGAAGCCGGATTGGCCAAGGCAGCCCGCGCCTTGGGGGCCGACTGCCCGTTTTTCCTGAAAAACCGCCCCGCTTTCGCACAAGGCATAGGGGACTTGTTGGAAGAAGTGCCGGTACAACTCTCCGGCTATCCCTTGGCCGTCGTGAAGCCGCCTTTCCCCGTGTCCACCGCCGCAGCCTTCCACCACGTCACGCCCCGGCGCAGCGCCGTCCCCGTGCGCAGCGCCGTGCTCGAATACCCTCCATCCCGGTGGCGCGAGGTACTCCACAACGATTTCGAGGCGAGCCTCTTCCCCCAGTTTCCCCAGCTGGCCGAAGTGAAAGAGAAGCTCTACGCGGACGGTGCCCTCTACGCTTCGATGACAGGCTCCGGCTCCGCTTTCTTCGCCCTCTACCCCCCGTCCGCCCCCGGCGGCGAGCCTGGGACGCCCTTGTTACGCACCCGCTTGGAGGCACTCTTCCCCGGCTTCTTCGTCTGGACGCCCGAAAGCCTCCAGTAGCCTATGCCCGGAGGGGCGCACACTCCACGAATCCAACAAAAACAACCGTTAAAAACCACAAGAACCAACTATGATGAAAAAAATCCTCTACTGCCTCATCTTCCCCTTCACCCTCTGCCCCGGGGGAGTGCAAGCGCAAGAAACCGACGGGGAAGCCCCGGCAGACGTCATGACCTACATGGAAAATGCCCAACAGGGCGACGCCCGGGCGCAGTACAACCTGGCCCTCTGCCTAGTTAGCGGGACTGGCGTGGCCCAAAACCCCACACAAGCCGTCTATTGGGCAGGCCTGGCAGCCGAACAAGGCATGCCCGAGGCACAAAACTTCCTGGGCGACTGCCTGCTCAACGGAAGCGGCATCCCCAAGGACTACGAGCAAGCCGTCACTTGGTACCGCAAGGCCGCCGGACAAGGCTACGCCAAGGCCTACGTGGGGCTGGGCACTTGTTACTACCGGGGCAAGGGCGTGAAAAAAGACTATGAGCGCGCCGCCTATAACTTCCGCAAGGCGGCCGAAGCAGGCGACGCTGCCGGGCAAAACAACTTGGGCTACTGCTACCTGCGCGGCCGCGGCGTGGAGAAAAACCCCGTGGAAGCCTATAACTGGTATCGCAAGGCCGCCGACCAAGGCGATGCCGCAGGGCAGTACAACGTAGGCGTCTGCTACGACAACGGCGAGGGCGTGCCCCAAGACCATAAGGAAGCCGCCCGCTGGCTGGAGATGGCGTCCGGACAAGGCTACGAACAAGCCACCAAGCTCCTGCGCCGCGCCCGGTTCCATTGAACCCCGTCGGCCGGAAACCGGCACGCGTGCCCGGGAAACGGGCGGTGCTCTCCCTGTAAAGCCCCGCACCGTGCGGCCAAAAGCCTCGCATCTTCCCATCGTTTGCCGCGGCACTTTTCCGGGACAGGCACGGGGCATCTTTTTTGCCCCGGGAGGGTTGGCCAAAACGGGCAGATTGCGTACCTTTGCCTGCCAACGTATCCGCGGCTTGCGCCGCGGGCGTGCCGCCGGCAGCCTCCACGCAAGGGGTAGCCGGCCTCCATAACGCCAACTAAAAAATACAGCAAAATGAAGACACCCATCGCAACAGAAAAAGCACCCGGCGCCATCGGCCCGTACAGCCAAGCCGTGGAAACCGGCGACTTCGTATTCACCTCAGGACAAATCCCCCTCGACCCGGCCACCGGCGTCATGCCCGAAGGCATCGAGGCACAAACGCGCCAGTCGCTCACCAACGTACGGAACATACTGGAAGCCGCAGGGTTGTCGCTGGACAACGTGGTGAAGACCACCGTTTTCTTGGCCGACATGTCGCTCTTTGCCCCGATGAACAAGGTGTATGCCGAGTTCTTCAGCGCGCCCTACCCCGCCCGTTCAGCCGTGGCCGTAAAAGAAATCCCGAAAGGGGCACTCGTGGAAATCGAGACGGTCGCCGTCAAGAAATGACCTTTCCCATAGGGCAAAAGCCAATGAATCCCGGCGTTTCCGCATGGAAACGCCGGGATTCATTGGTTCTCTACCACTTCCTTTTCACTCCCCGCGCAAGCCCGCACAGAGCGGCGATGCCCACAAGTCAGCCACGACGAAAGAACTTCCGCCCACGAAGATAAAGTCGTCGGCCGTAGCCCGGCGCATGGCCGCACGCACGGCCTCTTCCACCGTGGAATAAGCCTCGCCCTGCAACCCGCAACCCGCCGCCAACGCCCGCAATTCCCCGCAAGGGATGGCACGCCGCACGGAAGCCTGCGTGAAATAGCAGTCAGCCGACGCGGGCAACATACGCAACACGGAACCTACATCCTTGTCGTCAGACATGCCCACCACAAGGTGCAACCGCGCACAAGGCTGCTGCCCCAGCTGCCCGGCCACGTAGGAAAGGCCGCCGGGATTGTGCGCCGTGTCGCACACCACGGGGCACGGCGCGCCAGGCAACCGCAGCCGCTCCCAACGCCCATGCAGGCCGGTCAGCTCCACCACGCGGGCAAAGCCTTCCTGAACGTGGCGCTCCTCGAACGGGAAACCGCACCCGTGGAGCACTTTCAACGCATGTAGGACTGTCTCCGTATTGCGGGGCTGGCAGAAACCGCCCAATTCGCCATGGAAACGGAGTACCTCGGGGAAGGGCGCCTGCTGGGAAAGGTAGGGATTGTCGTAGACCAACGTGCGCCCCCCCTCCAGCGCCAGCGGGGAAACGGCGGTATAATCATAACCGCCCGGCACGCCCGGGGCAAAGGCCACGTCGAGCAGCAGGGGGGAATCCTCGGCGAAGATTATCGGGGCATGCAGGGCTTCCGCCTTCGCCTGGAAGACCGGGCGGGTGGAAGCATCGGCTTCGCCGATTACCACAGGCACGCCTTCTTTTATAATCCCTGCCTTTTCCCCCGCAATCGCCGGGAGGGTCGTGCCGAGCAGCTTCGTATGGTCCAAGCTGATATTGGTGATTACGGAAAGGCGGGGGCGGATGATATTCGTACAGTCGAGCCTGCCACCCAAACCGGCTTCGATGACTGCCACATCCACGCCCTTTTCGGCAAAATAGAGGAACGCCATGGCCGTAGCCACTTCGAAAAACGAGGCATCCAGCGGCTCGAAGAACGGGCGGCCACGCTCCACGAAGTCAACGACAAAGTCCTTTTCCATAGGGACACCGTCAATCCGGACACGCTCGCGGAAATCTACGAGATGGGGCGAGGTGTAAAGCCCTACACGGTAGCCCGCGCTCTGCAAGACGGCTGCCAAAGTATGGGCGCACGAGCCCTTCCCATTGGTCCCCGCCACATGGATGGACGGGTAGTGGCGGTGAGGATGGCCGAAGTGGCTGTCGAGCGAAAGCGTGTTCTCCAACCCCTCCTTGTAAGCGCCTGCCCCTTGCTGCTGGAACAAAGGCAAACGGTCGAAAAGGTAAGCGATTGTTGTTTTATAGTCCATATTTCATGTAAATTAACGGGCACTTTTCTTACCCTTGCCCGATTATTCTCTATATTTCGCGTGCAAATATCCATATTAAATACCAAATAGCCATCCATGGGAACGAAGAAAAACTTTGTACTGGACACGAACGTTATCTTGCACGATGCTTCCTGTTTGGAACATTTCCAAGAGAATAATGTATATCTCTCCGTAGCCGTTTTGGAAGAACTCGACCGGTTTAAGAAAGGCAGTGAGCAGACAAACTATAATGCGCGCAATTTCATCCGCTACCTCGACGAGATTACCGACGATACCCTCTTCACCGACGGGGCGCCACTCTGCGGTGGACGGGGAAGGCTCTTCATAAAACCTTCCACACTGAATACCTCACGGGTGAGCGAGGCTTTTCCCGAGAAAAAAGCCGACCATATCATCTTGGGACTGGCCGACTGGCTGGCCACAAACGACAGGGAGAAACCGACCATCTTGGTGACAAAGGACATGAACCTGCGCATGAAAGCGCGGTCCATACACCTCACAGCAGAGGACTATACAACGGACAAAGTGTCCCAAGCACTGGTGTTCGAAAATACGAACCGCACTTTCAGCGGTATCTTTCCGGAACTAATCGACCGGATTTATTCGGCACGCGAAGGAATCCCCGTGGAAGAACTGGGCGGACTGCAAGAAGAAATCACGGCCAACGAATGCTTCATCCTGAAAAGTGACCGCAATTCCGTGCTGGCACGCTTCGACCCTTTCCGGAAAAGCGTAAAACGCATCCTGAAGCCGAAGCGCTTCGGGATAGAACCCCGCAACACGGAACAAACCTTTGCCTTGGAAGTCCTGACCGACCCGGAGGTCAAGTTGGTGAGCCTCACGGGAAAAGCCGGAACGGGCAAGACACTCTTGGCTTTGGCGGCAGCTTTGTCCCAAATGAACGAATACAAACAGATTCTGCTGGCGCGCCCCATCATCGCGTTGAGCAATAAAGACCTCGGATACCTCCCCGGCAATGCGCAAGAAAAAGTGGCTCCCTACATGCAACCCCTGTTCGACAACCTGAACGTGATACGCCACCAATTTGCCCCGAACTCGTCGGAGCTGAAAAAGATTGAGGATTTACAAAAAAGCGAAAGGCTCATCATAGAAGCTCTTGCCTTCATACGTGGAAGAAGCCTGAGCGAAACGTATTGCATCATAGACGAAGCGCAAAACCTGACGCCACACGAGATAAAAACCATCGTGACCCGTGCCGGAGAAGGGACGAAGATTGTCTTCACGGGCGACCTGCAACAAATCGACCAGCCCTACCTCGATGCGGAATCCAGCGGGCTGATTTATATGATCAACCGCATGCGGGGGCAAAAACTGTTCGCCCACATTAACCTTATGAAAGGGGAACGCAGTGCATTGGCCGAACTGGCAAGCAATTTACTCTGAACAGTAAAAAGCCGGAGCGCAGCACCAAGGCGGAAAAGTGGCTGCGCTCCGGCTTCTTACTTGCCCGTTCCCCTGAAAAGGGAATCAAGCCTCATCGTCCCAATCGTCGAAATCGAATGCATATCCGCCAGCATCAGCCGGCTCGATGAACTGCTCCAATTCGCGACGCTCTTTCTTCGTCGGACGACCCGTACCGCGCATGCGGTTGACAAATCCGTTCAGGCGGGTCATTTCGAGCAACTCCATCTGGTCGGGAGTCGTCACATTCTCCATGCAGTCCGAAACCAATTTAGCCCCGACACGCTTCTCAATGGCTTGGAGCACCTTGAAAGAATACAAAACCGGGGACTTTCGGACTTGCACGACATCGCCTTCTTTCACCATCCGCGAAGGCTTGGCAGAAGCCCCATTCAGCATAACCCGCCCCTTCTTACAGGCTTCCGCGGCAATCGTGCGCGTCTTAAAGATGCGCACGGCCCATAGCCATTTGTCAATCCTTGCTTCCATTGTGCATTCCTTTCCTCCAAATTTGCCCCCACATACAGGACAAGGTCATTTCTTATTGTATTGGTTCATCGTAACCGTCAATCCAGCCAAGACAAAACTCTTCACCGCATCGGCTGCCAACGGGACGCGTTCTTCCAGAATCCCCTCGTCCACGGGTGAAAAATGCCCCAAGACAAATTCTATTTGCCTGCCTCGCGGGAAATCATTCCCGATTCCGACACGCAGGCGGGCATAATCCTGCGTCCCCAAGACTTCGGCTATGTGCTTCAAACCGTTATGCCCCGCGTCGGAGCCCTTTCCTTTCAGGCGCAAAGCCCCTACGGGGAGAGCCAAATCATCCACGACGACCAACAAATGCTCCAAAGGGATTTTCTCCTGCTGCATCCAATAGCGCACGGCATTGCCACTCAAATTCATATAAGTGGAAGGCTCCAGTAATACGACATCCCTTCCCTTTAAAGAAAGACGGGCTACCGCGCCATAACGCGCCGGTTGAAAAACAAGATTGGACGCCTTGGCTAAGGCGTCCAATACTCTAAATCCGATATTGTGGCGGGTGTCGCGGTATTCTTCACCGATATTCCCCAACCCCACTATCAAGTATTTCATCTTTCAGACAATGGCTGTTAGAAACGGATCATTGGGCCGATGCGGCACCACGGGCTGCGCGGGTCAGCTTAACGGCACATACCACGGCTTCCTTGGCATTCATGATTTCCAACCCTTCGTAAGAGAGGTCGCCCACCTTGATGGTCTTGCCCAAGCCCAAGGAAGTGACGTCAATGTCCAAACGTTCGGGAATTTGGGTATAAAGTGCTTTCACCTTCAACTTGCGAATCAACAGTTGCAACTTACCACCGGCGCGCACACCCTCGGCCAAACCGTTCAAAGCCACCGGAACCTCCATGACAATCGGCGCATCCTCCGTCACTTTGTAAAAATCCACATGAAGAATGCGGTCACTCACCGGGTGGAACTGGATATCCTTCATCACCGCCTTTATAACCGTGCCGTCCACATCCAAGTTCACTTCAAAGATATCGGGCGTATAGACGAGCTTGCGCAAGGCGTCATTGGTGATAGCAAGATGTTGCACCGCCACTTTCCCGTCGGCATCGTGCTCCGCTCCATACAGCACTGCCGGAACGGAACCCGACTCACGCAAATCATGACTGCTTTTCTTCCCGAAATTGCTACGCACGGTAGCCTTTACATCAATCGATTTCATCAGATTAAATCTTTTTGTTGTGTTACTCTAAATTAAGTTATGCTTAATTCGCCATCACACAGTCGCAACCTTTCCAGAGGAAGGCTTGCCAGTTTCTTTTGAAAAAAGCGGCGCAAAGGTACGATTCCCTTGGCACTTTTCCAAAAAAGCGCCAAGGCTTTTTTTAGAACTTTACTTCGAAATCAAGGTCGGACATATCCTTTTCCTCCCCTTCCTCCATAGATTCCAGCCGTACGGACTGCGGGAACTCCTGGAAAGCGGGCGACAAATAGGACTCCGCCGTACCAATATCCTTTGCCCTGGCCGCAGTGTCAATCCCCGTATCTTCCGTCCCGTTGTTCCTGATGTAGGCAACGACTTGCCCCAAGGCGTCGCAAAACTTCTGCATGTCTTCCTTATAGAGGAAAATCTTATGCTTTTCAAATGTAAAAGAAGCATCTTCCGAATCAGAGAGGGATGACAATGGGACTTTCTTGCTCTCCGTAATAGAAAGAAACAAGTCATTCTTACGGCTACGCTTCACATCCAAATAATAAATCCGCTTACCTGCCTTCACAACCCGAGAATAGACAATTTCCTTTTCCGTGGCGGCATCCGACAAATTGTTTTTCTTGACTTCATTCATAGTTCATGATTCTTTTACGTTTTCAGCCGCCAAAATTGATTTTTTTTTTTCATCCGCCCAAGAAAATGCCGAGAAATATGGGGAAAAAGAGCCGCTCATTTGCCTAATGAGCGGAAAAGCCGTACTTTTGCCGACCAATTTTTCACTTTTTTCGCCTCCCATCAGAAGAAGAATTACGACACTTTATATGATTAACCGCATCTTAATCCGGACAAAAATAATCCAAATAGCCTATGTTTTCTACCAGAATGAAAACAAAAGCATCGAATCGAGCGTCAAAGAGCTCATGTTCAGTTTGAACAAATCATACGACCTGTATAATGAACTCCTCGCCCTGCCTATCGAGATTACCCGCTATGCCCGGAAGCGGATAGAAGCAGGATTGGCCAAATATCGCCCCACCAAGGAGGAAATGTTCCCCAACCGGAAGTTCATTGAAAACCTGTTCGTCAAGCAACTCGCCAACTGCAAAGAACTCCAAGACAACCTGAACCGGAGAGGGGATAATGCGGAAGAGGGGAAGAAGGCCTACATCAAATCCCTCAGCGAGCGGATCATGCAGGGGGAAACTTACCAAGAATACATGAATACACCGGGCAACAACTACGAGGAAGACCGCAATTTGTGGAAAAAACTGTACAAGGCATACATCTGCAACAACGACGAACTGGAGCAAATCCTCGAAGAAGAAAGCCTCTATTGGAATTATGACAAGGACATCATCGACACCTTTGTCCTTAAAACCATCCGGAAGTTTGAGCAAAACGAGGAAGGGAACCAGCACTTGCTACCCAGATATACGTCTCCAAACGACGAAGACTTTGCCCTCACGCTCTTCCGCAAAACCTTGGAAGAAGAAAAAGACTGGCAGAACATCATAAAGCAATCGCTGCGCAACTGGGAGGTGGAAAGGATTGCGCTCATCGACCAAATCATCCTTCAGGCCGCAATAGCCGAAATCACCACCTTCCCGGAAATCCCGCTCAACGTAAGCCTCAACGAATATATCGAAATAGCAAAACAATACAGCACCCCCAACAGCGCGAGCTTCATCAACGGCACTTTGGCCGGAATCGTTAATCAATTAAAAAAAGAAGGCAAACTCCTCAGCAAATAAACCATGACTTCATGGCGAACCACTATATTTGCACGGCATAGACGCGACCAATTCATTTTTCATAAATACTAACCTGTAAAAAAGAAACGCTTTATGAATCCCCAGAACAGCATGTGGATCATGCTTATCATCTTCTTTGCTATCATGTATTTCTTCATGATTCGCCCCCAAAATAAGAAACAAAAAGAAATACAACGCTTCCGTAGTTCGCTCGAAGCAGGGCAACACGTGGTTACTGCAGGCGGAATCCATGGCATCATCAAAGAAGTGAAAGACAACCAAGTCATGTTAGAAATCGCCAAAGACGTACGCATCACGATTGAAAAGTCAAGCATCTACCAATCAGCTGCCGACACCCAGACCGGGAAATAACCACCTCTTGAAAACCAAGGGAAAGACCATAAATGGTAAAGCGAAAGGGAGATTTTTCTCCCTTTCGCTTTACCATTTAAATATTTCTCTCCATCTTTGCTTTTGAAGAAGCGAACACCCCCTCGCGAACGAGCCACATTAAAGGAACAACATGCCTGACAAAGAACACAAGAAACCATCCCCCCCATCCCGGCAACTAACCTTCCCTTCCTTTGGAAAGGTCAAGGAATTCATTGGTTCAACCAAGAGCAAGGATTTTTTCCTTTTCGCTGTAGCCCTTTTAACCGCCACTTTCTTCTGGTTTCTCC
The DNA here is from genome assembly GCA_964439955.1 of uncultured Bacteroidaceae bacterium. Taxonomy (GTDB): domain Bacteria; phylum Bacteroidota; class Bacteroidia; order Bacteroidales; family Bacteroidaceae; genus UBA1794. The sequence goes on along the minus strand of CAYTPX010000003.1, from coordinate 35,838 downwards.
GCGCTCTCAACGAAACCTACGAAGCCGACATACAAATCCCCATCGAGCTTATAAATATTCCCAAAGAAGTCCTCATAACCGACCCGCCCATTTCGCAATTAACCCTAACGGTAAAAGACAAAGGCTCTTTGCTTATCCTCTACCAATTCGGGAAAAGGAACAAACCTATCCAGATTGATTTCAACAAATGGCGGAACAACGGCAGCTACACCCGCATCAGTGTCAGCGACATCGACAAAGAAATCAAATCCGCCCTTTCCAATTCCACCGTCCTGCTGAACACGAAACCCACCTTCATCGAATACTATTACTCTATCGGCGAAAGCAAAAAGATACCTGTGCGGCTCGACATAGAGAGCAGCACGGCAATGGAATACGTCGCAACCGACACTTTGCTCCAGCCCGACTCGGTATGGGCATTCGCGCCCACCCACATTCTTGCCTCACTGCATGAGATTTCCACCCAGAAAGCCTCATTCCCGCAAATCCGCGACACCGTACACGAAGAGATTCCTTTGTTGAAAAAAACAGGAGTGAAGTTCGTCCCCGAAAAAGTCCAGATTACCATCCCCACCGACTTGCTCGTCGAGAAGACGATTGAAATCCCTATTCTCGGGACCGGCTTTCCTGCCGATAAGAAGTTACGCACTTTCCCATCAAAAGTCAAGTTGCGTTTCCTGATCGCATTCCACCAATTCAAAGAAGCCAGCGAAGAAGATTTCCTGTTAGAAGTCCCCTATCGGGAAATAGCCACTTCACCAGCCACGAAATGCATACCCCATGTCAGCAAATCCCCCAACTTTATACACCACCTCCAAATGATTCCAGCCTCCGTCGAATTCCTAATCGAAAACACCCGGAAAGAATCCGAGGACAAGCCTATCTCTCACCTGCCATGACTGCGGACAAGACATTTTCCATCATCGGGCTGACCGGAGGAATCGGCTGCGGGAAAAGCGTCGTCTCACACATACTCCGAGCATTAGAAATCCCCGTATACGACTGTGACTCGCAAGCCAAACGCCTCACCCTCTCAAACCTATCCATACGCGAGCAACTTATTTCCCTCTTGGGGCCGGAAACCTACCAAGACGAAGGGCGAAAGCTCAATAAGAGATTAATGGCGGACTTCCTGTTCCGATCACCGGGAAACGCCCAAAAGCTCAACGCCATCATCCACCCCGCCGTGCGCCTCGACTTCCAGCAATGGGCCAACCAAAAAAAAGCCCAGCGGTATCCACGCATAGCCATAGAGTCGGCCATCTTGTACGAAAGCGGCTTCCACACACTCGCCACGGAAATCTGGGCAATCACAGCCTCGGAAAACACACGCCTCCGGCGGATTGCCGACCGCGACGGCATATCGACGGAAGAAGCCTCCCGGAAAATAGAATTCCAACGCAAGAACCAGAAAACGCCCCCCATCCCGTCAAGAAAAACGATAAAGAACGAGCCTGGAAACGCCCTATTTCCACAAATAACCAAGCTGCTTTCTTCCATTCCGGGTTAAAAAGCGTTGCCAAGAAGCTGCCTTGTTTTCCTAAAATACTATATTTGCAGCCCATTGAAAGGGAAGCCATTCCCCCGATAAACAAGAACAAAACAAGAAACACCTCCTTACCGATCAAACAAAACCATGCTTAAAGAAATTCTATCGATCAGCGGAAAAAGCGGCCTCTACCGCTTACTTTCACAAAGCCGCAACTCACTCATCGTAGAAACCATAGGTCCGGAAAAAAGAAGAATGCCCATCTATGGCAGAGACAAAGTAATCTCCTTAGGCGACATCGCCATGTACACGGAAGAAGATGAACGGCCGCTTGCCCAAATCATGCAAGACCTCTACGGGAAACAAGAAGGGAAAACAGTAGACATCAACCTCAAAAAAGCATCGCGGGAAGAACTCTTCCAGTTTTTTGCCGAGATAGTCCCCGACTTTGACCAAGACAGGGTACACCCTTCCGATATCAAAAAACTAATCCAATGGTACAACTTGCTTGTGAAGGACGGGGTTACCCAGTTCATCGCCCCCGAGCCGCAAGCCGAACCGCAAGAAGCGGAAAAAACGGAAGAATAGCCGCACCCACACATATGGCCTACTTACCAAACGAATGCAACCCTTCTTGCACAGGAGGGGTTGCATTCGTTTTTCTATAATTGCCGCACTTTCCCCGAACCCACTTGGCACTTTCCCGTGAAAATACCGCTACTTTCCCCTCATTCCGCCTCCACCCATAACCAAACTATTCCCTTTTTTCGTATTTTTGCCCATATTTTCAACTAACAAGACACCAATGGCCTGCCTCCTAACCCTATTCATCCTCTTGGTCGCGTCCCTCCCACTAAGAGGCGACGCCCCCATACCGGAACCGCCCCGGAGGCTCTCCATCCCCCACCCGGCATCCAGCAACCCGCCCAAGGTAGAGGCAAGGGCCGTGTGGCTCACCACGTTGTACGGGTTGGACTGGCCGAAGACGCAGGCAACCAATCCCGGGAACGCCCGTTCCCAACAGGAAGAGCTATGCCAAATGCTGGATCAACTCCACGAAGCGGGCATCAACTGCGTGTTCTTCCAGACCCGGATGCGCAATGACGTGGCTTACCGGTCCCAAATCGAGCCGCTCTCGTCCGTTTTTACGGGAAAAGCCGGACAAGACCCGGGATACGACCCACTCGAATTCTGCATACAAGAATGCCACAAGCGCGGAATGGAATGCCACGCTTGGCTGGTGACGCTTCCTTTGGGCAGCTCCCAAGAGCAAAAAGAGTTAGGGGCAAAGGCCCTTTCGCGCTCAACGGAACCTTTTGTCGTCAAAGCCGGAAACCGGTACTACATCGACCCGGGCTACCCGGAAGCGGACGATTACCTCGCCGGCATAGTAACGGAAATCACGAGCAACTACGATATCGACGGAATCCAGCTCGACTATTTCCGCTACCCTGAGAACATAACTTTTCCCGACCAACAGAGCTTCCGCAAATACAACACCGGGACTTCCAAAGCGCAATGGCGGGAAGACAACCTGACCCGCCTGCTACAAAGGCTACACCAAGAAGTCAAAAGGATAAAACCGTGGGTGAAGATAAGCATCTGCCCATTGGGGAAATACGACCGGTTGCCACGCTACAATCCCGGTAGCTTCACCGCTAAGCGCCACCACCAAGACGCCAAGAAATGGTTATCGGAAGGCTTACTGGACTGGGCCTGCCCGATGCTCTACTACCGCGACGATCATTTCTTCCCGTTCCTGGCCGACTGGCTGGAGCATGACACCGACCGGCCGATAATCCCCGGCGTGGGTATCTATTTCCTTGACCCGCGCGAAGGGGATTGGGACGTAAGCGACGTCATGAAGCAAATCAGCTTCAGCCGCAATGCCGGATGCGCCGGGACCGGCTACTATCGGGCCGAGTTCCTGATACGCAACCTGCAGGGGTTGAAAGACAAGATAGAACGAGAATTTACGCTCTACCCCGCCATGCTCCCCCCAATGTCATGGGCCGCCCCTTGCATGCCTTCCATCCCGCAAAACCTGCGGGTCGAATACGAGGGGCAGCACACGTTTATCTGTTGGGATCCTCCCCTTTCCGAATCCACACCGCCCCCGACATACAACCTGTACGCCTCGGACACGTGGCCGGTGGACGTATCACGTGCAGAAAACATCGTGGCAGTCCGCATCGAAGCTACCCGGTACACGTACGACGCCATCCGGATGCCACAGCGGCGCTACTTTGCCGTCACGACCTACGACCGCTACAACCAGGAAAGCCGCGCATTACAAATGAATCCTCCCCTAAAAATTGAATAGGGGCCAAGCACCCGCACGCCGGAACACCGCAAAAGATTACGCAGAACCCTAACAATTTGCCATTTTTCAACAGCAATGTACAGCAAATCTAAAAAAAACACATATCTTTGCCCACATCTTCTTTCCGGATCGGGAAGCAATCCAAATACCCCAATATAACCCCATACGAAAAAAGGAACCTGCATTTTGTTTCAGAATACTTATATCTTATCAATCAAACAGAAAACCACCATTATGAGAAAAGCACTACTCCCTATTTTTTTGTTCCTGCTTACGTCCATCGCATCCACAGGACAGTCCGTGCCGACACGTACGGAAGTAATCAACGCCGTAAAGAAAGTCAACGGTTACTGGCAAGAAAAGAACCCACAGCACGGACGGGCTTTCTGGGATAACGCTGCATACCATGTAGGAAACATCTATGCTTACCGCCTGACAGGCGATAGCACATACCTCGACTTTTCCCGCGCCTGGGCAGAACACAACCAATGGAAAGGCGCGAAAAGTAATGACAAAAGCAATTGGAAATACAGTTACGGGGAGAATGACGATTTCGTCCTGTTCGGCGATTGGCAGATTTGTTTCCAAGTCTATGCCGACCTCTACACCTTGGAAGGGAAGAAAGACGGACAACGGATACAACGCGCATGCGAAGTCATGGAATACGAAATGAGCACGCCCCGCAACGACTATTGGTGGTGGGCAGACGGCTTGTTTATGGTGATGCCCGTCATGACCAAATTATACAACATCACAAACAATGGACTCTACTTGGACAAACTCTACGAATACTTCTCCTATTCCAACAGCATCATGTATGACCCGCAAGCAGGGCTCTATTACCGTGACAACAGATACATCTACCCCAAGCATAAAAGCGTAAACGGGAAAAAGGATTTCTGGGCACGGGGAGACGGTTGGGTATTCGCCGCGCTGGCACGGGTGATAGAGGAGCTCCCAGCCGACGAGGAATACCGGCCGGTCTACGAAGACCGTTTCCAGACAATGGCCAAAGCCATTGTTGCATGCCAACAACCTGAAGGCTATTGGACGCGCAGCATGTTAGACCCCCAGCACGCCCCGGGACCTGAAACGTCCGGCACGGCATTTTTCACATTCGGCCTCCTCTGGGGCATCAACCATGGCTATTTGGATGCCGAGACTTATCTTCCCGCCGCACTTAAGGGTTGGCACTACCTGACAGAGACTGCCATACAACCCGACGGGCGGCTGGGTTACGTACAACCGATCGGCGACAGGGCCATCCCCGGACAGACGGTGGATGAAAATTCGACCGCTCCTTTCGGAGTAGGTGCTTTCCTATTGGCGGCCTACGAGATGGCTCAATTTGAAGGGTGTGCGAACCTATGAATCCAAACATCCAAATTATAAAAACTATGAAATTAAAATCTATTCTTTTTTCGCTTCCGGGCTTGGCCTTTTTCCTAACCACGGCCTGCTCAAACGAAGAGGTCTTCGACTATCAGGAGGGCGGACTTACAGAGATAAGTACAAAGACCAGCTCTGCAACCATTGAGACTGGCGAAATCACTCACTTGGGCCAAGACACGCTCATGCTCCGCATCATCGGAGGAGATGAAGCGAGGGTAAGGGGCATCGTTTATTCGGATACCAACCAAATGCCCACCATACGGGTAAGCGATGGTTGCTCGCGCGTCATCATGACTGCGGATTCTGTAAAAAGCACAGGCTTCGAATTGGGAGCCACCTACTATATGCGTGCGTTCGGAATAATAGTTAACGACGACCGCACCCGTGATACCATCTACGGAAGCGTGCGGAGCATCACGCTCGAAATACGTTCGTCTTCGGTTACGACATACCCTGTTACAAACCGTGTCCGTGTAGCGGCAATCGTCATGGGCGCTTTCGAAGAATTGGGTGACGTAACGGAATACGGAGCTGTATTGGGCAAAACCGTAAACCCGACAATTGACGACGATACCCGGGTGGTAGCAGCCGACATGGATGAGTCGACCTATGAATTCGGCGTATTCTTTGACAACTTGGAACCATTGACCATGTACCATACACGAGCCTATGCCATCCAAAGTGACGGGGTCGTCGTCTATGGGAACGACCGCATTTTCCAGACGACACGCGGTGGAAATGTAAGCTGGTCATGGGCCAGTAACGCGGCAGGCGCCCAAGAAGACATTACCGACGGCGTATCGGCCTACGACCGCATTACGGAAGCTATGGATTCCGCCATGTATTACTACAACAACTACTCCAACTTGAACAAGTCCATATATGTCGAATACAATACGGGTGTTTCCACTGCCGATTGCAGCATCAGCGGATGGATGCGTTTCGGCTCAGGGACACGCTACCAATGGGTAGGCACCGCACAACACGAAATATCGCACGCCATGGGCGTAGGTACCGCGACCAACTGGCAAGCGCTCATACAATATTCCTCCGTGCGGGAATGGTCGGAACCGATTGCCAACCAAGCGCTCAAAGTAATGCTCAAAGATATGACCCAAGTCATAAAGGGCGATAGCCAACATTTCTGGAACGGGGGCATCAACCAACGGGAAGAAGTAACCACCGGCACTACCAATTCGTATGGGGTAACTATACGGGATGCAGACATGTTGAAAGCCAATGCGCTTATCCTGAACGGGATGCGCGAAGACGGCCTTACCAATTATTAATCTAAGCAACACTCTTACAAAGATATGGACATAAGACATCATAGCAAAATATTGTTCTTTTCTGCCGTACTCGCCTTTCCTTGCGCCCATACGGCGGAAGCAATTGACAACGACACACTCTTCATTTCCCCAGACACCTTGGGGAATAGCTTCACCTTGGAACTGAGCAACGCGCAACTCATCAACGAAACGGACTCCTTCACCATACTGATTCGCCGTACTTCATCCAGCTTGGATCGGAAAACATACATCACTTTCTTCTCCGACCGGGTCGTATCCAACGGTGAAACGATTGCCCGCAACCTAAAAGACGGCAACGAAATGCACAACTACCGCTTGGCACGCCGCGGAACCCATATCAACATTTACCGGAATAACGCGCTGTTTGCCTCCACTCCCAATGAGGAAACCGGAGAAATACCCTATTCGACTTCCCACAGCGCCTTACCGTACGAATATTCAATTATCGGCATTACCCATTTGGCTGAAGGCTTTTCAGCAGACACGCTGAGCAGTACAACATTCACAGCCCCCGATGAACAGTTGGCGGAAACCAATATCCAAAATATGCTGGGAGGGACGAACTTAGTGACCGACCCCTACCTCAATTCCGGCTTTACGGGTACTGGACTCAACGCCTCCAACCGTTCATTCATTACCAACGAATCCCTATTGGGAGGATGGGGTACGGAAGCCGAGGCTGTGTCCGAATCTTATTCCGGCCCATACGCCATCAAACTCTCCGGGCAAGCATTCAACAATGGGAGCGCAACGACCGGTGCTTCCTTGGAGATTCCCGCCCAACTCTCGGCCAATACCAACTATTTGGTGCGCGCCATGGTGAAAACGGACGGATACGAAGGGGGCATTTATTGCGGTACAGCCGACTCTTACATCCACATCCCGGACACAAAAGGGGAATGGAAACAGATAGAAGGCATACTCACTCCGACAGGGGCACTAACGGCATTGACGATAGACAATGAAGACTATGAGAATGACGGCACCTTATATATCGACAACGTAGAGGCCTATGCCGAAGTATCCTTCACCCGGCTTGCAAGTTACCTTCCTTATGCCAGCCTTCCGGAAGGGCGCATATCCCGATATTCCTACTCCGGGGCTACGGCATACATGCTTGAGTTCATATTGAACGGAGAGAATTCCTCACAACTGGATACTACCAATCTGAACTATTTGGGTGCCGCGCGGCTGACCCGCGCTGTAGAAGGCAGTACCCTCTACCCGATGTATTTCCCCGGCGAAATGAAAGGCGTCCAAATCACCGGCTCTTATGACGGTTATTCCTTCACCAATTTAACCGCAACAATGGGGCTGGATTACATCATATACCGCCAAAATGATGGCGTGTTCGAGACCTTCCCCATAGATGAAACCGTCCCCGCAGGATGTTATTTGGTGCAATTTGTCGACAACTTGGCGGATGCAAACGTTTCCATCATGACTGGACGGAAGGAAACTCTCGAAACTCCGCAAGGTAACTATAACTTCGTGGGGAACGACACTTACCAGCTCTACACTCCCGAAGGGCAATTCCTCCGCTACGATGCCCAAAGCGGATGTTTCCGCCTGACAGAAGGGGAATCGCTTGAACCCTTCGAGGCTTATATTTCCCCCTCCGTAACGAATCCGGTAAGCGTATATTATCCATCCCTTACCGCCACCGGTTTACAGGACATCAGTTCGGGTCCCGAATCACGCATGAGTGTATATTCTACACAAGGCGGAATCGTGATTTATGCAACCCAAAACGGCGAAATACCCATTTACCGGATAGACGGCACATTGGTCAATACATTTTCAATTACAGAAGGCGAGAACTTCTGCCCATTAAATGTCGGTATCTATATCGTAAAAGACAAAAAAGTCATCGTAAGCCAATAATCAATGCACTTACCAAATTTCTCAATACTAATCCTACTATGAAAATGAAATCCATCCTACAACCAGCGCGCTGGCTGCTCCTTTTATCAGCGTGCCTGCTGCATACGGTTTCATGGGCACAGACCCCGAAAACCGTAGAGAATGTAACTACCGTAGAAAGTGTAACAGAAGATGTCACCTTGTCCGAAGCCTGTGAATACCACATCACAAGCAGCGAGAACTGCATCGCCGACGGAGTCACCATCAACATTACCAGCGAAGACGCATGGGTCTTCTTCGATAGCATACACCCGAGCGAGGTTATCAGCAATTGGCTTTCGAAAATCCGGGTCAATGGAGAAGCTGTCGGCAACAAAAGGAACGTGTGGGTCAACATTTACGGCAACGGCTCAGCAATCGTCCCCCATACCCCGAGCACGGAAGTCCTCACCGTCTATACCGGAGAATTGTATAGCGGCGACAGCCGAGGATACGCTCCGGGGGAATACACCTCGTTGGGGACACGCTATAACAACAACATCAAATCTTTCAAGCTCAAGCGCGGTTATATGGCCATTATGGCACAAGGCTCCGCCCCTGCAAGCGGATACAGCCGTTGCTTCATAGCCCAAGACGGCGACATCGAGATTTCCAACTTGGCCGACCCCACCTCTTGCACCCGGGGCGGCGCACTCTATAACAAGATTTCCTACATCCGCGTCATGCGTTGGCAGGCACCGACCAAAAAGAGCGCCATCGGGTACAACAACGAATACATGACCGACAGGACTTGGTACTATAACTACGCCGCAAGCGACACGGAAGACACAGACAAGGAATACGTCGGCATGCTGCACCACATCGGATGGGATAACAGCGCTTATAGCACCCCCGCTTCTGAGACCGCAGGCAACACCCACATGCTCTTCTTCAACGAACCGTGGAACTCGGCCGACGGTGACGGGAAACTGGATGCGGGTGACATAGAAACCGCCTTGACCTACTACAACAGCTTCAAGAACAACGGTTCCCGTTTAGGCTCCATGGGGCCACAAATGGGCAACGAAGGTTACATGATACAGTTCCTTAACAACTGCGACGCGCAAGGCATCCGCGTCGATTTCATAGCCCTCCATCTCTACCAATGGCAGGAAAGCGCGAGCTGGTGGAGTAGCCAAACCCAATACTACTACAACCAAACGGGCCGCCCTGTATGGCTTACGGAATGGAACAACGGCCCTTGGCCCGACACCACGTGGGAGGATGATTCCGACCCCGAAGCCGCTGGACGAAACCTCACGAAGTCGGCAGAAAAGATGAAAGCGGTACTCCAAGTATTGGAGGACTCGCCTTGGGTAGAACGTTACTCGATATTCAACTTCAGCGGGAACACCCATCACAATATCGTATGCCACGGGGTAGATAGCCTCGTCGCCGTCATCGACGGCGAACGCCACGTCTACAAGCCGGGCGACCTTTTCCCGGCTGGTGAGGTGTACCAGAATTTCAAATCGGGCTTAGCCTACAACTACCAATACGCACACATTCCCCCTTACGCCACGTTCACCCAGCCGACCACAGTATTCAGCACAGACTATCTTTTGACAGCCGGGCAAGTCCGTTTCTATTGCACGGACAACAACGGGGAATACTTCGACAGCGTACTTGTGGAAAGAAAGTTGGGCAGCAGCGACTGGGAGCCCATCCTCAGCAGTACCAACCCTCCCTCCTATGGCTTGATTGACACATGGGACTTGACCCACCCGCAGACCACAACCTACCGCGTGTCTTACTTCTATTGCAACGAGTCTACGGCCCGCTACACGGAAGAAAGCACCATAGACATCAGCGTGGCAACCACCGCCCCGATCCGCTACGGGACAATCCCTATCAGCAAAAATGAAGGCACTAGTGCGCTGTATACCAGTTTCGACGGAAGCCACAACTTACCCGTCCTCGGGGGAACGTCCCTTACGTTGCTTTACGGGAGCAACTCCGGGCAACACACCACTTCTTTCGACTCTTTTGACAGCACCAACTTCCGCATACGGATCATTCCTTGGGGATATCTCTACGACTACAGCACTTCTTCGCTGAACAACCTGACCTTCAACGGGAATTCGGCCACCGTTCCCTACCTCATAGTCGACAGCACGCTCTCCGAAGTGGGCGACATGCCTATCCGTTCGGGGGTTGTCAAAGGCGTAAGCGGCGAGTGGATGTATGTGGCATTCAAGACCCCTATGGAAAGTGCCCCCTTGGTCTTCCCCACCGTATTGACTACCAACAACCTCACTGCCAACGCTGCGCCCGTAGTGCCCCGCGTACGCAACATCACGCAAGACGGCTTCGAACTTTGCCTCACCCGCGAGAGCGCGCTTTCCGCCGACTGGGCTGAAGCAGGCGAGGAAGTGAGCTACATAGCCGTCCCGGAGGGAGAATTCACCATCCCTTATACTGATGAGGAAAACAACGACATGGAACTCCACCTCTCGTGCATCCTCACGGAAGAAACCGTAGGCTCGCTCACGCGCCAAACGACCTTCGACCCCGAATTCCCCGTAGTCCCGACCTACATCGTTGCCCTCCAGACGAGCAACGACGACTGGTGCAGCAGCCTCTTTTATACAGGCGACACGGAAGCGCGCGTACGTTACAACAAGGTAGGCGAACGCTCCTCGAACAGCATTCCCTCGTTGTCGTATGACCGAGTAGGGATAATCGCCATCTACAGCACGGAAGGCAGCACCGATGTCGGCATCGCGACGGTAAAGGGCGAAGGGACGGAAGAAGCTGTCTGCCTCTACCAAGAGGGCAATACCCTCCGCGTCCAACCTTCCGATGGCAACGCCTCCTACCGTATTTTCACGACCGACGGACAACTCGTCTTGAACGGAACCGGCACCGAGACTATCGACATCAGTCGCTTGGTTGCAGGACAACAATATATCTTCCAAGCAGACAATGTCCAAGGACTCAAATTTATCAAGAAGTAAGGTAAACGCCTTGTTCCCCGGATGGGGAGCAAAGGACACCGCCCCATAGGGCTTCCCATTTTCATGGCAAGGTTTGGATGGAAACCACTCATCCGGATCTTGCCATGAATATTTCCGCCTTCCCCGCGGCCTCTCCATTATCCCCTAAGCCATTATAACAATGATGAAAGAGACCAAGACCTTTTTCCTGCTCCTTGCAGGGCTTCCTACTTTTTCTGCTGCGGCTTTTGCCCGCTCCCCCTACCCTTGCCTTGAACCAAAGCCAGCTGCAACGACCTCTCGCATGTCAAGATTAAACCGGTCGATGCGGAAGGCGAAGTCGTCCCCGACAACGACCAGACCGTAACCATCCGCCGCGAAGGGGCAGGACACATTGCGGCCTCCGGAAATGCAGGCCTCGACGACACGGAAAGATTCCGTTCCTTGACACCCAAAACCTTCCGGGGACGCGCCTTGGCCATTCTCCAACCCGACGAAACGAAAGGGAAAGGTATCATTACCCTCACACTCTCGTCCGGAAACTTGGAAGGGCAGACGCTCACCGTGGAGACTTTTTAAAAGAGACCATTATATTATCCCCCTTTTATTCACCTGAGGTTTCGCGCCGTCCCCAAAAGGCTTTTTCTGGAAAGGCGCGTACCTCCTAAAAAAAAAACTGTATGAAACTGAAAAAACTGCTGGCGCTTTTCGCCACCTGCGTGCTGGTTTCAACCGTACCCGCACAAACCGACAGCATCAAGCCTCTCGAGAAATGGCTCGACACAGACGGCAATCCCATCAATGCCCACGGTGGCGGAATCCTTTACCACGAGGGACGCTACTATTGGTACGGGGAACACCGCCCGGAGAAGGGCTTCTCCACCCAAGTGGGCATCACCTGTTATTCCTCGGACGACCTGCTCCACTGGAAATACGAAAGCGTAGCCCTTCCCGTGAGCGAAGAAGCGGGCAGCGACATCGAACGCGGATGCATCATGGAGCGCCCCAAAGTAATCTACAACCCCACGACGAAGAAATTCGTGCTCTGGTTCCATCTCGAACTGAAAGGCCAAGGCTATGCCGCCGCCCGTGCCGCAGTGGCTACCGCCGACGCACCCCAAGGCCCCTTCCGCTACCTTAACTCGTTCCGGCTCAATCCCGGGCAATACCCACGCGACTGGGATGAAGGACAAAAAGCCAAAGCCCGGTCTTTCACGCCGGAAGATTACCGGCTGGAATGGTGGACCGACGTTTGGCGCGCCAAAGTAACAGACGGGCTGTTCTTCATGCGCGACCTGCAGGACGGGCAAATGTCCCGTGACCAGACCCTGTTCGTCGACACCGACGGGAAGGCCTACCAAATCACCTCGTCCGAGGAAAACCTCACCCTGCTCATTTCCCAACTCAACGACGACTTCACGGCCCCCAACGGGCAGTTTGTACGCGTGGCACCCGGTGGACAAAACGAAGCCCCGACGATTTTCAAGCATGGGGACACCTATTGGATGATAACTTCCGGGTGTACCGGCTGGACGCCCAATGCCGCCCGCCTTTTCTCCGCCCCCTCCATCTGGGGGCCTTGGACACAACACCCCAACCCCTGCGTCGGCCCGGGCGGAAACAGGACATTTGGCGGACAAAGCACCTACATACTCCCCCTGCCGCAGTATGGCGATGACACCTTCCTCTTCATGGCCGACCAATGGAGGCCTAACTCTTTGGCCGACAGCCGCTACCTCTGGCTACCCATCCGCTTCGACCAAGAGGGGAAGCCTGAACTCCGGTTCGAGAAAAGCTGGACACTGGAAAGCCTGCGATAAAGGGCACTATGGTGAAAAACCGGGGCAGATTGCATGTACTTGCAGCAATCTGCCCCGGTTTCCCTTGCCTTAGACCCCAATTATACTTTAGCTTCGGAAAGCCGCTGCAAATCATCAGCCTCGCCTACGAGCCACACGACATCGCTTTCCGCCAACTGCAAATCGACCGAGAAGTCGGGTCTAAAAGTTTCACCCCGCTCCACTCCGACAATCAAGCAACGGAAATGCTCCCGAATCCCGCAGTCGCGTATCGCTTTCCCACAGAATATCGAACGGGAGGTAAGCAGCAACGGGCGCAATACCATGCCGCCATCCGCACCTTTCTTCTTCCCTTCAGCCGGATTCTCAGGCACAACACTGGCAGACAACTCTTGGCAAAACTTAGAAATAGACTCGTCCGTACCAATAATCTGTAGTTCGTCCTGCGGAAAGATACGCGTACTCCCGCCCGGGATATTGATTCGCCGGTAAGCACGCGATATGCTTGCCACATGGATGCCATACTGCCTGCCCAAATCCAACTCCATGAGCATTTTTCCCGCCCATGAAGAACCCGGCGGAAGCACTACGTCGGTCAAATGAAGGTCACGTGCCAGCAACCCTCCCGCATACTCCGGCTTCTTATGACCGACTGAGGCCATATCGTAATACTCCTTTAGGTGGAGATTCCGCATGAACTTCCGTTCGATAAGTATCGAACGCTTCTTTAGCGAACGGGAATAAACCATGCCGGCGACAAGCAAGAATGCGATCAACAAGCTAAGGATGACAGACGGGCTGCACAAAGCGTTGATGATGAAAAACACAAAGCCCAATGCGACCAGATACTTGGACAAAAGCAAGAGGAAAAGGGGCAAATAGGAAGACTTCCCACAGGCATGCAAGAACTTGAACTCGCGCGAATGATTTTTCTTCACCATGATGGCACGCAAAAAGGGAGAACAAACCAGCACTATCAACAAGGCTCCCGAGATATTACCGACAACTTCCCCCAGCTGCCCCCGGAGTATCGGGACAAAAAACTGCATGCATAAGGCAATCAAAGAAGTCACTATCACCGAATAAATCAAGATGATGCGCAAAACATCGACTATCAACATCTTCCAAGCCATTGCCCATTCCTGCTTCCCATCTGCCCCATCGAACGATCCCCCATGGTTGGCAAAATGATCCATCCAAGACAACCAATGCGGAGGCATCTTCCGCTCAAGCCATCCATAGAAAGGTTGCGCCAAACGAATGCTGTAAGGGGTCAGGAAAGTCGTAATCACAGACACGGCGACTACTACCGGATAGAGGAATGAGTCAATCACGCCCAACGTATTCCCAAGCGTGGCAATAATAAAAGAGAACTCGCCGATTTGCGTCAAGCTGAAGCCGCACTGCACGGCGACCTTCAACGGTTGCCCGGAAAGCAATACGCCCACCGTACCGAAAAAGGCCTGCCCGGCAACAACGGCCAGCACGATTGCCACAATGGGAAGCCAGTATTGCTGGATAAGCAAAGGGTTCACCATCATGCCCACTGATACGAAAAAAACCGCACCGAACAAGTCCTTCACCGGGTTTACCAAACGCCCGATTTTCCCCCCTTCGATTGTCTCTGCCAGTATAGACCCTATGATAAACGCCCCGAAGGCTGGCGAGAAACCCACCAAAGAAGCCAAGTAAACCATCACGAAACAGAGGGAAAGAGCCACGACAAGCAAAATTTCCTCACTCATGATGCCCCGAATCCGGCGGAGAAACGTAGGTATCAGGAAGATCCCCACGACAAAACACAGCACCAAGAAGAAAAGCAACTTGCCCAAGCTGAGCACCAAGTCCGTCCCCTCCACGGTATTGCTTACCGCCAAAGTGGAAAGCATCACGAGCAAAACGATAGCCAGCACATCCTCAAGCACCAGAATCCCCAACACGGTATTTGCAAACTTCTTCTGCCGCAACCCCATATCGTCGAAGGCTTTATAGATGATCGTCGTGGAAGACATGGCTATCATGCCCCCCAAGAAAATGCTGTCCATGCGCGACCACCCGCAAAGCGTGCCTACCAAAATGCCAGAGAGCATCATGAAAATGATAATCGTGCTGGTAGCCACGAAAATCGAACTGCCCAGTTTCATTATCTTCTTGAAGCTGAATTCAAGCCCCAAGGAGAAGAGCAGGAAGATAACGCCTATGTCCGCCCACGTCTTCACGTTGGCAGCATCGGCCACCGAGGGCGTGAACGGGATGAAAGGCGTGGTCAAGAAACCGGCCACTATATAGCCCAAGACGAGCGGTTGCTTCAGTTTCTTGAAAAGGATGGTAAAAATACCGGCATAGGTCAGTATGATGGCCAAGTCAGTTACCAAGGAAGGGACATGTTGCATGGCAGGCGCACCTCCTTCCCTACTCGCTTTCCCTGCGGGCCGTCAATTCAACGATTTTCACCAACGTGCGGAAAGCCAGCTCCATGCTCTGCACCGGGACAAACTCGTAGCGCCCGTGGAAATTCAACCCTCCCGCAAACAAATTGGGGCAAGGCAAGCCTTTGAAAGAAAGCATGGCCCCGTCCGTCCCCCCGCGCACCGGGCTGAAATGAGGCTCTATGCCCACCTCACGCATGGCCGCAGCGGCAGTCTCCACGATGTGCATCTGCGGAAGGATTTGCTCGCGCATATTGTAATATTGGTCTTCCACCGTCACCCGCACGCGTTCCTCGCCCAACTCCTTGTTGAGGCGTCCTGCAACGTCGTGCATGAACTTCTTGCGTTGCCCGAAGCGCTCCCGGTCGTGGTCGCGCAGGATATAAACCAATTCCGTCCGTTCCACGCCGCCTGCAATACTCACCAAGTGGTAGAAACCCTCGCGCCCCTCCGTCGTTTCGGGACGTTCCCCGGACGGAAGCGAGGCGATGTAACGCATGGCAATGTACTGCGCATTGACCATCTTGCCCTTCGCATAACCCGGATGCACGTTGCGTCCCGAGATTTCCACCCGCGCCGACGCAGCGTTGAAGTTCTCGTATTCCAGCTCGCCCACTTCGCCACCGTCCACCGTATAGGCCCATTGCGCCCCGAACTCCCGCACGTCGAAGTGTTCCGTGCCGCGCCCTACCTCCTCGTCGGGCGTGAAAGCGATGCACACCGTGCCGCGCCGCAGCCCGGGATGTTGCACCAAGTATTCGGCCATGCACATGATTTCGGCCACTCCTGCCTTGTCGTCCGCACCGAGCAACGTGTGCCCGTCAGTGACGACGAGGTCTTCACCGCGATGGGCCAGCAACTCGGGGAAATCCGCCGGTGAGAGCACGACGCCCCCCCCGGCGTCCAGCGCGATGTCGCCCCCGTCGTATCGCTCCACGACGCGGGGCTTCACGCCCGAACCCGTGAGGTCGGGGCTCGTGTCCATGTGGGCAATAAAGCCCACGGGCGGCACGCCCTCGGCATTGCCCGGCAGCGAGGCATACAGGCAGCCATACTCATCGACACGCGCATTGGCCACGCCTATCGCGTGCAGCTCGTCGCGCAGCATGAGGGCGAAGTCCATCTGCCCGGGGGTACTGGGCGACTTCGTACTCGCCTCACTGCTCTGCGTGTCGATTGCTACATATTTCAGGAAACGGTTCAACAGATTCTCTACCATAGCCATCGTGTTTTGTTCCCGCAAAGATAGCGAAAAAAGCCTTAAAGTCCGGCACAATGCCCCGAAAGGCATCCCGTTTCCTACAAAAAACACCGCACCTATTTTCCGAAAAGCCCCGCAACTTTTCTGCGCCATGCACTGCGAAAATCGGCACAAGACCCTGCATGCATCCGAAAAATTCCATACCTTTGCACCAAAGGATACAAGTCGGCTTACGTTATAACCAAACCGTTTACAAAAACCGGGAATACGATCCTAATAAGATTATCCATGAGAGTAACTAAATTCCAATACCTCCGTTCCCTATTCCCCAGCCTGTATTTCTGCCTCCGCTACTTACCGTTCAAGACAGCCTTGCGGCTTCCGATCCTAATCTACAAGCCCCGCTTCCTCTGCATGAAGGGGAGCGTACGCATTGAAGCCGACGAAATCCGGTTCGGCATGATACGGCTGGGATTTCCCGCCACGGGCATTTATCCGGACAGCGGCTTTTCTTTCGAAAACAACGGCGGGGAACTGGTCTTTGGCGGGAAAGCAAGCATCGGCAGCGCATCGGCTTTCGCCATCGGCCCGCAAGGGAAAATACAGATAGGGGAAGACTTCCTGAGCAATGCAGCTTTGAAAATCGTATCGTATTACCGGGTACAAATCGACGAGCACGTACGTTTCGGGTGGGACTGCCTGGTGATGGACACAGACTTCCACACCATGCAGAAAACTGCGGGAGGGCACACACGCGGATACGGCGCAGTCCACATCGGGGCCCACTGCTGGGTTGCCACACGCTGCTTGGTGCAAAAGCGGACAGAACTGCCGCCCTATACCGTAGTGTCCGGCTATTCGCTTGTCAACCGCAAGTACGATATCGAGGAACGCTCCGTCATCGGCGGGATTCCGGCAGAACTAAAATTCACAGGGCTATACAGAGACGTTGACAACGATATAATCGTGTACCCGGAAGCCACATGATAGCAAACCGAGTCCCCCAAAAGCTACGCTCCATAGTCCATAGCTCCAACCAACGGACTGCCAAGGCACAAAAGAATATTGCCGGTTCGTTTGTCTTAAAGGTACTGAGCATTCTCATCTCCCTGCAAGTCGTCCCGCTCACGATTGACTACCTTTCGCCCGAGACCTACGGCATTTGGCTCACGGTGAGTAGCATGGTGGCATGGCTCGCCTACTTCAACCTCGGTTTCTCCGGCGGCTTCCGCAACCAGTTTACCAAGTCGTTGGCGGAAGACAACGTGCCCTTGGCCCGGAAATACCTAAGCACTACGTATGCCGCCCTTGCCACAGTGTTTTCAATCCTGATGGTGCTGGTACTCATAGCCAACCACTTCTTTCTGGATTGGGCCGCCATCCTGAACCTCCCGCCCGGCTATTCCGACGAACTGAAGCCGGTATTCGCCCTGTTGGTCGTATTCTTTTGCGTGAACATCGTGGGCGAAGTGTTCTATTCCATGCTCCAAGCCGACCAAAGCCCCGCCAGGGCCAGCCTGTACCAGACGGCCGGGCAGGGACTGGCGTTGGCCGGAATCTACGTCTTGACAAGGACTTCCGGGGGAAGCCTCTTCCACTTGGCTTGGGTTTTCGCGGGCATCCCTTGCGTCTGGCTCATCGGGGTATCGTGGGCCAACTTCCGCTTCCACAAGCGATACCACCGCTTCGCCCCGGCATGGCACTGCATACGCCGCCGCTTGGTACGCAACATCCTGAACATCGGCCTGCAGTTCTTCCTCATCATGGTATCCATGCTGCTCATTTTCCAGCTCATCAACGTGATGCTCACACGTGAACTCGGGCCGCTGGCCGCCGCACAATACAACATCGCCTTCAAGTATTTCAGCATCCTGAACATGGGCTTCGCCATCATCCTCCAGCCCCTCTGGCCCGCTTTTACCGATGCGTTCACCAAAAAAGACTATGCCTGGATGGACAACATACGGCGGAAGCTCGAATGCCTCTGGCTCCTCTGCATACCTGCCGTGGGGGGCATGCTGCTTTGTTCCGAATGGGTCTACGGCATCTGGATAGACGACAGCGTCAAAGTGCCCGCCAGCCTCTCGGTGGCTATGGCGATTTTCATCTTGTGCTCTACGCTGGGGAACTCCTACATGTACATGATCAACGGCACGGGCAAGCTACGCGTCCAACTGACAATCTACGCTTGCTCCGCCATCATAGCAATCCCTGTCATGCAGTGGTGCTGCACGCGGTGGGGAACGGAGGGCATCTTGGCCATGCCCTCGCTCGTATTCCTGATCCAAGCCCTGTTCGGGCGGATACAACTGCAAAAGCTGACTTCCGGGAAAGCCAGAGGAATCTGGAACAAATGAAACCCTATAAGGATCCTCCGCATGCGCAAGGCGCAAAAGAACAGGAAATCATCGCCTAATCTGGAATACCGCACGCAAGAAAGGCACATGCCGGGCCAACTGGATGCACAAGTAAACCCATACGAACTTCAGCACCCAAAAGATCGGCAACACGCCGTCGCCCCAATCGAGCGGCACGACATTTTTCCAAGGTATGCAGTTCAACTCATACAAATGGAAACACAAAACCACCAGCGAATACCGCCCAAAGAAACAAAAGACACGCTTGAGGCGGACGAAACGCGAGCCATCCAGCCAAAGGGCGAATTGGTAGACCAACCAAACTGCTGCCACGGCGGCCAGCATGTCGAAGTACCAAAAGCGGTAATAGCCGTATGACATCTCCAACCTACCCCGCATCCATGCCGTATACCACAAGGCCATGCAGACAAAAGCACAAAGCCATGGACGGGTTGCGCCACACCGCCCTGCATCATTCCCGTTGCCAACGGCCAACGGGCTGCAAAGCGGCGGGCAGAACAACTGCCGCAACCCGACGGAGGTGAGTCGGCCCACCCGCTCCAGCAGCCGGTAGCGCCGGGCGGAATAGCCGGCATAGAGGAAAAGCGTGGCCGAACAAGCCGGCTGGATGCTCTGCGGGAGAAACAACTTGCCTTGCAAAAAGAAGCAAAGCGCGGCCAGTAAGAGGCAGACAAGCAGGGGGAAACGGGTGCGAAGCGCCAGATTGAACAACAACAAAGCCCAAAACAAGGCCGCCAAGAACCATATAGCGCCAATGGCCGGACGCATGCCCAAAACGAGGGGCGCGCCGCTCCCCAAAAGCGTGGCACGCAGACGGACGAGAAATACGCCCCATACGTCCTGCCCATGGGCATATGCCAAGAGCATCATGTGCAAGGCCAACAGCAAGGCGGTGAAGAGGTAGGGGACATAGAGACGCCTGAAATTCTTCTTCAACGCGGCGAGGAGGGGGGAGGGGCGGAAGAAATAGCCGGAAAGGAGGAAGAAAAGCGGCATATGGAACGAAAAGATGAAGGCGCGCAACAAGGGGATTTTCCCCGTCGTATGCCCGACTACCATCAAGAGAATGGCAACGCCTTTCATGATGTCAAAGGCATCGACCCGCCCCCCGGCGGGGGAGGCCATGGAAAGGGGCAGGGCTTTTGGCTCCAAGGTCTGCACGTTCTTGGGAAAAGTGGCAAGGCCTTTAATCGACAAGATAGCGCTTTTCGAGTCCCTGGTAGGCATCGATACGGCGGTCGCGCAGAAACGGCCACCAACGGCGCACCGCCTCGCTGCGCGCCATGTCGATATCTACCAACAGGAGTTCCGGGGATTCGCCCGCTTCAGCCAACAGTTCCCCTTGGGGGCCGGCAACAAAACTGTGCCCCCAGAAACGAATCCCCCTCGTCATGCCGCTGGAATCCGGCTCGTGCCCCACACGGTTTACCGCCACCAAGGGCAACCCGTTAGCCACGGCATGGCCGCGCTGCACCGTCATCCACGCACCGAGCTGCCGCGCCTGCTCCTCAGGCGTGTCGCTACTCTCCCACCCGATTGCCGTGGGATAGACGAGGATGTCCGCGCCCTGCAGGGCCATGAGGCGGGCGGCTTCGGGATACCACTGGTCCCAGCAAACCATCACCCCCAATGTCCCGACCGAAGTCGGTATCGGACGGAATCCCATATCGCCGGGCGTAAAATAAAACTTCTCATAATAAGCCGGGTCGTCGGGGATGTGCATCTTCCGGTATTTGCCAGCCATACTGCCGTCGGCATCGAACACTACCGCCGTGTTGTGGTAGAGGCCGGGGGCACGCCGCTCGAAGAGGGATGTCACCAAAACGACCTGCAATTCCGCGGCCAGCGCGCCGTAGAAATCCGTAGAACGACCGGGGATCGGTTCGGCCCAATCGAAGAAACCCGTATTTTCCGATTGGCAGAAATAAGGAGTGTTGTGCAACTCCTGCAAGACAACCAAGCGTGCGCCCTCCGATGCCGCTTGGCGCACGGAAGAAGCAAGCAAGTCCATCGCCTCCTCCAAGGAGGGGGGGATGGCTTGCTGCACTAAAGCGGTACGAATAATCTGCTTGCCCATAAGTCCGCCTTCCCTACATTATTCGTCCAACGAGCCAATGGAGAGATGCAACTCCTGCAACTGGGAATCCTCAAGGGGCGCAGGAGCATCGAGCATGACATCACGCCCGGAATTGTTTTTTGGGAAAGCAATGCAGTCGCGTATGGAATCCAAGCCTGCAAACAGGCTCACCCAGCGGTCCAAACCGTAGGCCAAGCCACCATGGGGCGGCGCACCGTACTTGAAGGCGTCGAGCAAGAATCCGAACTGCTCGCGGGCACGCTCCTCCGTGAAACCCAAGATTTTGAACATCTTGTCTTGCAATCCGCTGTCGTGGATACGGATGGAACCGCCACCCACCTCTACACCATTGATTACCATGTCGTAGGCATTGGCGCGTACCGCCGCCGGATTGCTGTCAAGCAGGGCTATATCTTCCGGTTTGGGCGAAGTAAACGGATGGTGCATGGCCATCAGGCGCCCCTCTTCCTCGCTCCACTCAAAAAGCGGGAAATCGACAACCCACAGGCAGGCAAAGATATCCTTGTCGCGAAGCCCTAATTGGTCGGCCACATGCAGGCGGAGTTCGCACAGCTGCCTGCGTGTCTTCATGGCATCGGTGCCGCTTAAAATCAGAATCAGGTCGCCGGGCCCGGCGGAACAAACGGCCTTAAGTTGCTGCAAGACTTCCTGCGGGTAGAACTTATCGACGCTCGACTTCACGTGCCCATCGGCCTCAACCCGGGCATATACCATACCCTTGGCACCTATTTGCGGGCGTTTCACGTAGTCGGTAAGCGCATCAATCTGTTTGCGCGTATACGAGGCCGCACCTTTCGCGCAGATACCCCCGATATATTCCGCCTCGTCAAACACGGAAAAGCCATAGCCTTTCAGCACGTCCATCAGTTCCACGAACTCCATGCCGAAGCGTAAATCGGGCTTGTCACTCCCATATTTCGCCATAGCTTCTATCCAAGGCATGCGCGGGAAAGGCTCTGTGAGGTCTATGCCACGGATGGTCTTGAACAAATGCTTGGCCATCCCTTCAAAAACCCCGAGCACGTCTTCCTGTTCGACAAAACTCATTTCGCAATCGATTTGCGTGAACTCCGGTTGGCGGTCGGCTCGCAGGTCTTCATCGCGGAAGCACTTGACGATTTGGAAATAGCGGTCAAAACCGGAAACCATGAGCAATTGCTTCAAAGTCTGCGGCGACTGGGGAAGGGCATAGAACTGTCCGGGATTCATGCGGGAGGGCACGACAAAATCGCGGGCCCCTTCCGGCGTAGAACCTATCAGGACCGGCGTTTCCACTTCCAGAAACCCTTGTTTGTCCAAGTAATTACGCACTTCGAAAGCCATTTTATGACGCATCTCCAGATTGCGGCGCACACAAGACCTGCGCAAATCCAAATAGCGGAACTTCATGCGGATGTCATCCCCGCCGTCCGTGTTATCTTCAATAGTGAAAGGCGGAGTTTCTGACTTATTAAGTACCGTCAAAGAAGAAACCTCTATCTCAATATCCCCGGTGGGAATTTTCGGGTTCTTGGCAGAACGCTCATGGACAAGGCCAATTATTTGGATTACGTACTCACGTCCCAGCTTGTTCGCTTCCTTCCAAAGGGAAGAACCGGTCGTTTCTTCGTTGAAGACGAGTTGGGTTACGCCATAACGGTCGCGCAAATCAACAAAAGTCATCCCGCCCATCCTGCGTACGCGCTGCACCCAGCCCGCAAGGGTTACTTCCTTATTTACATCGGTGATACGTAGTTCACCACAAGTTTTACTCCGATACATTATATCTTTTGTTGCTATTTAGGGAAAACATATTCGACTGGCATGCCAAGCAGAAACGGGGCTACAAGCCGCGCCCATGGCAATTCTTGAACTTCTTACCGCTACCACAAGGACAAGGGTCGTTTCTTCCCGGGCGTTTCTCGACCCGTATCGGTTCGCGCCGGGGCTTATCTGCCCGTGTGTCGCGGGAAGCTGCTTGCCGTTGCGCAGGATTCGACAAGTCCTCCTTCACCTCCTGCAAACGGGGAGCAGGCCTGCGCACCTCAGGGGCAGCCTCGCGAACCTGCTCGGGCTGTTGGGCAGGGATTTGGCAACGCATCAAGATAGCAACAGTCTTATTGTTAATCTGCTGGACCATGGAGTCAAACAATTTCACACTCTCCAGTTTATAGATCAACAGGGGGTCTTTTTGCTCATAACTTGCATTCTGGACCGAGCGTTTCAGTTCATCCAGCTCACGTAGGTTTTCCATCCAAGCCTCATCAATCACGTGCAAAAGGATTGCTTTCTCAAAGGATTTAACAACCTCCTTACCCTCGGTCTCATACGCCTTCTGCAAATTGACGGAAATGTTATACAGACGTTTCCCGTCGACGATGGGGATTAGGATGTTTTGGTAACGATCGCCTTGGTTTTCAAACACGTCTTTAATGACAGGATAAGCTATTTCCGCAATACGGTCGGTACGCCTTCTGAAATTCTCCATCGCCACTTCAAACGTCTTCTCGCAAAGTTTTTCAAGATTACCCGCACTAAGCTCCTCTTCCGTGAAGGGGATTTCCATGGCCAGCGTCTTAAGCATCTCCATCTTGCAGCCTTCATAATCGTGATTCTCTATGGCATTCGCACAACGATCCCAAATCATATTCACGATATCCATGCCGATACGCTCCCCCATCAGGGCATGACGCCGCTTGGTATAGACCACAGTCCGCTGTTTGTTCATTACATCATCATATTCCAACAGGCGCTTGCGGATACCGAAGTTGTTCTCTTCCACCTTCTTTTGGGCGTTTTCTATTGAACGCGAAATCATCTTGTGTTCGATCATCTCGCCTTCTTTGAAACCCAGCCGGTCCATTACCTTGGCGATACGGTCGGATGAGAACAGGCGCATCAGGTTGTCCTCCAAAGACACGAAGAACACAGACGAACCCGGGTCACCCTGACGTCCGGCACGTCCACGCAACTGGCGGTCAACCCGGCGGGATTCATGCCGTTCCGTACCAATGATGGCCAACCCACCAGCCTCCTTGACCTCTGGGCTCAACTTAATGTCCGTACCACGTCCCGCCATATTCGTAGCGATGGTGATGGTGCTGGTTTGCCCTGCCTGGGCTACAATATCTGCCTCTTTCTGGTGCAATTTTGCATTCAAGACATTGTGGGGTAACTTGCGCATCGTAAGCATACGGCTAAGCATCTCGGAGATTTCCACCGAGGTCGTACCCACAAGCACTGGCCTCCCAGCCTGAACCATCTTCTCTATTTCTGAAATGACCGCCGCATATTTCTCCCGCTTTGTCTTATATACGCGGTCATTCATGTCATTCCGCATTACAGGCTTGTTGGTCGGGATAACCACCACGTCCAACTTATAAATATCCCAGAACTCTCCTGCCTCTGTCTCTGCCGTACCTGTCATTCCGGCCAACTTATGATACATACGGAAATAGTTCTGAAGCGTAATGGTGGCGAATGTCTGGGTGGCCGCTTCCACTTTCACCCGTTCCTTGGCCTCGATGGCTTGGTGCAAGCCGTCGCTCCAACGGCGGCCTTCCATGATACGCCCTGTCTGCTCGTCCACAATTTTCACTTGCCCGTCCATAACGACATAATCATCGTCGCGTTCGAACATGGCATACGCCTTCAGTAGCTGGTTGATAGTGTGGACCCGCTCGCTCTTCACCGCGTAGTTCGACATCAGGCGGTCTTTTTCTTCCAAGCGCTGCGCGTCAGTCAAGTCTTTACGCCCCTCCAGTTCGGCCAATTGGCTGGTAATATCCGGTAAAATAAAGAAAGAAGAATCCGACTGGTTTTGGGAAATCAGGTCAACGCCTTTGTCCGTAAGGTCAGCACTCTTCATCTTTTCATCGATTACGAAATACAACGGCTCCACAGCCTCAGGCATCCGCTTGTTGTTCTGCTCCATGTAGATTTCCTCGGTCTTCAACATGCCCGCCTTTATGCCCGGTTCGCTCAAGAACTTGATGAGCGCTTTGTTCTTGGGCAGAGCCTTGTGGCTACGGAACAAGGCGAGGAAGCCTTCTTCTTGGTCTTTCTTGTCGGGGGATGCTATGAGCCGCTTGGCATCGGAAAGCAACTTCGTGGCCAACGCACGCTGGGCGGCATAGACCCGCTCCACCTCCGGGCGCAACTCCTCGAACAGCTGGTCGCCCCCTTGCGGCACAGGGCCGGAAATGATGAGCGGCGTGCGGGCATCGTCTATCAGGACGGAATCCACCTCATCGACAATCGCGTAATTATGGGCACGCTGGACCAAATCTTGCGGGCTCTGCGCCATATTGTCCCGCAAATAGTCGAAACCAAACTCGTTATTGGTACCGAAAGTAATGTCGGCCATATAAGCCCGCCGGCGCTGCCCGCTGTTGGGCTGGTGCTTGTCGATGCAATCGACACTCAACCCGTGGAACTCATAGAGCGGCCCCATCCATTCGGAGTCGCGCTTGGAAAGATAGTCATTTACCGTCACGACATGCACGCCATTGCCCGTCAAGGCATTTAAGAATACGGGCAAGGTGGCGACAAGCGTCTTACCTTCACCGGTCGCCATCTCGGCAATTTTCCCCTTGTGCAGCACCACGCCGCCAATGAGCTGGACGTCGTAGTGAACCATGTTCCACTGCGTCTCGTTGCCGCCGGCCATCCAGTGGTTCACGTAAACGGCCTTATCGCCCTCAATGCGTACAAAATCTTTTGTCGTCGCCAGCTGGCGGTCGAAATCTGTGGCCGTCACGACGATTTCCTCGTTCTCCGCAAAACGGCGCGCCGTATCTTTCATGACAGAAAAGGCTACCGGGAGTATTTCATCCAGTGCCGTCTCCAACTTGTCGAGAACCTCTTTCTCCAACTTGTCTATTTTGGCGAAAACCGGCTCGCGGTTTTCCAAGGGAGTCCCCTCGATGGACTCGCGCAACTTGGCTATTTCCTCGCGGTCGGCCTTAACCCGCTCTTGCAGGAAACTTTTCAGTTCGATCGTTTTGGCGCGCAATTCGTCGTTGCTTAACGCCTGGATTTCCGGATATGCAGCTTTTATCTTGTCCAACCACGGCTGGATCTCGCGCATATCCCGCTTGTGCTTGTCACCAAACAAGTGACCTATGAAATCTGTAAATCCCATTTTCTATTTTTTTTCTTCTTATTTTCTACTTTGAATATGAATATCCCTTTATGCAGAACCTACCCCACCCAAGGAAAAAACCTTGCCACTTTTTCCGGTTTTCGCCGGTACTTTTCCTGATTTCTGCCGCATCTCCTTTCCCGGAGTACTTATCCTCCGCCACAAGGGAAAGCCCGGAAGCCCATTGGAATGCACCCGCCGGAAAGAACCCGCTCAAAACAATGGGGCCGCCGAACAGGCATTCGGCGCACGGATACGGATGCTTTTTGTAACGGTAGGTGCCACACAATCCATCGTGACCCGTTCCTCAATGCGCTCCGGCGCCAAAGAAGCACCCATAAAGATAAGCGGTTGCGGAACAATCGCGCTACGTACGATATAATTGTTTGCCGGGTTACCTGCATCGACTACCGTCCAACCCGGCATTACTTCCACCCACAAGTCTCCAGAACGTTCGCGATGGTATGAATTGCGCAAGCGCTGCATGTCCGGCACCCAAGCGGCCTGGAGCAAAGCCGTAGAGGTATAGACTTCGCGCACGCCGCTCATCTCGATTAGGAACTCTGCCGATTTCTTTTGCACTTCGCCCACCGTCAGGTTGTTATCCCCGATGAGCTTATGGTTCAAATAAAATTGCAAACCGTCATAGGCTTCTACCCACTGCCCTTGGCCGTAAATGGCCATCAAGTACATGTTGAGCAGAGCCTTGCAGCGCTCCAAGTGGAACTCCCCGGTCGGAAAGTTGTAATAAACCGGCATAATGCGGTCGGGGGCGCTGTAACCCGTGGAGGTAAAGAACACGATTGCGTTTTGAAGCCCTACCCTATTGTCAATCCAATCAAGGAGTTCGCCCAATGCATAGTCCAAACGCACATAAGCGTCCTGCACTTCCATCGGCGTATCCCAAAAGGCTTGCCCGTCATACGGCCCCGCATAGTAAGTAATGGAAAGCAAATCCGTAATTTCATCCTTCCCTATGTCCGACTGGCCAAAAGCCCGGAACAAAAGCCGATTGATTTCGCGGTTTACCAGCGGTGAGGTTTTCAAGCGCCGATAACGCCCGAAGCCCGAAACGAAATCATACTCGAAAGGATAAGAATTGAGGGTGGAGGGCAAAAGGGTGTACTCCCCCACGGGCCGGGCGGGAGTCCATGTAAGGGAATCCTTACGCGAATCGATGCCTTCCTGCAAATTATACTTGCTGATGAAGAAAGGGAAAGTGCCATAATACGTGGTACCGCACCACATGCCGTTATCTTCATTCAACCAGAAAGCTCCGTCGGCCGCATGACCCGCGGCCATGATGGCTTCCTCGCGCTCCGGGGCTATGGCATAAACCAGCGACTTGCCGGAAAAAAAAGCTTTCAACTCATCGCCAATCGTGGTAGCCTGCAACAAGGAGGCCGACGAAGACTGCGCCGTATAGTTGCCCATGAAATTGGCATCATCCGCACAATTCCGTTTCAATAGCGTGGCCGCATCCAGCCAAGTGCTGCCCACTATCCCATGAATCATGGGCACCGTCCCGGTAAACAAGGAAGCTATTGACGACGCGCGGTCAGGGTCTTGGAAATTATAATCGGCATTCGTATAGTATTTCCCCTCGCGCCACAAACGCCGGAAGCCTTTCTCCCCGTAAAGCGGGGAAAACAATTCCATATAATCCTGGCGCAACTGGTCGACAGTTATCCCCACGACGATCCTGGGCGCCGCCTGATTATGCTGTGCATCGGCGGCTACCGCCAAAAAGGTTATCAGCGTAGTCAAAAAACCTTTTATTTCCATCGATGTTCGAATGCTAAAATGGAATAACTCAACGAACGAACCCACAAAGCCAATGCGATGGGGACGACCGCAGTATTGACCTGCTGGGGCAAAACGCTGAAGCAAAAGAAAAAGACAATCAAGACAAGCGCATTGGCGAGATGGTAATAGTCCACCCTCCACTTGCGGGCATTATTTATGTAGACAGGCAAAAAGAGCAAATGGAACGGGTGGAAAACCACCATGTTCCAATTTGACCCGACAGCGGGATGCTGGGAGAAGAAAGCGAGGAACGTCAAAATCAAGCCCGCGCAACCGGCCAAGGAGAAAAGCACGACATCAATCCCCCACAAGACATAGCCTTTTATCACGCCATATATGGAGACTACCGCCACCAGCAAAAGCAACAGGAAAGAACAAGCCAAGGGCGTCCAAAAACCGTCGCCCCCACCTGCCACGGCCACGGCAGCCGGCCACGCGGCACACACGACCGAATCCGCCACGACCAAGTCGCGGAACTCGCCCTCACGCGGAATGACCAAGGCGTCCCGGAAGCCTTCATACAAATATTCCGGCAGGAAATAACAATCCGCACCCTCCATCTGCCGGTCCGCCCCCGCGCCCAAGCAGAAGTCGATGCCAAACTGCGCCCAAGGATGCCCCTTCAAATGGCGATGGACTGCCCCGCGGAACGTTTCGATAGCCTCACGGCCATCGTATTTCAGCACGCCATCTATCGCCTCTTCCACCTTCACACGGGGACGGGTCGCGCAATTGTCAAAAAAGTAATTATAGCGGTACACGCGGTTTTCCGGTCGGTAATTTTCCTCAAGCGCGGCATACAGCCGGAGCCCCTCCTCCCGCGTGAGGTCCAAAACCTGTTCTTTCACTTCCGAACCCCTCACGCGATACGGGTAAAGGAACTCATCGAACGGAAGCCGGCCCAGTTCATAATCGGTCTCCCCTTTCACATAACGCCACATGAAATAAGGCTTATCGAAATCAAACACGCCGTAATGGTAAACTACATCCAGCCCTTTCCCGTCCCGGATGCGCAAGCCCGTATGGCCGAACAATGTATATATGGCTTCCCCGCTCGGCGAACAAGTCAGCATGCTTACCCGTAAAGTATCAGCACATCCGCCCTCCCCGGCATAGGCACTCTGCACCGATGGCAAAAGCCCGATGAACAAAGCCAACAAGAGTTGCGCCAACTTCCGGTTCATTCCTTAAAATCTTCTACTTTTCCAGATTAGGCTGCAAAATTACGCTTATTTTTCAGAAAAGAACGAAGCCGTTCTACTTTTTTTGTCTTACTTTGCATCCCAAAAGAATCAAGCCCGTGGCAAATCTCATCATAGACATAGGGAACACATACGCCAAGTTAGCCCTCTTCGAGGGCAATGAGCTTTTGGATTTATGCAAGGAAAACCAATCATTCCCTAATGCCTTTTCCCAATTGGCGCAAGGGGTTAAGATAAAAAGCGCCATCATTTCTTCCGTCATCGACTTAAAGCCGGAAACACTCGCATTCATCCGCTCCTTTCCCTTCCCCGTGCTTTTCCTGACCCCAGCGACCCCGTTGCCAATCAAGATACGCTACCAATCGGTCTCCTCTTTGGGCGTAGACCGGATCGCGGCCGTCACGGCAGCCGACGAAAGCCACCCCAAGGAAAACATACTGATTATCGACGCGGGAACGGCCATTACCTACGATTTCTTCTCCGACAAAGGCGAATTCATCGGGGGCAACATCACCCCGGGCAAGCAGATGCGTTTCGAAATCCTGCACAACCGTGCGCCCCGGTTGCCCCTCATCGACGAAAACGGCGACAAGCCCCTGACCGGATACGACACGGCCTCCGCCATACGAGGAGGGGTCATGAGGAGCATCGCCTACGAAATGGACGGATACATACGCGATTACCAGACAAAATACCCCGACATTAATGTGATTCTCACCGGCGGCGACGCAAAATTGTTCACGGGAGAATTGGAAAAAGAACATATTACGGATCCCCACCTTGTGCTCAAAGGTCTAAACCGCATCCTACATTATAATGAAAGCCTTTAATACGTTGAACAGATTATTCCACACGTTCGCATTGGCAACCATAAGCCTTTGTGTGGCGGCACAGTCTACAACCCTATCGTTAAACAATACCAATAGCCCGTATTCCCGTTACGGGGTGGGGCTTCTCGACGACTATGGTTTCGGCCCCAGCCGTGCCATGGGCGGAATCGGTTTTGCGCTACGGAGCAACCGCTACATCAACCCCTTAAACCCTGCCTCATACAGCGCGGTAGACTCCCTCACATTCTTGATGGATGCCGCAGTGGGCGTACAAATAAGCCGCCTGTCGGAAGATGGGCAGAGCACCACGGCCAACAACTCCAGCTTCGACTACATAGCCTTGCAATTCCGCCTATGCCAGGGATTGGGCTTCACGGCCGGGTTACGCCCGCTTTCCAACGTGGGCTACAACTTGGGTACTTCCGGATATATCGTTGATGCAGCAACCGAAGCCCAAACAGCAGCCACCTATAATTATTACGGAAGCGGGGGCATACATCAAGTATTCTTAGGTTTAGGATACGAACCCCTGCGGAACTTCTCGCTTGGTTTCAACATTGCCTACCTCTTCGGCAGCATCGAAAAGACCTCCTCCATCGTTTGCAGTGCATACAGCGACGGCTCCATCCAGAAATCGGGAACCATGGACGTTTACGACTACAAGCTGGATTTAGGCGCACAATACACTTATGTACTCAACGAAAGGAAAAACAAAGCCCTCACGATCGGGGCAACTTACTCATTGGGACACACTCTCAACACCGTAGACGAAAGCACGACGGGGGGAAGCACGCAGTCGCTTGACGCAAACCTCAAACTCCCGCACGCCATAGGGGCCGGCTTAGCCTATACCGACGAGCATTGGACGGCTGGGATAGACTACAGCCTACAACTTTGGGAGCAAGAATATTACGAACCTATCAGCTACGAAAGCGAAGCTAAAGCCTCGTCCGCACTCCAGCCGCTAAAAAACCGCCACCGCATTGCCGTCGGTGCCGAATGGATACCCAACCAGTACAGTAGTTACTACCGCGACCAAATCCGCTTCCGCCTCGGTGCCCACTACACGACACCTTATTACCAAATAACTTCGCTGCAAGGCACGTGGATAGACGGCCCAAAGGAATGGGGAATCAGCGCAGGTATCGGATTGCCCTTGAAATTCCTAAACCGATCGATAGTACAGATTTCCGCCCAATACATACGGACTTCACTCGCAGAGTACGTAACGGACAATACGTTCCGCCTTACCTTGGGA
The DNA here is from genome assembly GCA_964439955.1 of uncultured Bacteroidaceae bacterium. Lineage (GTDB taxonomy): Bacteria > Bacteroidota > Bacteroidia > Bacteroidales > Bacteroidaceae > UBA1794. Next base: position 4,363 of record CAYTPX010000003.1, on the reverse strand, counting down.
TTGACTTTCAACGAGACATGGTTTGAAAAGTGGAGAGTGAAATAACGCCGGGCAGGCCAAATCCCCGCACCATGCCCTTTAGGCTCTTCCCATCCGGGTTGCTCGTTTTCTTGGCAATTTCCGTACTCCCACTTTTCTCCTGCAAAGAAGAAGAGCATTCTTATGCTCCCCCGGTAAAAGACCGCGATTCTACGGCTTTCCTGAAAACCAGCGGAATCACGACCTTCATTTCCGACTCGGGTATCACGAAGTATAAGATCGTTACCGAACAGTGGGACATGTACGACCGTGCCAAAGTGCCTCGATGGACTTTCGAGAAGGGATTTGAACTTGAAGAATTTGACCGGCAGTATAAGGTTATCAGTACCATCGAATGCGACACGGCGTACTATTACACCTTACACCGCATTTGGGAATTGCGTGGGAACGTCAAAGTGAAGAACACTAAAGGCAACCAAATCTATACCTCACAACTTTTCTGGGAACAAGACAAGAAGAAGCTCTATTCCAACCGTCCGGTACACATCATACAACCCGACAAAATAATTGACGGGAACTCGTTCGAATCCAACCAAGACATGACGAACTACGTCATCTACAAGATGAAAGGCCAAGTAACTTTCGATGAAAACAGGCTGGCGACACCCCCTCCCCAGACGAACACTAATGACTCCGTCCAGCAAGTGGCCGACTCATTGCAACAACCCGTCAATTCTATCCCCCCAACCATAGAAGGAGAAAAATGACAATCCTACTACTATTAACTCTTGCAACAAGCCTCTTGCTTTGCATATTGACCTATATGAGGCTCAACATGCACTACCATAACAAATCAAAACTGAAAGAACTGGAAGCAAAGGGACTCAACCAATTCATCCACAACCATAGAAACGCCTTTAACGAAAAGGGCGAAGAAGAATTTGAGATATTCCGCAACGTATTAGATTTCAGCCATACGCGGGTACGCGACTGCATGGTTCCCCGCCCCGAAATTGTAGGAGTTTCCAAGACAGCCACCCGGGAAGAACTTACTTCCCTCTTTGTAGAAACAGGATTCTCCAAACTGGTTGTCTATGAGGGTAGTATCGACAACATATTAGGTTATATCCACTCGTCCGAAATGTTCCATTCGCAAGGAGAATGGAACGAACACATCCAAACAATGCCTTTCGTACCCGGAACCATGGGCGCACAAAATATGCTCAAACTCTTCATGCAAGAAAAGAAACGGATGGCAGTCATTGTGGACGAATTCGGCGGTACACTTGGAATAATCTCCGTCGAAGACCTCGTCGAGGAAATATGCGGGGATATCCAAGACGAATATGACACGAACCACTACATCGCCAAGAAAATCGGCGAACATGAATATCTTTTTTCTGCGCGATTAGAGATAGAAAAGATCAACGAGGACTTCTCCTTGCAACTGCCGCTCGCCGCCAACGGGGAATACCAGACGCTGGGAGGCCTCATCTTGCACTACCACCAAAGTTTCCCAAAACTAAACGAGGAAATCTCCGTCACTCCCAGTTACCAAGTGAAAGTCTTAAAAATGACAGCGAAAAAGATAGAATTAGTCCGCATTAGATTAATGATTTGACCCTTTTAGGGAAAGGAAAAGAGTCCTATAAAGACAAATCTACAAGTCATTCCCCCATTAATACATGGGTAATTGGGAATCCGTTGCACTTTTTCAAAGAAAAACAAGCGCAATAGACATTTTTTCAGTAACTTCGCCCCCCAAAATGCGGAAACGCCCGCACCAAAATCCCACGCATAAAAACAAAAACAGAAAAGAATAGACAGAAAATGGCAACATTAGGAAAAATCCGGAGCAAAGGCCCTCTGCTCGTCATTATTGTAGGAGGCGCTCTTTTAGCCTTTATCGCACAAGCTGCATTCGAAGGTATGAACGCTAGCCGCCGTTCAGCCAATGTAGGAGAAATTTATGGAGACGAAATCTCGGCATTGGACTACCAAAGCATGGTGGAGGAATACACCAACATTGTAGAATTCACTACGCAAGAAACCAATCTAAGTGAAGAACAAACCATTCGGTTGAGAGACCAAGTATGGCAAACCTACGTAAATAACAAAATAGTGGAACATGAAGCCGAACTTCTTGGGCTTACCGTAAGCGACGCAGAGCTGCAATCGATTCTTACAGAAGGCACGCATATGTTACTACGGCAAACTCCGTTCGTAAATGAAAAGACAGGCCTTTTTGATAAGGACGCCCTCCAAAAGTTCTTGGCGGAGTACGAAAAAATAGACCGTACACAGATTCCCGCTGAATACTTGGAACAATACGACAAACTCTACTCTTATTGGATGTATATAGAACGCACTCTGCGTCAAAATTGCTTGGCCGAAAAATATCAGCAATTGATTGCAGGATGTTTGCTGAGCAACAAGTTGGAACTTGAAGCAAATTTCAACGAACGTTCCAACACGGCAAACTTCCAAATAGCGGCGATTCCCTACACGACCCTGCCGGACAGTGTCGTCAATGTCACCGATGCTGATTTGAAAAACTTGTATGAGCAAAGAAAAAGTGAATTCCGCCAATACGTGGAAACCCGTACTATTAGATATATCTCTGTACCTGTCAAAGCCTCCGAAGAAGATCGTGCAGCCTTAGAGAAAGAGATGAAAGAAGCAGAGGCTGCATTGGCAAAAGGCGAAGGAGAGTATAAAAATATAGTAATGGACGCAGAAAGTGAAATCTACTATTACGATTTATATAAAACGAAAGATGCTTTCCCGAAAGACGTGCAAGATAGATTGGAAAACATTTCCGTTGGACAGACAATGCCCGTCTATTATAATTCCCTCGACAACACGTTTAACACATTCAAGTACTTGGCTTCTGCAATGCAAGCCGACAGTGTGAAGTTCCGGCAAATCCCCATTAGCAGAACGACATTGGAGGAAGCCCAAAAAGTTGCCGATAGCATCTATACCGCTTTGCAAGGAGGAGCGAAATTCGAGGATATGGTGAAAAAATACGGAGGCATCGAAGAAGGGCAGTGGATAAGTTCTGCCAATTACGAGAATGCCGCAATGCTCGATGCCACCACGGAACAACTTTTTGCCACCATATTTACAATGAACAATGGTGAAGTTCGTAATCTTGAGATTCCCGGGGGACAACTCATAGTTCAAGTGGAAGAGAAAAAATCACCCGTACAAAAATACAAAATCGCTTTAGTAAAACGCACCGTCAACTTCAGCAAGGACACATACAGCAAAGCCTATAACAAATTCTCGGCTTTCCTTAACGCAAATTCTACAGTTGAGGACCTTATTGCGAATGCCGAGAAAAATGGCTACCTTCTCCAAGAACGGAATAACCTTTACAGCGAAGAATACAACATTGGCCGCATACAAGGAAGCCACGAGGCCCTCCGCTGGGCATTCCAAGCAAAAAAAGGAGAAATATCCCCTCTCTACGAGTGCGGAACACAAAACAGTAACTTGCTCGTCATAGCAGTGGTGGACATCAATAAAGAAGGGTATCTCCCGTTCGAGAAAGTAAAAGAGTCACTCCGCCCCGAGGCTATCCGGGAGAAAAAGGCAGAGAAAATCATTGCTAACGTGCAGAAGGAAAATCCTTCCACAATTTCCGCATGCCAAAACCTGAAAGGGGCTACGATAGACTCCCTGCTCCACGTAAGTTTCTCTATGCCCGCCTATGTATCTGTCACCCGCAGTAGCGAACCGGCCCTAAGCGCCTATGCCCAAACAGCACAGCAAGGAAAACTTACCGCCCCTATTAAAGGTAATGGAGGCGTATATTTCCTTTCCTTGGGAAATACGGAGAAATCACCCGAAAAATACAATGAGACAAGCGAGCGCCAACGCGTACAGAACATGCAAATGCAATCGATCTCGCGTTTCATGCAAGACTTGATTCTCCAATCCAAGGTAAAAGATACCCGCTACCTGTACTTCTAAAGAGAACCCGTCTCACTTTTCATAAGAAACTCCGGAAGCAGACAAACGCCTAGACTTCCGGAGTTTTCTATTTTTCCCCATTTCCGCCAGCAAAAGGCTGGCCTACCCTTCCATTCACTATAAAACCTACCCTCTTTATCCCCGACTTCCTTACAGCCATCCCTGCCGATGGTCTATTACCGGCCACGTATTTTCCTGCCAGACAGTCAATAACTTGACGAAAGGTGTTACCATTCTTCCATTCCGCGAGTTTATGTCTCCCAATTAACATCTGGATACGGTACGTTCACAAGCGCTCCCCCCATATACGTAAACATTCGGTAAACCACGTATTTTTGTCTCCAACTTCCATCATTAACTTTACGTCCAAAAAGCAAAGTTATGATGACACGAGAAGAAGTAGTAG
>CAYTPX010000002.1:0-173639 GCA_964439955.1 uncultured Bacteroidaceae bacterium | reverse complement strand
AAGCTACAACCAAACCTCAAAGTGTAAAAGGTGCATTTCTTCGAATGCTTACCTTCCTTGAAACCGTGCAGGTTCTTTTTTAGGCTTCTCGCGCGTCCTTTGGGAATCCACGCGACACCCACCTCTTCCTATCTCCACGCCGGACAAGAAGAGGCAGGAAGCCTCACATTATTTCAGCCACTTGTCCAGCCATTTGACGAAGGTACGATACCAAAGTATGGAATTTTGCGGTTTCAAGACCCAATGGTTTTCGTCCGGATACAAGAGTAACTGTGCGGGAATATCCAACAAACGCGCGGCGCTGAAGGCCGACATACCTTGTGAGGCAAGTACCCTGTAGTCCCTAACCCCGTGGATGCACAGAATAGGGGTGTCCCAATTCTTCACGAAAAGGTGCGGCGACTGGGAATAGCTCCGGTCTATCGCCTCGTTCTCCCCGCCCCGTTCCCAATAGGGGCCGCCCAAGTCCCAGTTGGGAAACCACTTCTCTTCCGTCTCTACGTATTGTTGTTCCAAATTGAAAAGCCCGTCATGGGCGATGAACGCCTTAAAACGCTTTTCATGATGCCCCGCCAACCAATAGACGGAGAACCCTCCGAAACTGGCACCCACGCACCCCAACCGGTCTGCATCGACATACGGTTCAGCTGCTATCGAATCAATAGCCGTCAGGTAATCTTTCATGCACTGCCCGCCATAGTCGCCACTGATAGCCTCATTCCACTCCGTCCCGAAACCCGGCATCCCTCTCCGGTTGGGCATGACATAGATGTATCCCGCAGCCGCAAGCGTCTGTATGTTCCAGCGGTACGACCAGAACTGGCTTACCGGGCTTTGCGGGCCGCCTTCGCAATATAACACGGCCGGGTACTTCTTCGAGGGGTCGAACTCGGGGGGGAACACGACCCATACCAGCATCTGCTTCCCATCGGTAGTAGTTACCCATCGTTCCTCCACTTTTCCCAGCGACAAACGGCTGAATAGTCCGCCATTGATGTTCGTAATGGCACGTGGTTGCCCCGTGTTTACGTCCACGCAGTACAACTCATCGGCTTCGCTGAGCGAATGGCGTGAAGCTATCAGCATGCCCTCGGGGCCAAGCCCGACAAGGGAGTAATCATAAGCCCCTGAGGTTATGGCTCTCACCTTCTCGGTTTTCATATCAAGGGCATAGAGTTGTTTCGTCCCATGCCACACTCCGGAGAAAAAGATTGTCTTCCCGTCCCGGCTCCAGCACATTTCCTCCACATTCGACTGGAAGTCGTGGCTCAAGAAGTAGGGGGCACGCGTATAAATATTAAGGATACATAGGCGGGACAAGTCGCTCTCATATCCATCCCGCTCCATACTGAGCCATGCCACCCGCGTCGTGTCCGGGCCGAACACGGGGTTTTGGTCATACCCTCCGTTGCCCAACGTCAAATTGCGGGACAAGCCGGACGAAAGGTCGTAAATGTACAAGTCCGAGTTGGTAGAAAGCGCGTAATCACGACCCGTTTTCTTGCGGCACGTATAGATAATGGCGTCCGACGATGGCACCCACTCCAACTGTTCCATGCCCCCAAAGGGCTTCATTGGGCTCTCATAAGGCTCGCCTTTCAGCAAATCGGTGGCGTCGCCCACCTTTTCCCCGTCGAAAGATGCCCAAAACGGATGGGGCACGGTCTCGACCCATTCATCCCAGTGCAGATACATCAAATCGTTCGCAATCTTGCCCGACGCCTTAGGCAAATCCGGATACATGTCCTCTATGCTTTGTCCCACTTTCACTTGGGCGGTGAACAGGACTTTCTTCCCATCGGGTGAAAAAGAAAAGCCTTCGATGTCGCCCGGGTAGGCGGACAATTTGCGACGGCCGTCCCCATCGGGGTTCATCTCCCAGATTTGCGATTTGCCGCTTTCGGAAGAAAGGAAAGCAACCTTACTTCCGCCTTTTATCCAAGCCGGCTGGCTTCCTTCGCCCAGTATGCGCGCCTGCGGTACGGAGTCCGACCCTGTCCCGGAAGCGGGGAGTACGGGCGAAAGGTATATACGCGTGACCGATTCCTCCGTTTTCCAGTCGGTGTGCGTCACGGTATAAAGCACTTGTGTGCCGTCAGGGGATATCGAGCCTGCACTCGTCCCGCCCAAACGCCCCATCGTCCAGAGCAATTCGGGGGTCAGGGTTTCTTTATTCCCATTGTTATTCTCATCCGAAGCCTCGGCTGCGGCCAGCGGGGAGAGAGCCACCATTCCCATCGAAGCAGCCAATAACGAAGTTTTCATCCAATGTTTGTCCATATCATATATAAAATTATTGTGAACGCAAAGATAATGCAAAAACGTGAGTTATTGGGCAAGTCCATTATTGCAAACGCACCTAATTTTTGCAGGATAGACTTAAATCCACTATCTTTGCAGATTAACAATGAAATACAGGAGAGATATGGGATTTTTTAGCTTCTTCTCGAAAGAAAAAAAAGAAACGCTCGACAAAGGCTTGCAAAAGACGAAGGAAAGTGTCTTCAGCAAGATAGCGCGTGCCATTGCGGGCAAATCCAAAGTGGATGATGAAGTACTGGATAATTTAGAAGAAGTCTTGATTACTTCCGATGTGGGAGTGGATACAACCTTGAAAATTATCCGTCGTATCGAAGAACGGGTACAGCGAGATAAATATGTCGATACTTCAGAATTGCAACGTATACTCCGTGAAGAAATTGCTGCCCTTTTATCTGAAAGTATCTTTAATGAGAACGAATCCGACTTTGACAGCCCGATTTCTACCAAGCCTTATATCATATTGGTAGTCGGCGTTAACGGGGTGGGGAAGACCACAACCATAGGGAAGTTGGCCTATCAATACAAAAAAGCGGGGAAAAAAGTCATGCTTGGCGCCGCCGACACATTCCGGGCCGCCGCTGTGGAACAGTTGGAAATATGGAGTAAGCGGGTGGGAGTGCCCATTGTCAAACAGAGGATGGGTGCTGACCCGGCTTCGGTGGCGTATGACACGGTAAATTCTGCCGTTGCCAACGATATTGATGTCGTTATTATCGATACGGCCGGACGTTTGCACAACAAAATAAACTTGATGAACGAATTGACCAAGATAAAAAATGTAATGAGGAAAATCGTTTCCTATGCGCCTAATGAAGTTTTGTTGGTGCTGGATGGCTCTACGGGACAAAACTCATTCGAACAAGCAAGACAATTTACAAAAGCTACCGATGTCTCCGCGCTTGCCATTACTAAACTGGACGGAACTGCCAAAGGGGGTGTGGTGATCGGGATAAGCGACCAATTTAAGATTCCGGTCAAATACATCGGTTTAGGCGAAAAGATGGAAGACTTGCAAGTATTCCACAAAGAAGAATTCGTAGATTCCCTTTTCGGGGGTAAGGACATTATTCCCAATACATGAAGAAAGGCCAAGTCGATATTATTACCATGGGTTGCTCCAAGAACTTGGTGGACTCCGAGAAATTGCTCTATCAACTGCATGAAGCAGGCTACAAGGTATGTCATGACCCGGAAAGAGCCGAGGGGGAAATTGCAGTCGTCAATACTTGTGGATTTATCGGCGACGCAAAAGAAGAATCCATCAACATGATTCTGCAATGCGCGCAGCGCAAGGAAGAGGGCGACTTGCGTAAACTCTATGTCATGGGTTGCCTCTCCGAGCGTTACATGCAGGAACTCCAGATAAACATCCCCCAAGTCGATAAATATTACGGCAAGTTCGACTGGACATCCTTGCTCAAAGATTTGAAAAGCAAGGCTGCCGCAGTCCCATCCTATCAGCGTGTTTTGACCACGCCTTCCCATTATGCCTATCTGAAGATATCGGAAGGCTGTGACCGCCATTGCTCCTATTGCGCCATACCGCTTATGACAGGGCGGCATCGCTCAAGGCCAATGGAAGAAATACTCGACGAAGTCCGTTATTTGGTGGGGAAAGGGGTGAAAGAGTTCCAAGTGATAGCCCAAGAATTGACCTACTATGGATTGGATTTATATGGCATCCGGTGTATTGCTGAGTTGGTGGAGCGGATATCCGACGTGGAAGGTGTAGAATGGATACGCCTGCATTATGCTTATCCCGCCCAGTTTCCGGTAGACTTGCTGCGGGTGATGCGCGAAAGAGAGAATGTCTGCCGCTATCTTGATATAGCCCTCCAGCATATTAGCACCCCGGTTTTGCATCGAATGCAACGGCATGTCACAAAAGAAGAGACGCTCGAATTGATAGAACTTTTTCGTCAAGAAGTGCCGGGCATCCATCTTCGCACCACTTTGATGGTCGGTTTTCCCGGAGAAACGGAGGAAGACTTCCAGCTCCTCATGGATTTTGTACGCCGTGCCCGTCTCGAACGGATGGGAGCCTTTGCTTATTCGGAAGAAGAAGGAACCTACGCTGCAAGACACTATATAGACGGCGTGCCGGAAGAAGTGAAACAAGAACGCTTGGGCAAGCTGATGGAACTGCAAGCAGGCATCTCCGCCGAAATCAATGAGACGAAAGTGGGGAAAACTTTCCGTGTCGTCATAGACCGCGAGGAAGGGGAATATTATGTGGGGCGTACCGAATTTGACTCGCCCGAAGTTGATCCTGAAGTTCTCATCCGTAAATCGGGAAACCAACTGCTACAAACCGGAGGATTTTACCCGGTTCGCATCATATCGGCAGATGAATACGACCTTTATGCAACGTTGTGACGTCATGAAGAACAAGGAATATATTGCCAAACTGGCAGAAGAAGCAGGAATCCCGGTCGATGAAGCGCAAAAGAACCTCGTGGCGCTCATCGAAGTCATCAGCAGCATTTTGCAAGAAAGCAACAGTGTGGCTATCGCGGGCTTCGGGACATTCGAAGTCAAGAAGAAGAACGAACGGGTTTCGGTTAATCCTGTAACAAAAAAACGGTTACTGATCCCGCCTAAATTGGTAGTCAATTTCAAGCCTTCCTCCTCCGTAAAAGAGAAACTGAAAGAAGGGAACGACCATGAATGAGAAAATCTCTACCGCAGAACTGGCCACCCTCTTGGCCGAGCATGCACATATTTCCATCCAGTCGGCGACTGACTTCATAAGAGCCGCTTTCCCTTTGGTCGGGAAAATATTGCAGGAAAAGAAATATCTGAAGATAAACGGGCTGGGCACTTTCAAACTGATTACGGTAAGCAGCCGCGAAAGTGTGGACATCAACAGCGGAAAAAGGATTTTGATTGGTAGTTACGATAAAATCACATTCACTCCGGATGTGGCGTTGAAGGAGAAAGTGAACAAACCCTTTCAGCATTTCGAAGCTGTCGAATTGCGTGATGACATCGATTTTGCAGCTATCGACGAAGAACTGGAAGCAGTTTTTCCCGACGAGGAGGTATCCGGATTGCCCGGGGATGAGGAGATATCTACTCCAGCACCCCGCCCGGAAGAAGAAAAGTCAATCGGCTTTCCTCAAAAAACGGAAGCTCTTTCTGAAAAAGAGGCAAGGGAAACCGACGAAAGCCCTGACGGAGGGGAAAGAGACCAATCATCCGGACAATCTCCCCAAGCTGCTCAGGCAGACAGATCGTTTGCGGAAAAAACAGGGATTCCCGCAACTCCTCTGGAGCCAGGGCAGCAAGAAACTCCCGTAATCCCACAAAAAAACGTCCCGGAATCCGTCGTGCCATCCTCCATACCTGTATCGCCATCTCCCGATGCAGACCGGCGGAAACAAGAAGAAGCAGATGCCATGGGGTCTTTGGCGCTCAAAACAAAGAAAGACTACGAAAAGGAGGATCCGGCAAAACGATTTTCTTTTGTCATCAGCGTGAAGCACTGCTTCGTGCTCTCCCTGCTGATCATAGTTTTCTTAGCCTATATCTGCATTTGGAAGCCCGCATGGTTTTTTGGTTACTACTATCCTGTTCCAGAGACTCCTGCGGTTCTTTCGTCCACCATTACGCCCCAGACTGAACAACCCCAGGCAAATGTGCCCAGTCCCGTACAGGATGAACAAATATCCGTACAGGACATAGGGGATAAGGGTGATGGGGAGCAAGTTTGGATTGCCATAGGACGTGCCGATCCACGGGACTATATGGCTGTCGGGATATTAGACAGCGTGCTCATACGGCCCGGAAATTCATTGACAAAATTATCTAAGAAGTACTACGGGACAATGGATTTATGGCCTCATATAGCCAGCTATAACCAAGGCGTTTTGCATGATCCGGACAATCTCCCCATCGGGGCTACTTTGATTATCCCACGGCTGGCTAAAAAGTGAAGGTTAAAAATGCCCAATCTAAAGGGCTAATATCTATTTTTAATAGAAATTATGCCCGGTTGCTGCGGCATAAGCTGTAATTTTGTCGCAAGAAAACACCTTAATACCATCATGGCAGAACAATCAATAGATATTCGTGCATTAAACGAGCGCATAGAACAGCAAAGCACTTTCGTTACTCATTTGGTGACAGGGATGGATCAAGTCATCGTCGGGCAAAAACATTTGGTTGAATCTTTACTCATCGGACTTCTTTCTGATGGGCATGTTTTGCTCGAAGGTGTGCCGGGATTGGCAAAGACATTGGCCATCAAGACATTATCTTCCTTGATAAATGCTTCTTTCAGCCGCATACAATTCACTCCGGACTTGTTGCCGGCTGACGTGATGGGCACGATGATTTACAGCCAGCGGGAAGAAAAATTCATTTCGAAGAAAGGCCCTGTCTTTGCAAACTTTGTATTGGCAGATGAAATCAACCGGGCTCCGGCCAAAGTGCAGAGCGCATTGTTAGAGGCCATGCAAGAGCGGCAAGTCACGATTGCCAAGGATACGTTCAAATTGCCCGACCCTTTCTTGGTCTTGGCCACCCAAAACCCGATAGAGCAAGAGGGGACATACCAACTTCCGGAAGCCCAAGTGGACCGTTTCATGCTGAAAGTCCTTATCAGCTACCCGTCGCCTGAAGAGGAACGTCGCATTATCCGGCAAAACATAAGCGGAGAGCGCAAACAGTTGCGCCCGATTTTAACGACAGAGGAAATCCAATCGGCAAGAGAGGTAGTGAAGGACGTATATTTGGACGAGAAAATTGAAAAATATATTGTCGATATCGTATTTGCGACCCGCTATCCTGAAAAATACAACCTGAAGGATCTGAAAGCGCTGATAGAATTTGGCTGCTCGCCCCGTGCTTCCATTAATTTGGCTTTGGCTGCCCGCGCTTATGCCTTTATCCACCGCCGGGGCTATGTGATACCGGAAGACGTCCGTGCCGTAGCCCATGACGTATTGCGCCACCGCATAGGCCTTTCGTATGAGGCGGAAGCGACGAACGTTACCTCTGACGATTTAATTAATGACATCATCAATAAGGTGGAAGTGCCTTGATTTCCTGTAAAAAAAAGTGAAATCTCTCTAAGCAATGGAGACGGGTGAGTTACTTAAAAAGGTAAGGCGGATAGAAATAAAGACACGCGGACTTTCACAAAACATTTTCGCCGGACAATATCATTCTGCATTCAAGGGACGGGGAATGGCGTTCTCTGAAGTAAGAGAATATATGTTTGGCGATGATATACGCGATATTGACTGGAATGTGACGGCTCGTTTCAACCGTCCGTATATCAAGGTTTTTGAAGAAGAACGGGAGTTGACATTGATCCTGCTGATAGACGTTTCGGGAAGCCTTGACTTCGGAAGCAGGAACCAGAAGAAGAAAGACATGGTCACGGAAATCGCTGCGACTTTGGCTTTCAGCGCAATGAACAACAACGATAAGATTGGGGTGATTTTCTTTTCCGACCATATCGAAAAGTTCATCCCGCCAAAAAAAGGGCGCAAGCATGTCCTTTTCATCATCCGCGAATTACTCAATTTCAGTCCCAAGAGCCAGAAAACGAGCATTGCTGCGGGTCTCCAGTACCTTACGCAAGTCATGAAGCGCCGCAGCACCGTTTTCGTGTTCTCTGATTTCCTCGACCCGAATCCATTCCGTGATCCGCTGATGATTGCCGGGAAAAAGCATGACGTGACAGCCATCCAAGTGTACGACCGGCTTTTTTCGGATTTGCCCAATGTCGGCCTGCTCCGCATCCAAGACGCGGAAACCGGATTGCAGCAATGGCTTGACACATCGTCGGCCACCGTCAGGGAAGAACAGAAGAAGTGGTGGAAAGGGAACCAAGCGAAATTAGAGAGCGTCTTCCACCGTTGCAACGTGGATTTGGCTTCGATTTGTACCGATGAAGACTATGTGCGGTCGCTTATGATGCTGTTTGAACGAAGGATATAGGAAAAAGATGAAAACGAAGCGTATTGAACCAATCCCTAAAAAATACGGTGCTTTCTCGGGAAAAGCACAGGGCTTTTTCCGATTTCCTTTGCGTGTTTCTACCCAAAAAACAGATGTTTGCCATAGGGCTGTCTGGCTTTGTGCCCGATTGGGGCTGGTCTTATTCCTCCTGCTGTGTTCATTTGGAGGGTCTGTCCAAGCGCAGACGGTCACGGTGGAGGCATCTTTGGACTCTTTCCAAATTTATATCGGACAACAGACTAAGCTGCGCATCCAAGCGAGTGTCCCAAGAGGTGAGAAAATCGTATTCCCCATTTTCCAAGATACCTTGGTCGGGGGGGTGGAACTCATAGGGACTCCTTCGTTCGACACGCTGTATTTGGATGAAGGGAAAGTGCAGCAAGTGGCTGCTACCTATACGATTACTTCTTTCGACTCTGCTTTGTACAGTTTGCCACCCGTCCCGGTGAAAGTGGGCGAGATGGAATACAAAACCAACCATTTGGTTCTGAAAGTCTACAATGTGCCTGTCGACGTCTCGAAGCCCGACGAATTCTTCCCGTTGCGCCCTCAAATGAACGCACCTTTCGCATGGTCGGACTGGGCCTACCTTGTTTGGCTTTCTTTTGCGATGCTCCTTCTCCTCATAGCGGGAGTCGGGCTAATTGCTTTTTACAGGGACAATGCCCCCATTATCCGTAAGATAATACGCAAGCCCCCCATGCCGCCCCACCAGAAAGCCTTGCAGGAAATCGAACAAGTCAAGCAAGACAAACTATATGAGACAAGTGGGGAGAAGGAATACTACACGAAACTCACAGAAATATTGCGCAATTACATCTATCGCCGCTTCGGATTTAATGCCATGGAGATGACTTCTTCCGAGATAATCGCCCGTTTGCAGCAAGAAGACCTGAAAGACAACGAGGCGTTTATTGAGGTGAAGACCCTTTTCCAAACGGCCGACCTCGTAAAATTTGCCAAGTGGATGCCAGAGATGAACGAAAATGATTATCATTTGCTTTGTGCCGTGACGTTCATCAACGAGACCAAACAAGAAAAGCCGCCGGTTCCTGATCCCGAACCCATAGAAGAAAAAATCGAGCGCAAGCGTTCGTTACGTACCCGGATACTCTTGATTTCTGCCATTTCGCTGTTTTTTGCCGGATTTGTATTCTTGTTCGTATACGTTTTGCTTGAGTTACAATTGTTGTTGATTTAGCAGGGGAGGAAATTAGAAAATGCAGTTTGTCAACAAAGAGTGTCTCTTCCTTCTTATTCTGGTAATCCCATACATACTGTGGTATGTGATGAAGCACCATTCCCTATATGCTTCTTTGCGCATGCCCAGCCGGCAGAGCTTCATGCAGATGAAGCCCACTTTGCGGACGTACTTCGTGCATATGCCTTTCTTATTACGCATTGCCGCCTTTGTCTTGCTGATTTTGATTTTGGCTCGTCCCCAATATACGGACAGTTGGCAAGACCGGGAAACGGAAGGCATCGATATCATGTTGGCAATTGACGTTTCGACCAGCATGCTGGCCGAAGACCTTCACCCTAACCGGGTGGAAGCTGCAAAAAAGGTAGCAGCCGAGTTCATAGCCGGGCGTCCGAATGACAACATCGGGCTTACCCTTTTCGAAGGGGAAGCCTTTACCCAATGCCCTTTGACACTTGACCATCATGTGTTGATGGGCTTCCTCTCGCAAGTAAAATGCGGCATGCTGGAGAATGGTACGGCGGTCGGCATGGGAATCGTCAATGCCGTAAGTAAATTGAAAGACAGCAAAGCCAAGAGCAAGGTTCTGATTTTGCTGACTGACGGGACGAACAACATGGGCGACATTTCGCCTTTGACGGCTGCCGACATCGCGAAAAGTTTCGGTATCCGTGTCTATACGATAGGGGTGGGGACAAATGGGATGGCTCCCTATCCGATGGCCACCGCGGGAGGGGTGCAATACATGAATGTCCCGGTGGAAATCGATGAAAACACACTGATCGAAATAGCTAATGTAACCGGCGGGACCTATTACCGGGCCACTAGTACGGAAAAATTGCAAGACGTATACCGGCAAATCGACAAGTTAGAGCGTACAAAAATGAGAGTCAATTCCTACAGCAAGCGGGAAGAAGCATTTGCGCCTTTCGCCCTTTTGCTCGTAGCAGTGCTGGTAATAGAAACTTTGCTGCGGCTTACACTTTTAAGAAAGATACCTTGATATTGTTATGTTCCGATTCGCAAATCCAGAATACCTCTACCTTCTATTATTCATCCCTCTTGCCGCGATACTCTATTGCTATGGGCTTTACCGGAAAAGGAAGTGCCTTTCCCGGATGGGTGAGGCTGCCTTGATTCGGGAGTTGATGCCTGAATACTCGTCAGCAAGACAGAATTTGAAATTTATCCTATTGGTTCTTGCCTTGGCCGGTTCTGTCCTGATTTGTGCGCGACCCCAATTCGGGATAAAGGAAGAGACTGTAAAAAAACAAGGAGTGGAAATCATGATTGCTTTGGACATTTCCCGGTCAATGCTTGCCGAAGACGTTTCACCGAACCGTTTGGAGCGTGCAAAGATGCTAATTTCCAAGCTGATTGATAACTTCGAGGAAGATAGGGTGGGGTTGATTGTGTTTGCGGGAGACGCTTTTGTACAATTACCCATCACGAGTGATTTCGTTTCCGCCAAAATGTTCCTGCAATCCATTACCCCCGACCTTATTTCGCGGCAAGGTACCAATCTGTATGCGGCAATCAATTTGGCGTCAAACAGTTTCACTTCACAAGAAGGCATAGGGAAAAGCATCATTCTCATAACTGACGGGGAGAATCATGAGGACGGGGCCAAAGAAGCGGCAGAGGCAGCTGCGAAGAAAGGTTATAAAATCCATGTTTTAGGCGTAGGATTGCCCGGGGGGGCTCCCATTCCTGACCCGAAGACGGGAGGATACCACAAAGACCGTAACGGGCAAACGGTCGTAAGCCGCATGAACGAAGACGTATGCCGGGCGATTTCGCAAATAGGACAAGGTATTTTTGCACGGATCGATAACTCCGATCAAGCGGGCCGGGCTATTTCTGCCGAAGTGGAGAAGTTGCAAAAAGCGGAAACGGAACATAAGAGTTACAAAGAATACGATGAGCAATTCATTGCCGTGGCTTGGATTGTGCTTCTCCTTCTCATATTCGAAGTATTTCTACTTGAAAAAAAGAATCCCCGTTTCAAAGGATTCTCCCTTTTCGGAAAGCCAACAGCTAAGGATAGACAAAGAAAAAAATGAAGAGAATAGGAAATAGGACGTCGAATGGCATTCGCATGGCATCGTTTGCCGCCTTTCTTGCTTTCACATGGAGCATGTTCTTTTCTCCCTCTGCACTGTGGGCGCAAGACGGAAAAGAGTTGCGCCAAGAAATCCGCTTAGGCAACCATGCCGCGAAGCTGGAGGATTACAAAGAGGCCGAGGTACACTACCGGAAAGCCTTGCAGGCTGACCCGTACAATGTGGAAGCTTTGTACAACTTAGGAGGTGTCTTGGCCGCAACGGGGAAAGGCAAGGAAGCCTTGGAGGAGGGTTACGAACCTGCGTTGCGGCGTGCCAATTCCGCGATGCAGAAAGCCATGATATACCATAATATTGGCAACCTTTTCATGGCACAAAAGGATTACGCCGCAGCCATAGATGCGTTTAAAAATTCCCTCCGCAATGAACCTACAAACAACGAGACGCGATACAACTTGGCCTTGGCCCAGAAATTGCTGAAACAAGACCCGCAATCGTCCCAACAGCAAGAGCAACAACAAAAACAAGACCAGGAAAAGAAAGAAAAGGAGGAGCAGAAGCAAGAACCCGACAAGCAGGAAAACCAAGAACCGGCGCAGCCTGAGGAAAAACGCGGGGAGATGGACAAGGAAACCGCCGAGCAGCTACTGAAAGCTGCCATGCAGGACGAACGGAAAGTGCAAGAAAAGATGAAACAGAAGGCCACATCGACCGAAAGGAACTATGAAAAAGATTGGTAAACGGGCTGCTACGGGCAATAAAGGACGAATGGGGATATTGAGTAAAGGGGTCTTGCTTTTTCTGATAACGGTATGGTGCATGTGTGCCAGCGCCGCAGCCCAGGCAACCGTGAACTTCCGGGCAAAGGCCGAATCGTCTACCGTGGAAATCGGGCAACCTTTCGCCATCCAGTTCGAACTGAATACGACGGACGTAAAAGACTTCCAACTCCCAACCTTGCGGGGCTTCTCGATTGTCTCCAATGTGAAGACTTCCACCATGAGAAGCTTCCAGAACATCAATGGGCGTGCAACCTCTTCGGAATCCATCACCTATACTGTTATTGTCCGGGCTACTGCAACCGGAGAGTACACCATTCCTCCGGCCACGATTCAGGCCGGAGGAAAGGCCGTAAAGTCCAATGAATTGAAGATCAAAGTGATTGAATCTTCGGGCACTACCTCTTCCGGCAACACGGGCAACCGCTCTTCCTCTTCCCCCCGCCGAAGCATCACGCCTGCCCCAAGCAACGGCGCGATAGGGAAAGACGACTTGTTCATCCTTTGCACGGCGAGCAAGACGCGGGTGCATGAGCAGGAAGCCTTGTTGTTGACCTACAAGATTTATACGCTCGTCAGCCTGCGTGGGTTCAACAACGTGAAACTCCCCGATTTCGAAGGATTCCACTCACAGGAAATACCCCTTCCGCAAAATACGACGCTCCAGCCTGAGACCTATAACGGGCGGACGTACTACACGGCTTTGTACAGGCAGTTTCTCCTTTTTCCCCAGAAAAGCGGCGAGTTGAAAATCCCTTCCGCCACTTTCGATGCGGCGGTCGAGGTGAGGGGCGCCTTGACTTTCGAAGATTTGCTCAACGGCACCGGGCCGCGGATGGAGCAGGTACGCCTGACCACGCAGAGCCATACCATACACGTCGAACCGCTTCCCACGCCCAAGCCCAAAGGTTTTTCGGGCGGGGTGGGGCAATTCAAGATTGAGACAGCCCTGTCGTCCCCTCAAGGAAAGACGGGCGAAGCCGTGTCGCTGAAGGTAAAGATAAGCGGTACGGGCAACTTAAAATTAGTAACTGCCCCGGAGATTGACTTCCCGAAAGATTTCGATGTCTACGACCCCGAGATAAAAGAAAACATCAAGCCCGGTAAGGACGGGATGACGGGAGAGAAAACATTTGAATATACGATTATTCCACGCAACGTGGGCAACTACGAAATCTCGCCAGTCACTTTCTCATACTTCGACGGAAAAGAATACAAGGAACTAAAGACAGACGCCCTCCCGTTATCCGTAGAAAGAGGAAAAGGCGGAGGCAGCACCGGCATAAGCAACTATGGGCAGGCGGCAGGCCAGGGGCAGAAAGACATACGTCCCTTGCGCCAAGTCGTGCCTGCGGACTTGGCCGGGTCTTCTTTGCTCTTCCCGGGATTAAGATACATGCTGGTGTTTTACCTGCTTCCCGCGGTACTTTTCGGGATTATATGCTATACTTTCCGGCAAAAGGCCTACTACGCCCGGAATGCCCTGTTGCTCCGCGAAAAAGGGGCTGGCAGGGAAGCTCGGAAACGCTTGCGGAAAGCCGAAAAGCTCTTGGCTCAACAACAAGAAGAGGCCTTTTATGAAGAAATCATACGTGCAGAATGGGGTTATATATCCGACAAGTTGCGTATTCCTACTACCTTGCTTTCCAAAGAACACCTTGGCGGGATGCTTCCGGAACGGGGCGTAAGCATGGAAACCGTCGGGCTTCTGCTCGAAAGTTTGGAAGATTGTGAATTTGCGCGTTATGCGCCCGGAGAAAAACGTGACCGCATGCAGCAAAGTTACAATAAGGCCTTGCAGGTAATCATTCAGCTGGATACAGAATTGAAGAAAAGGAAGTAAAGTATTGGGAGAAAGCATTCTTATGAAAAATACGGACAAAAATAATAAGGATAGGGGACATCGCCCATTCATGTGGGCCGTTTTTATGCTTTTCCCGCTTTCCATTGTCGCGTTTACGCCTAATGGGAAAAGCATTAGAGAAGTCGAAAATGCAGGACAGGCTGCCCGTGCAGGTAACTACCTCATGGCATCCCGCCTGTATGAACAAATCCTCCAAGCAGACTCTGCGTTCATTTCCAGTGGGAAAGCTGGGAAAGAATGGGCTACTGTGGAATACAATTTGGGAAACTGCTACTATCGCTTAGGTGAGCCGGTGAAAGCCTTATTGCATTACGAACGTGCCTTATTGCTTGATCCTTCGGACAGTAAGACAAGAGAAAACATCCATTTTGTCTCTACCCGTGATTTGCAGCTTGAAGAAACACAGGAAGCCTCATTTTTCTTTATCCGCTGGTGGAAAAGCTTGTCCCAAGCTTTTGCCTTACAAGAATGGTTGCTCGTCTGTGGAGTGTCGTTTGTATTGTTCTTAATCGGCCTCCTTTTTTACTTTTTTGCCCCACGGATTGCCTTACGGAAGATGGGGTTTTCGTGTGCTTTGCTAATGTTGCTTATAGGAATCTGTACAAGCCAATTTGCAAGGAAACAATACAATTCCATAAAAACGCGGAATACAGTTCTCGTAATGAAGAGTGAAGGCATACAGATGTATGTGTCTCCTTCAAATTCTTCCGCCCCTCAGGGGACATTGCCTTTAGGGAAAAAAATGACAATAGTGGATTCTACATTGAAAGACTGGCTGCAAATCGAATCTCCCGATGAGGGAACAGTTTGGATACGTAAAGAGGATGTAGCGATTATCTAAGCAGTAATGGGAAATTCCAAAGGGGATTATCTATCGCGCCTTCTATTAAACATAATACGGATTCTGGGTATAAAAGTAAAGGTAGTAATCTAAGTTGTTACTACCTTTACTTCTCATCTAAAAGATATCTAATCTTTTAGTTGCGTGCTTCGCGAATATAAGCAAGCGATTCAGCACTTTTTCGTGTGATTGCGGCCCAGTCTTGAGCAGCAATCACTTCTTTGGGAAATAGTTTGCTGCCCATGCCGACGCAGGCCACACCGGCCTTAATCCATGCTTGAAGGTTTTCTTTTTCTGGCTCTACGCCGCCTGTCACCATCAGCAGCGACCAAGGCATGGGGGCTTTCATGTTTTTCACGAACGAAGGCCCGCCTACATTTCCGGCCGGAAACACTTTGCTGAGGTCACACCCTGCCTCTTGGGCAAAGCCGACCTCGCTTACCGAACCACACCCCGGCGTATACGGGATGCAACGGCGGTTGCACACCTTGGCCACATCCGGATTGAACAAAGGGCCTACGATGAAATTCGCACCCAATTGGATGTAAAGCGCCGCCGTGGCCGGATCTACAACCGAACCTACGCCCATTATCATTTCCGGGCATTCCTTGGCCGCCCATTTATTTACCTCGGCAAATACTTCTTGGGCAAAATCGCCTCGATTGGTGAATTCGAAGGCGCGTACACCGCCATCATAGCAAGCTTTTATCACCTGTTTGGCCACTTCAGCGTCCTTGTGGTAGAAGACGGGCACCATGCCTGTCTGGCATATGGTGTGTAATACTTCGATTTTATTGAATCGTGCCATATCCTTATATCTCCGTGTTTTTCGTATTAAACCCTATCTTATCGTTGTACCCGGCCCGAGGCGTCTCCACCCGAAAGGGTTTCCACTTCAGCCACGGACACCATGTTGAAGTCGCCATTGATGGTATGTTTCAAAGCAGAGGCTGCTACGGCAAATTCCAGCGCCTCGCCTTGTGTAGACTTGGTCAATAGGCCGTAAATGATGCCGCCGGAGAAGGAGTCGCCGCCCCCTACCCGGTCGATTATCGGGTTGATATCGTAACGTTTCGACGTATAGAATTCCTTTCCGTCGTATATCATGGCCTTCCATCCGTTGTGCGAGGCAGAAAACGATTCGCGCAGCGTGGAAATCACATATTTAAACCCGAAAGTCTCCGCCATGCCCTTGAAGATTCCCTTATATCCTTCCGCAGCGGTTTGCCCCGCAGTCACGTCGGCATCGGGTTTAAACCCTAAGCAAAGTTCAGCATCTTCCTCATTCCCTATGCATACGTCCACATACTGCATCAGCGGTTTCATCACGGATTGGGCCTTTTCTTTCGTCCACAATTTCTTACGGAAGTTGAGATCTACCGAAACCGTCACGCCGTGCCGTTTGGCTGCCTCGCAGGCCTGTCGGGTAATTTCTGCCGCACGGTCGCTGATGGCCGGGGTGATACCCGACCAATGAAACCAGTCGGCTCCTTCCATGATGCGGTCGAAGTCGAATTCGGAGGCCTCTGCCTCAGCTATCGCCGAATGGGCACGGTCGTAGATTACCTTGCTCGGGCGCATGGAGGCACCTGTCTCCAAGTAGTAAATCCCTACCCTATCGCCCCCACGCACGATGTAGTCCGTCTTTACCCCGTAGCGCCGCAAGGCATTGACGGCCGATTGCCCGATTTCATGGGTCGGCAGCTTGGTTACAAAATACGCATCCAATCCGTAGTTGGCGCAGCTCACGGCTACATTGGCCTCGCCGCCGCCGTACACAACATCCAGCGTGTCGCTCTGTACAAAACGCTTGTTTCCCGGAGTAGACAAGCGGAGCATGATTTCGCCTAAGGTTACAATTTTTTTCGGCATAATGAATTCCTGTTTTTAGGTTATCGGTTGATGTAGTCCTGTAAGGACTTTCCGGGCAAAAGTACAACTATTTTTCCAGATTTCCGCATAGTCTCCCGTACCTTGCGCTTCCGTCGTTCCTGAGGATATTACGGTTCTTTTCAAAACATGCCGCGGAATTTTCCCTATCATGCAGGCCTTTTCCGGCACACCGCCATAGTTTTTCCCATCTAACGGATAATTACCTTCTCGGGCAGCACAGGCTTTCCTGCATATCTCGGCGGGAAAGCTCCGGAAGCGGGGACGGGCAGAAACGACGAAGCCCCCGGCATCAAGGCCGGAGGCTTCATAAAAGGGATTTGCGTGTACTATGGCAAGTCCGGGAACTATAAGCCGTAGGAATACGCGTGGATACAATCGTAGATGGCACTCACCAAGCCAAAACCAACGATGCCCACCAAGCAAACCACCAAGCTGGCCCGGCTGTATGCGTCGCTCTTGAAAGGCGCGATGGGCGAATCATTAGGCTGGATGAACATGGCCTTCACTATGAGCAGGTAGTAGTAGAGGGATATCACAGTGTTCAGCAAAGCGATGAACACGAGCCATACATATCCTTGTTCCACAGCTGCCGCAAAGATGAAGAATTTGCTGAAGAACCCGGCAAACGGGGGGATTCCGCCCAAAGAGAAAAGGGCCAGTGTCATGACAAATGCCAATTTGGGGTTCGTCTGGTAGAAACCGTTGTATTCGTTGATTTCCTTCTTCCCGCTCTTTTGCTCCACTACGTTGATAATGCCAAAGATGGCCAGATTGGCTACGATGTAGACCAGCACGTAGTACACCAGCGAGGTCATGCCCAAAGCGTTTCCGCCAATAACGCCCAACATGATGTAGCCCGCCTGCGAAATGGAGGAGAAGGCCATGAAGCGCTTCAAGTCTTGCTGGCGAAGGGCAAAAAGGTTGGCAATCGTAATGCTCAACACGATGAGGATGTAAAGGGCGGTTTGCCATTGGGGCATCATGTCGGGGAATGCCTTGATGAGGATGGTCATGAAGGCAAAGGCAGCGGCGCCTTTTGAAATCACCGAAAGATAGGAGGTGACGTTGGTGGGTGCTCCTTGGTAGACGTCGGCCGTCCACAAGTGGAAAGGCACCAGCGATAGCTTGAAGCCCATGCCGCTGATGAAAAGCACGAGGGCGCAAATGGCCATATATCCTCCGGAGAAGACGGTAGCCGTCACGTCGTCGAAATAAAGCGACCCGCTGCTCCCATACACAAGCGACAGGCCGAATATGAGCAACGCGCTGGAAAACATGGCAGTAAGGATATACTTTGCCCCCGCTTCCGCGCTATGGTTGCGGTACTTGTCGAAAGCCACAAGGGCGGCCATCGGTATGGATGCGGTTTCCAGCCCGATGTAGAACATCAGGAAATGGCCTGCGCCAATCATCATGTACATGCCCAGCAAGGTGCAGAGGATAAGTTCATAGAATTCTCCGGCACGTATCTTCGTGTCATCCCTGCGGAGCCAGATGTCGGCTTGTAGGAAAACAATGATGACACCGAAGTTGAGCACAGATTTTACAATGCCCATCATCGGGGTATGCGTATACATGCCCCCGAATATGGAGTAGGCAGGAGACGGGACGAGGGTAAATGCCGTATGCAGTAGCATCAAGGCGAGTACCACGGGCGTCATGGTTTTCTTGCGTTTATCGCCTGCAATGATATCGTAGAGGAGCACGATGGCGATAACTACCATCAGCGACAGCTCCTCTTTCATATTTAAAAATTGACTGTAATCCATTGCTGTTTCAGTTTGTTTAGAGTGAAGATGTTATTACATTCACAATCGGTTCTACACTTCCTTGAATCACATTGCCTATCCACAAAGGAGCCATTCCCAGCCCGGCCACGCAGAAAATAAGGCAGATGACAGCGAAACGCTCGTCCCATGTGGCATCCGTCAATTTCAAGTATTCTTTGTTTTCCACTTCACCATAGAGGATCTTTCCGACAAGGCGGAGAATATAGACTGCTGTTATGACGATGGAGGCAGTGGCAATGATGGTACACGTGCGACTGAAGGTATCAGGGTTGGAGAAAGAACCCACGAAGATGGTCATTTCAGCAATGAACCCGCTCAACCCGGGCAATCCCAAATTGGCCAAACCGGCAATCACATAGCAAACGGAGAGGAACGGCATGATCTTCATCAGTCCTGCGAGCTTGTGTATGTCGCGGGTATGGGTACGTCCGTAAATCATGCCGATCAAGGCAAAGAACAGGGCCGTCATCAGTCCGTGTGAAAGCATCTGTAGGATGGCACCCGTGCATGAAGTGTAATTCATCATGAGCAGGGCGAAAAGCACCAGCGAGCAGTGTGACACGGAAGAGTATGCATTGATGTACTTCAAGTCCGTCTGTACGCATGCGCTGAATGCCCCGTACACTACGCCAATAGTGGTCAGCACCAAAAAGAGGCCTCCCCATTGCTCCGCCCCTTGGGGCATGAGGTACATGGCCACGCGGAAACATCCGTATCCACCAAGTTTCATCAGTACGCCGGCGTGGAGCATGGATACAGCCGTGGGTGCGGAAGCATGGCCATCGGGACTCCATGTATGGAACGGGAACAGGGCTCCCAACACACCGAAGCCGACAAAAGTCATCGGGAAGAAGATATTTTGCATCTTCGGGTCCATGTGTAGGTTATTGGCGATTTCCACCAAATTCATGGTTTGTGCCCCGGTGAAGAAGTAAATCCCCAAGATTCCGATAAGCAGGAAAGCAGAACCGCCCATCAACATCAGGGTCAGCTTCATTGCGGAATACTCCTTATGGCCACTTCCCCATACGCCAATAAGCAGGTACATCGGAATCAAGGCAACTTCATAGAACATGAACATGGTGAACAGGTCTATGGAAATAAAGAACCCGAAGACGCCCAAGGAGAGAAAAGTGAACCAAAGGAAGAACTCTTTGGTCTGCAGTTTCATCTGCCAGCTGGCAAACGTGCCTGTGAATACGATAATGGCCGAAAGCAAAAGCATGGCAACGCTGATGCCATCGACACCCAAAGTGAGGTTTATATGTAAGGGGGCATACCATACCATGTCGCTGGTAAAAAGCATTTCAGCTTGTTCCCCGGCTGAACGTGCATTGATGTAGCTGAATGTCAAAGCAACGGCCAAGGCCAGAAGTATGGACGAACCGGCCACCATCACTCCGCGAATCTGGTTGATGGTACGCGACAGCCACAGGCCGAGCAGCATCAACAGCGGAACTATAACGAATAATATAAGAGGAATTTCCATAATCTTTATCTTTCTTGTTTTTAGATTAGATTACAACGAATAAAAGAATTACTACCAATGCGATTACGCCCACGAAGAACGCACAGGCATATTGCTGCACCCGCCCACTTTGCAAGTTGCGGATACTCCAAGAACCCTCTTGTGAACTCCAAGCCAAGAAATTGAAGAACCCATCGACGACATGGCGGTCGAACCAAGCAAGCGGGGTGGAAACACAACGGAAAATGATACGATGCGTAATGAATTGATAAATCTCATCTATATAAAAACGGTGGTAAGCTGCCGTATGCAAGCCCCTCAGTTTCTTGCCCAAGAAGTCAGCCACAGGCTGTTCTTCCTTGCGGTAGATGAACGTAGCCAACAAAATAGCCACGACCGCAATGCAGGTACTGATGGTGGCGACCGTAGTGTTCAAGTGGATGTCGTATGTTTCGCCATTGGCACTTACGAAATGCCCGAAGGGAATGAAACCGACTACGCACGTAATGGCGGCCAAAACGATAAGGGGAATGGTCATGTTGGCCGGTGCTTCGTGGGGAGCATGTTCGTGTTTCGCTTCTTTTCCCCAGAAAATCCCGTAGTAAAGGCGGAACATATAGAATGCAGTCATGCCGGCGATGATGGACATGACCCAGTATATAACCGGGCTAAACTCCAAGCAAGCCGTGAGAATCTCATCCTTGCTGAAGAAACCGCTGAATGGGGGTATCCCTGCAATTGCCAGACAGCAAATCAAGAAAGTAACGTGCGTGATGGGCATGTACTTGCGCAAACCGCCCATCCGGGACATCTCGTTGCTGTGCACCGCATGGATGATGGCACCTGCCCCGAGGAACAGGCAAGCCTTGAACATGGCATGCGTAAAGAGGTGGTACATGGAAGCCATGTAACCCAATCCCTCATGGGGCGTTGCTGCCGTACATACGCCTACGGCTACCATCATGAATGCAATCTGGGAAATCGTGGAAAAAGCGAGCACACGCTTAATGTCTGTCTGCACGCAGGCAATGGCCGCCGCAAAGAAAGCGGTAAAGGCACCGACGTAGGCAATCAGGTGGAGCACATCAGGCGCATAATCGATGAAAAGCGGGAACATACGCGCCACCAGGTATACACCGGCAACGACCATCGTAGCGGCATGGATGAGGGCGGACACGGGCGTCGGGCCTTCCATGGCGTCGGGTAGCCAGATATGCAGCGGAAACATCGCACTCTTACCGGCACCGCCGATGAACATAAGACCCAAAGCCAGCGGAATCATTACACGGGCGGCATCGCTGATTACAGCGACTCCGCCAAAACCGGTACTGGCACCTACTGTTTCGAAGTTGAACGAACCTGCGAAATAACCGAATGCCAAGATGCCGATCAAGAAGCCCAAGTCTGCAAAACGAGTAACGATGAACGCCTTCTTAGAAGCTGCGATAGCAGCCGGTTTGGTGTAATAGAAGCCAATCAGCAAGTAAGAAGATACGCCGACGAGCTCCCAGAAAAGATACATCTGGAAAATATTGGTAGCAACCACCAGCCCCAGCATGGAGAAAGTGAAAAGTGAGAGGAAAGCGTAGTAGCGCTGGAATCCTTTTTCCCCGTGCATATAGCCCATGCTGTAAATATGGACCATCAAGGAGACCGTAGAAATTACGACAAGCATCATCACCGAAATCGGATCCAACAGGATGCCTAAGTCGATATGGAGGTTGTCTGTAAAATGCAGCCATTCATGGTCCATCACTACGATTGCTTCATATACTCCCTTCTTGCGAGGCATTGTGAAATATTGCCAAGCGGTATAATAAGAAAGTATTGTCACAATTCCCAAAGAGCTGCTGCCCAAAATTCCCGCTACGGAAGGGCGCAACTTATGTCCTGCAAGTCCAAGGAGAAGGAACATGAGGAACGGAAGCAACATAATAAACAAAGTGTATTCCATCTTATATAGTCCTTTCCTTCACTTAATGTTTCATTTCTTCGATATCCTTTGTCTGGATACTCTTCAAGTTACGATAGATGTTGATCATGATGGCAATGGCAACCGCCGTCTCGGCCGCAGCTATCGCTATGCCGAAGATGGCGAAGAAATGTCCCTCGTAGTTCGCAAAAAGATAGCGGTTGAATGCCGCAAAGTTAATGTCCGCGGCATTCAGCATCAACTCGATAGAAATCAGCATTGCCAGCGTATTCCTCCGGCTAAGGAAGCCGTAGACGCCGCACGCCATCATTACCAGACTAATGACCAAGTAATATTCTAATTGTATTTCCATAATCTACTTATCTTTTACGTGCAATTAAAATTCCACCAATCAAGCAAGCCAAAAGCAATATGCTGACTGCCTCGAAGGGCAGCAGGTACTGGAATTTTCCATCGCCCATGAGCGTCATCCCGACTGTTTTCATATCCAATTCTTTTCCCGAAGGGGCAATCTGTTCGGAAAAGGAATGGGAGAGAATGCAAAATCCGAATACGACAAGACCGGCCAATGCTGTGATTGCAGAGGAAAGGATCTTGCCCAGTTTCAACTTTGCATTCAAGCTCTTGTCCGAACGGGTAAGGAGGATTGAAAATACAAATAAGACTACGATACCCCCGGCATATACGATAATTTGGGCAGCCCCCAAGAACGTATAGTCCAGCAGGAAGTAGAGCAATGCCGTCCCTAACAATACGAACAGCAGGTATGTGGTAGAGCGAAGCAACTTTTTAGTTGTGACCGTCAATACGGAGCATACAATCATTGCAAGGGCTACCAGCACAAAAACAACAGACTGAAGTGTGATATCCATGATACTTTTACTTTATTTTTTGCAAGACGAGCCCTCGTGGTTTAATTGCATAAGCAATTTACTGCGAGTATAAACTGCATTCTCGAAATCGTTTACAAATTTGATTGCATCGTGCGGACAAGCATTCACGCACAGCTGGCAGAACAGGCAGCATCCCAAGTCATATTCATATTTGACAAGGTAGCGCTTCGTTTTACCATCCTCGAGTTCCATCTTCCCGGCAGTCACTTTAATCGTCCCGTTCGGGCACGCTATCTGGCATAAACCGCATGCGATGCAATTGTGTTGGTTGTTTTCATCATGGGGCATGACCAAGCGTCCTCTGAAACGTTCGCTGATATACAACGTATCCCGGTTCTCCGGATATTGTTCTGTTACCTTTTTCCGGAAGAAAACCCGAATAGAAGTCCTCATGCCCACCAGCAGCGACTTAATGCCGCCCATCATTCCGCTGATATATTTAGCAAAACTATTCATATCTTAATCTCTTTATTACATATTAAAAGACAAGCCCATAAATCTTCAATATTACCATCAGCAACAAGTTGAAGAGGCAAATGGGGATGAGGTATTTCCATTCCAGAGTCAAAATCTGGTCTATTCGCAGGCGGGGGAAAGACCATTTTATCCACATCAAGAGGAAAACAATGAAGAATGCCTTTCCAAAGAACCATACGAATCCCGGGATGTAATCCATCACTTGGTTGAAAGCATCCAACCCTGCGATATGCAGAGGCATCCATCCGCCCAAGAACACGGTGGCGGCAATACCGGAAACGATAAACAGGTTTAAGTACTCGGCCAAATAGAAGAAACCGAAGTGCATGCCGGAGTATTCTGTATGATAACCCGCCGTCAATTCTTGCTCGGCCTCGGCCAAGTCGAACGGGCCGCGGTTGGCTTCGGCATTACCTGCTATCAGATAGACGATGAAGGCAATCCATGCAGGAATATGGCCTTTAAAGATGTTCCAACCATTTGCCTGGCTTTCTACAATTCCGCTGAGGCTCATCGTGCCACTCAAGGCTACCATTGCTAGCATGGCCATGCCCAAAGAGAGTTCGTAGCTAATCATCATGGCACCGCTACGCATAGCTCCGATCAAAGTGTATTTGTTGTTACTACTCCAACCGGCAAGCAAGATTCCCACTACCTCAATAGAAGAAACGGCTAACACGAAGAAGATACCGATATTGAAGTCGATGATCCCCATCCCGTTATGCCAAGGAAGGCAAGAGAAAGTCAATATCGAAGCAAGAATCACCATGTAGGGAGCCAACTCGTACAATAAATGGTCGGAGTTCTTCAGCTTGATGATTTCCTTGATCAGGATTTTGAATACGTCCGCAAAAACCTGCAACACGCCCCACTTGCCGACACGCATCGGCCCTAAACGGCATTGGAAGAATGCACAGACTTTGCGTTCCATATAAATCAAGGCGATAGCCAATATTGCATATAACAATATGATTATCACTGCCACAATCAAGCCTTCCAAGAAAAGCGCCCACCCTTCGGGCATCACGCTGCATAAAGAGGAATGAATCCATTCCGCTACGGGCTTGAAATTATAATAATCTAAAAATCCATTCATAGCTTTTTTAATTCAGCTTTTTCAGTTCAATAGATAAGAAGGTACTCTGCTTTATCGGTCGATGTCAGGAATCACATAATCTAAGCTACCGCCGATAGCTATCAAGTCGGCTATCTTGTTGTCCCTACATACCGTGTCAAGGGCATGCACCAAGGGTAGTCCCGTAGAACGGAAATGCAAACGTGCCGGTGATTTTCCCCCATCGCTCATGATGATAGCCATGAACTCCCCACGGCTTGTTTCCACACTCGCCGAGAAAGTACCCTCCGGAAGTTTAATGATGGGTTTGGTCTTTACCTTATATTCCCCTTCGGGTATACGGTCTATAAGTTGCTCTATGATGTTCATCGACTCCATGATTTCATCCATACGAACCATGTAACGGTCGAAACTGTCACATCCGTCATATACGATCTCCTTGAAGTCTACTTGGTCATACAATCCATACGGATGGTGCTTGCGGACATCATTATACCATCCGGAAGCGCGCCCCGTACCGCCTGTCGTACCCAGTGAAATTGCATCCTCACGGGACAACATGCCGACTTTGATCAAGCGCTCACGGGCAATGACATTCCCGGTGAAGATTTCGTGGTATTCGTGGATAATGCCTCTCAGATGCTTGATAAAAGCTTTCACTTTTGTTTGGAATTCCGGATGCAAATCTGCTTGCACCCCTCCTATGACATAGTAATTTTGTATGAGTCGTCCTCCTGTTGTGTCTTCCAATATGTCCAGCACCATCTCGCGATCACGGAAACCATAGAAGAAAGGAGTCAAGGCTCCCATATCCATGACTAAACATGAATAATACAGGAGGTGGGAATCTATCCTTTGCAATTCATCGATAATTGTCCGGATGTATTTGGCACGCTCTGGGATTTCAATACCGCAGGCTTTCTCTATACACATGCAAAGGGCATGCCTGTTTTGATTGGCGCTCAAATAATCCAGCCGGTCGGCCATGGCCAAAGTTTGCGGATAGGTCATGCTTTCGGCCATTTTCTCGATACCGCGATGGATATAGCCGCAAATGGGATCCACTTTCTTCACGATTTCGCCTTCCAGCGACGTACGCAAGCGGAGCACGCCATGCGTGGAAGGGTGCTGCGGGCCGATATTTATCACGAATTCCTCTTGTCCGAAAATCTTGTTTTTCAAGTCTTCTACATCACCATACGCGTTAAGGACAAAATCGTCCGTGTCGTCGGCATTAAGCTCATTCTCCATGTTCAACGGGTTGGACTTCATGTCATAATCCTTGCGGAGTGGGTATCCTACCCAATCTTCGCGTAAGAAAATCCGGCGCATGTCTGGGTTATTCAGGAATCGGATACCGAAGAAGTCAAACACTTCGCGCTCTTTGATTTCCGCCGTTTTCCATAAGTCGCAGACACTGGGCAATAATGGTCTTTCCCGGTCTGGGGTCATCGTCTTGACTGCTATTTGCTCGTAGGTGGCAGTCGATTCCAAATAGTAGAGTGCTCCGAGCTCCGTTCCCGTGTCGAATCCCATGATTTCACGCAGGTAATCCATCTTGTCCCCTTCGTTTCTCAGGGCCTCCATCAAAGCTCGGAATTTATCAAGAGCAACCACGACTATCAAGTCGCCTTTCTCTTCAAAGGTGACATCCGGTTGCAGCTTTAATATTCTGTCCTTTATGTCCATAGTTTACTCGTTACTTTCTTCTTGTTTGTCTTCCTTTTCTTTACGATTTACGCCTCCAAAGAATCGCTCCAGTTTGATTTTCCTTTGGAGTTGCATCATACCGTAATAAAAAGCCTCGGGACGCGGAGGGCAACCGGGTATATAGACATCGACCGGTACAATCTGGTCGATACCTTGCACCACATGATAGGATTTTTTGAAAGGGCCTCCACTTATCGTACAACCGCCGATGGCAATTACATACTTCGGGTCAGCCATTTGGTCATACAAACGCTTCAATACAGGCGCCATCTTGTACGTTATCGTCCCCAAGACCATAATCATGTCCGCTTGGCGGGGAGAATTCCGGGTTACCTCAAATCCGAATCGGGCCATGTCATAACGTGCCGCGCCCAATGCCATAAACTCAATGGCACAGCAACTCGTACCGAAAGTCAGCGACCAAAGAGAATTGCTACGTCCCCAATTAATAAGGTCGTCCAAGCAACCAACAATCACGTTGACGCCATCCTTATTCAGTTCGGCCACCATGTTCTCCAAGTATTCGTTGTCCTTAAACTCCGAATAAGGAATCGACTTAATTTTAGGCTCTTTCATTATTTCCATTCAAGCGCTCCTTTACGCCAGGCATACGCCAAACCTAAAATTAACACACCAAGGAAAAAGAGCACGGAAGTCAAGGCTGCCGCACCCAAATCCTCTACGATTGTAGCCCACGGGAAGAGAAACATGGCTTCCACATCGAATACCAGATAGAGAATGGAAAACAGGTAATATCCCACCCTAAACTGCATCCATGTGTCCCCACGCGTCACAATACCGCATTCATAAGGCTCGCCCTTTTGCATGTTGAAAGAGCGAGGCCCGATGGCTTTGGCTATTATCAATGCCGCCGTTACCAGAATCAGCGCTGCGACAATAGCCACCATGAACATCATGAAATTCATAAAACCTAAATATATGTTTTAACAGTAAATATTATGATTTTTATAGTAATGCCACTTTTCGCGGGCAAATATACGGAGAATAAGTTGGAAAAGTGCCATGCGGAAGTAACAATATTGCCCTTGGGGAACGACTTTTTCCATTGTCCAACAACCTTCGGGCATAGCTCCGTTGCCGATATATGCCCATTGGAAAATTTAAAATGTGGTAATTCTGTTCGGGAAACAGTCCCCTTCCCGGATTCACTGGAATAAGGAAAAGCCCGCCATCGGTGTGTTTTCACCGATGACGGGCAACTGTTTTGGATTTCAGTATATAAGAAACTACGCTATTCCTTATTGTATCAAATCGATGCTTCGTTTGATGAATCGGCTCAAAGCCTCGCCTTTCAGCATGCCGTTTTGCAAGAGTGCCAAGTCAATCAGTTGCTTGACCGTGTTGTTCTGGGCGGCAAAGTCGGCATACAGCGCGTTTTTCTTTTCACGTTCCGCGGCAATATTTTTCTCCACGTCTGCCAGTTTGTCTTTGTCCGCTTGAGGGATTTCTTCGTCCTTCTTCCCCTTCTTGGCTTCTTCAAGTTGCTTTTTCTCGGCATCCAACGAAGATATTATCCCGTCGATGCGGGCTACCTCCTCACCGCACGCTTGCTTTTCGCCATCAAGCACGGACTTGATAAGCGGATGGTCGTGGTTCAACACCATATTATACATGTCCGGCATTTCGCCGTAGAAAGACATGCCGGCATTGATGGCCGCCATTTCCTTCATGCGCCGCATGTACTCACTCTGGGTGATGGTGATAGGGGCGGCTTCCGCACCTTGCGACTCGGCAGTGACGTGGAACTCCGCCTTTTCCAATTTGGGGAGCTGGCTACGGAACACTTCAGAAAGTGCTTCCGCGGCGGCGGCTTCCACCGGTGCGGCCGTGGCCGTGGTGTCATTCTTGGGGATGAGCTTTTCGACGGTGTCGCTGTCTACGCGCACGAAACGCGATTTTTCCAACTTCTGCTCCAGCATGTTGGCCAAAGCCGTATCCAATTGCCCGTCAAAGAGCAGTACGTTGTAACCCTTGTTCTTGGCCGCTTCTATATAAGTGTACTGTTCGTCTTTGTTATTCGCGTAAAGATATACGAGCTGCCCGTCCTTGTCAGTTTGTTCACCCTTGATGAGGGTCTGGTACTCTTCTTGGGTGTAATATTTCCCTTCCACGTCCTTGAACAGGGCAAACTTGATGGCCTTATCGTAAAAATCCTCTTGGGTGAGCATGCCGAAGTGTATGAAAATCTTCAAATCGTCCCATTTGGATTCAAACTCCTTGCGCTCGTTCTTGAAGATAGATTGCAGGCGGTCGGCCACTTTCTTGGTAATATAGCCTGAGATTTTCTTTACGTTGGCATCGCTTTGCAGGTAGGAACGGGAAACGTTCAGCGGGATATCGGGCGAGTCGATTACGCCGTGTAGCAGGGTAAGGAACTCGGGGACAATCCCTTCCACCGTGTCCGTAACGTACACTTGGTTGCAGTAGAGCTGTATTTTGTTACGTTGCAGTTCGATATTGCTCTTGACCTTCGGGAAATACAATATGCCTGTCAGGTGGAACGGGTAGTCCACGTTGAGGTGGATCCAGAAGAGGGGTTCGTCGCTCATCGGGTACAACTTGCGGTAGAACTCCTTGTAGTCTTCATCTTTCAACTCCGATGCCTTCCGTGTCCACATGGGTGTCGTTTCGTTGATGACGTTGTCTTCTTCCGTATCGACGTACTTCCCGTCTTTCCATTCCTGCTTTTTCCCGAAAGCCACAGCCACGGGGAGGAAACTGCAGTATTTCTTCAGCAGGCCTTCTATGCGGCTTTTTTCCAGGAATTCCTTGCAGTCGTCGTCGATATGCAACACGATGTCCGTACCGCGGTCGGCCTTGTCGCATTCCTCTATGGTGTACTCCGGGCTTCCGTCGCAGGACCACTTCACGGCCTTTGCCCCTTCCTTGTATGAGCGGGTGACGATATCAACACGTTTGGAGACCATGAACGAAGAGTAGAAGCCCAATCCGAAATGCCCGATGATGGCATTGGCGTCATTCTTGTATTTTTCAAGAAAATCATTTGCCCCGGAGAAAGCAATCTGGTTGATATACTTTTCTATCTCTTCCTCCGTCAGGCCGATGCCCCGGTCGGAAATCGTCAAAGTCTCCTTGTCCAGGGACACATGGATTGTCAAATTGCCCAATTCGCCTTTGAATTCCCCGAGGGATGCAAATGTTTTCAACTTTTGGGTGGCGTCCACCGCGTTCGAGACTATCTCGCGCAGGAAAATCTCATGGTCGCTGTACAAAAACTTCTTGATGACGGGGAAAATATTCTCTGTTGTTACCCCGATATTTCCTTTCTGCATATGAAAAAATGTTTTATGATATTCCTCTATTCCGTTTGCGGGCCTCCTCCCCTACCGCCTGCGGCTTCCGGGCATTGGTTGGGAAGAATGGCCACTATCCCTTTGTGCAAAAAGAATGCCATTGGCCGTATTCTGCCATTTTGACACAATCCCTTGCCGGACTCCCGTCCGGGTTGCCCGGGAAAAGCCCTGCCGCTTTCGGGAAAAAACGTTTCGGCTTTTCTTCTTTTCCCCATAGGCTCTTATGCGTTTGTTGCCCCGTTTTGCTACTTTTGCCGTGCGGGAACCATCCCCAAGTGGAAAAGGCAAGCGGCAGCAAGGCTGCCGGATATTCCAACGGCCCGCCATGGAAAGCCCTGTCCCTAATATATATAAATTTAGAACTATGGAAATGGAACACGCACGGCTGATAGCCGCAATGGTTGAATACGACCGGGGCGACGCGCCCCGCATACAGCACTTCATGAAGGTTTATGCCTTCGCATCCACAATCGGCATGCTGGAACGGCTTGACCCGGATACGCTTTTTGTCTTAGAGGCGGCTGCCATCGTACACGACATAGGCATCCACGCTTGTGAGGCGAAATATGGGCTTTGCGACGGCAAGCACCAAGAGTTGGAAGGGCCTGCGGAAGCCCGTAAGCTGCTGGAAGCCGTGGGCGGATATAGCCCAGGGCAAATCGACCGGGTCTGCTGGCTGGTCGCCCATCACCATACGTACAAGGACATCCGCGGGGCAGATTACCAGATTTTGGTAGAAGCCGACTTCCTGGTCAATATCCACGAAGACGGGGTTTCGCACGAGGCCGTAGGGAAAATCAAGTCCAACATTTTCAAGACCCCGTCCGGAATCCGCCTTTTGGAGCAGATGTTTCTTGAATAAGCCATGGCGGTTTCCGGGAAAAGTGCCAGCGCTTTCCATCTGTCCCGCCGCCACTTTTTCTTCGATGGGACAGGCTTTGGATGCGCAAAAAACGCCTTTTGGGGGGGGGAAGCCGACGAATTTGTATGGGAATTACTGCCAAATTGCTAAATTTGCTCCGCAATTCTAAATTTTTCAACCTTACCAAATCGACCTTACGACTTATGAAGAAGAAATGGATTCATGCCGGCTTTGCTACCGCGGTGATTGCATTGTCGGGCACTCCGCCATTGCTGGCCAACCAACCCGACTCGCTCTACCTGTACACGTATGGAACTTCCGCCAACGGGGGACGCGACGGCCTCCATTGCGCGTGGAGCGGAAACGGGAAAGACTGGAGTCTCATTGGGCCGGGCTATTCCTTTGTCCGTTGCGATTATGGCCCTTGGGGGGCAGAAAAGCGCATGCTTTGGCCTTACCTGCTGAAGGATGGGCAAGGAACTTGGCATGCCCTCTGGAGCGTGAACGAGTGCGACGGGGTTGTCGCCCATGCCAGTTCACCCGACCTCATCAACTGGAAACCGCAGAACTATGCCTATGTCATGCCGCAAGGTGGCAACTGCCTGCATGTCGCGGCCCGCTACGACGAACGTTCGGGGCAGTATATGGTCACATGGCAGTCGGGCAGCGAGGAAGACGGCTTCACCACCTACGCCTGTTTCACGCAGGACTTCATGGCCTACACTTCCGCCCGTGCCGTGCCGGGTAGCACGGCAGGTCCGGAAGCCCAAAGCATCGCATCCGTGGCCCCTACGGCTTACGGCACGATAACCAAGGTGGCCACCGACGAGGTGAAAGCCTTGGAGAGGGAAGTGGAAGCACGTGCCTGGCAGAACACGCTCTATTCGGAAAATGCCCGGAGCGACGCCCGCCGTTTTGCTGGACTGGAGCCTCTGAAGGCCACGTTATCCTTGGACACCGCAAGCAAGAAAGCCATCAGCCCGATGCTGATAGGCATCTTTTTCGAGGATATTAGCCGGGCTGCCGACGGCGGGCTCTATGCCGAACTGGTGCAAAACCGCGACTTTGAATATACCCCCTCCGACCGGGGAAACGACCAAAACTGGAATGCCACGCATTCTTGGTCGCTAACCGGCGACAAGGGCAGTTTCAATATAGCCACCGAATCCCCCGTCCACCCCAACAATCCCCACTATGCCCTGATCGAGACACGCGAACCAGGAGCCGTTGCCCTGCAAAACACGGGGTTTGAAGGAATCCCGCTCAAGCGCGGCGACAAGTATGACTTCACGGTCTTTGCCCGCCGCATAGACGGGGGAAAAGGCAAATTGCAAGTCTCCCTCGTGGGGGCGGACGGGCAAGTCTATGCCACGGCCACTACTTCAGCGCCCGGCACGGAGTGGAAACAGTATAAGGCCACGTTGAAGTCCGAAGCAGACGCGACGGACGCCCGGCTCGAGGTGCGTCCTTTGTCCGAGGGTACCGTGGCTCTGGACATGGTTTCCCTCTTCCCGCAGAAAACATTCAAAGGCCGGAAAAACGGGCTGCGCGCCGATTTGGCCCAAACGATAGCCGACTTGCACCCGAAGTTTGTACGTTTCCCGGGCGGCTGTGTAGCCCATGGCGACGGGTTGGGCAACATGTACCGTTGGAAGCAAACCGTCGGCCCGCTCGAGGCGCGTAAACCGCAGCGTAATATCTGGGGGTATCACCAGACTGCCGGGTTAGGATACTATGAATATTTCCTCTTTTGTGAAGATATCGGCGCCGAACCGATACCGGTGGTGCCGGCTGCCGTTCCTTGCCAAAACTCCGGCACAGGAGGTGCGGGGCAACAGGGCGGAATCCCCTTGGACGAAATGGAGGCTTACATCGATGAAGTATGCCACCTCGTGGAGTATGCCAACGGTGACCCTAAGACTTCCGAATGGGCGAAGATGCGCGCCGAAGCAGGACATCCCGAACCTTTCAACTTGAAATACATAGGAGTAGGAAACGAGGATCTCATCTCTGAGGTCTTTGAAGAGCGTTTTGAACTTATTTTCAATGCGCTGAAGGAGCGCCATCCCGAGATTACCGTGATTGGCACGGTAGGCCCTTTCAATGAAGGTAGCGACTATGAGGAAGGATGGGATTTCGCAACCCGGCTGAAAGTGCCTATAGTTGACGAACATTATTACCAATCGACCGGTTGGTTCCTGCACAACCAGGATTTTTATGACCATTACGACCGGAACAAATCGCAAGTCTATTTGGGGGAATATGCTTCAAAGGGTAACAGTGTGTACAATGCCCTCGTCGAATCCGCATACCTTTGCGGTATCGAAAGGAATGGCGATATCGTACGCATGGCTTCCTATGCCCCACTTCTTGCCAAAGAGGGACAAACCAATTGGAATCCTGACCTTATCTATTTTACCAATACCGAAATCCATCCCACGCCCAACTATTACGTACAACAGTTGTTCGGGCAAAATAGTGGTACGACCTATGTAGGTAATACGCTCCAAGTCGAAAGCAATGATGCGGCTGTACGCTTGCGCGTAGCCTCGTCGGTAGTGTATGTGGAGAATGGGGACTTGATCATCAAGTTGGCCAACATCCTTCCTGTGGCTACCCAACTATCCGTCTCCCTGCCCGGAGAAATCGCCCCAGGGGTTAATATGGAAAAAACAACTTTCCAAGGAAAAGCCGAAGAACGCCAAGGGCAACTTACGACCGAGACTGGCACTGTGGACAAAGAGTTGCAGCTGGAATTGCCAGCTTACTCCCTCACTGTAGTACGAATCCTTAACCAGCCAGCCAAATGAGACGCAACCAATTAACCATTGCTCTGGCCTTCCTGTTGGCTCTTTCCATAGGAACGGCCCAAGCCAAGGGGGATCTCTCGGAAAAGGATATGGCCGCTTACCTCATGGTCTACTTCACCGATCCAACACACGACCTGTTTATGGCCATTAGCACCGACGGTTATTCGTTTACTTCCCTCAACAACGGTCAGCCGGTCTTGGCTGGAGACACCCTTGCCGAGCAACAGGGCATACGCGACCCGCACATCTTCCGTGGGCCGGATGGCATCTTTTATCTAGCGATGACCGACCTCCACATCTTCGCGCAACGCGAAGGATTGCGCAGTACCGAATGGGAACGCGACGGCGAGCTGTACGGATGGGGAAACAACCGGGGACTCGTCTTGATGAAGTCGGATGACCTCATCAATTGGACACATACCGTTTTCCGGGTAGACAAGGCTTTCCCTGAAGAGTGGAGCGACGTGGGTTGTATATGGGCGCCCGAGACAACCATTGACCCGCAGACTGGGCGCATCATGCTCTACTTCACCATGCGGCACGGGAATGGGACGAACCGTATCTATTATGCTTTTATGGACAAGGACTTCACCCGCATGGAGACATCCCCGTGCCTCCTTTTCCAATATCCAGACACTACGAAATCGTACATTGATGGTGACATAACCTACGCGCAAGGCAAATACCATCTCTTTTACGTGGCGCACGACGGAACGGGCGGCATCAAGCAAGCAGTATCCGACAGCCTTTGTAGTGGATACGCCTATGATCCGCAGTGGTATGACCCGGAGCCCGGAGCATGCGAAGCCCCCAATGTGTGGAAGCGCATAGGGGAAGAGAAATGGGTGCTAATGTACGACATATTCAGTATCAATCCCCACAATTTCGGCTTTAGCGAAACCTCCGATTTCATACATTTCACCAATCTCGGGCATTTCAACGAAGGTGTCATGAAAGCTACTAATTTCCAATCGCCCAAGCATGGGGCTGTCATCCACCTCACACGGGAAGAAGCCGAACGGCTGGCCAAGCATTGGAATACGACGCTTGAGTTTAAAGAATAGCCGGGCATACGGTCGAATTGCGGCTGTGCCGCATTGTGTAATGCAGGAGCAGAACCTACAACAGTTCTCTCCTGCTTTTCTTTTTCCCTGCATATCGCATCGCAGGAATCCCTCATTTCCGGAAAATAAGAGGCGAAAGAAAAGAATCCTTTAGGCATGGATTTTGTACATTTGCGCCTTGAAAAGCCTGCCCTACGCAGGGGACAATAAGGAAAAAGAATATGGATTTACCTAACGACCCGATGATGCTTTACAGCTTGATCAACATGAAATTGCGCGATTATTATCCCTCGTTGGAAGAACTTTGTGCTGATTTAGACATAAACCAGCGTGACTTGGAAGAGAAACTCAAAAGTTCCGGATTTGAATATAACCGCTCGTTAAACAGATTCGGTACATGTCAAAACAACTGACCCGGAGAATGCCCTTTCCCCCCTGAAGTACAAAAAATGGATATTCTGGCTGTTGCTGACTCGGACTTCGGGGGATAAGGATTGGGACTTTATAGCCTGCTTATAACGAGCCTTGCGGAATAAAAAAACGAACCCTAAAAGTTGGGATAAGACTTTTAGGGTTCGTTTTTTATAATGCCCAATATTTCCCCTCTCCGAAGCGGGGGAAAAATATTATTGGGCCAACTTGTCGTTAGAACCGAGCACCTCTACAATCTTGTGGATATAGAGTTTCTTCATGTTTTCACGAGCCGGGCCCAAGTATTTACGGGGGTCGAACTCAGCCGGTTTCGTAGCCAATACTTCGCGAATCGCGGCGGTCATGGCCAGACGGCTGTCGGAGTCGATGTTAATTTTGCAGACTGCGCTCTTGGAAGCCTTGCGGAGTTGATCTTCAGGAATGCCGATCGCGTCTTTCAGCGCACCGCCATATTTGTTGATTGTTGCTACTTCTTCTTGGGGAACGGACGACGAACCGTGCAGGACGATGGGGAATCCGGGAAGTTCTTTCATCACGCCATCCAACACGTCGAATGCCAAGGGAGGCGGCACCAAGATTCCGTCGGCATTGCGGGTGCATTGCTCGGGTTTGAACTTGTTCGCACCGTGGGAAGTGCCAATAGAAATCGCCAAACTGTCGCATCCCGTCTTGGATGTGAAGTCCACCACTTCTTCCGGCTTGGTATAAGTATGGTGTTCTGCCACCACTTCGTCTTCCACGCCAGCCAAGACGCCGAGCTCACCCTCGACGGTCACGCCGTACTGGTGGGCATAATCGACAACCTGCTTTGTCAAAGCCACATTTTCGTCATAAGGGAGGTGGGAGCCATCAATCATCACAGAAGAAAAGCCCATATCAATGCAACTCTTGCACAACTCGAAGCTGTCGCCATGGTCTAAGTGAAGCACTATTTCGGGATGGGCACAACCCAATTCCTTCGCATATTCTACGGCACCTTGCGCCATGTAACGCAACAACGTCTGGTTGGCATAGTTGCGGGCACCCTTGGAAACCTGCAGAATAACCGGAGACTTTGTTTCAACGGCTGCCTGTATGATAGCCTGCAGCTGCTCCATGTTATTGAAATTGAAAGCGGGAATCGCATATCCCCCTTTGATAGCACGCGCAAACATGTCACGAGTGTTTACGAGGCCCAATTCTTTGTAATTTACCATGATTGAATAATTTTGTAAAGATGTATTTTTCCGACTGCAAATATAGTAATAAAACTCCGAATAGGCCATAGGCTTTTCCGAAAAAGTGCTGCCCGTTTTGCGAGAAAGCCATGCCGCTTTTCCCACCTTCCCTTGGCTTGTTTTTCCAAGGAGGAGGATGCGTAGCCCCCAAAACGTGTTGCGGATGTGCAAAAAATGAAGGCAAACTAAAGAAAAGGAACGGTTCATCTTGGACAAAAACAAAATAATCAGTACCTTTGCACACCGTTTTTGCCATTATGGCCTAAACGGGATTGGCAGACAAGTTTGGATATAACAGAACAAAAACAATAAACAGCTACAATGAAAAAAGGAATCCATTCCGAGAACTATCGGCCCGTTGTTTTCAAAGACATGTCGAACGGCGACATGTTCATTTCCCGCTCCACGTGTACGACGAAAGACACGATTGAATTCGAGGGTGAGACGTATCCCTTGGTTAAGTTGGAAATTTCCAATACCTCGCACCCTTTCTATACCGGCAAGTCTAAACTGGTGGATACCGCCGGGCGCGTGGACAAGTTCATGAGCCGCTACGGGAACCGCACAAAGAAGTAAGGAATCGTTCCCTGATGGGATACGGAATCCGGGCTGTACGTCGGAAAGACGTGCAGCCCGGACTGTTTTTCATGAGTTGCTGACCAACTTCCACCCTGCCCCATGGGCATTGCCCGTAAGGCCATGGCGGGAGGGAGAATTGTAGAAAGAAAAGTCCCGGAAAATGCGGTATTTGCAATTTCCGGGACTTGTTGTCGCTTACAGGGATTTCCGTGCTTTCCCGTTTCTTAATAAGTGCGCTGCAAAATCCAAGCCTTCTGGAAATCCTCATCGTTGGGGTACTTTGACTTGAAGTCGTCGCGTGAAATGGCAGCTTCCTGCCGCGTATCGAACGTGGAAATGACGACCCGGTACATCTTCGTCTCCGGGTTTTGGGCCAAGAAAGCGGCATACCCCGCGGCCTTCATCCGCTCCATCAGGGCATCGGCATTGCTCTTGGTGAGGAAACTGCCACATACGACGCTATATTCCTTCATGGAAGCATTGTCCTGGGGCGTCACCCGTTCTTTGCGTACAACGGGGGTAGTAACCGTAGTCGCCGCCTTTTCCTTGACGACCACCGGTACGTCTGCCACTACGGGCACTTCTTCATTTGCCGCCTCCTGTTGGGCCAACTCCTGTTGCTTAGCCTTTTCGTAGGCTTTCTTATACGCGCTTTCCTTGGATTTGCAGGAGGTTGCAGCCAAAGCGGCGCATAAGACAACTCCCAAATACATAGCTTTCTTCATAAATGTCTACATCTTATTTTTAATAATCAATATTTCCGAAAAACAAACACGCTGTCGCCCGACGCCAACTCCATGGCGGAAGAAGAGAGGCTTACGAGCCGGAATACTTGATGCCGCGGCCATTCCCCGTCTCCTTCGGCAGGCCAGGCGAGCAGGAACCTCTGGGTGGAGAGGGAGTCGGGAATCGTCACGTCCCATTTCCCCGCGTCGTCCCATTCGTAACTTCCCGACCGGTAAAGCGAATGGATTTGCAGGACATCACCCTCCAGCTGGTACTTGCCATAAAAGTCCTGGTACTGCCCTTCCGGCCCCATGCAGATGGCCGTGAATATCCCGTCCATGAAGTTGTAAAACACACTGTCTACCTCGTACACGACAGTATTCCCTTCCCACAACTGCCGCATTTGCCACTGCCCTTCCAGTTTGGACTCGTCGTCGTTGTTGCAAGCAACCCCAAAAAAAGGCATGGCGCAAACAAGGAAAAGTACTTGGTGGAATGCAAATTTCCCTTGCATGTTTTTTGACTTTCGTATGGCGCTATTTTCCAACTTTACGGCAACGGTTTGGTTTAAATGCACGGCAAAGATAAAAGTAGATGCAGGCATGCGGCGAATATGTTCTGTTAATAAAATATAAGTTTGGAAGAGGCTTGTACCAAAAACGGGAAGAAAAATCATACCTTTGGCAAAACGTCAAACCTTTTAATTATTTAGCTTTATGAAAAACTTAGGAATATTGGCCGCGTTCATCGGCGGCGCTATCGCTGGAGCATCATTAGGAATCTTGTTTGCACCCGAAAAAGGAGATGAGACACGCCACCGCATTGCTGACCTGTTGCGGAGCAAAGGGATAAAGCTCGGCAAAGGCGAAATGGAAAAACTGGTAGACGAAATAGCCAGCGAGATTAAAGGGGAAGAGGCATAACCTCTTGACCCGGTTTCTGTTTGTCCCTGCATTAAGATGAATATTGACGAAGAGAAAAAAGGCATAGGGGCCTTGGCTGAAGAGATAAAAAAGCTCCTTTTCCTGCAAAAGAGGTATGTTGCGCTGGTTTTCGTCGAGAAACTGGCTGTTTTGCTCTCCGCCATGGTCTTGTTCCTGATAGTCTTGTGCCTGGCCTTGATGGGAGTTTTTTATCTGCTGACTGCCTTGCACCTGTATTTGAGCGACGTGGTGGGAAAAACTGCCAGCGCTTTGATTCTTACGGGACTCTTCGCAGTGTGCATCCTGTTGGCCATCCTCTGCAAAGAGACGCTTATCAAGCGCCCGATACTTAAGTTCGTGGCCCGCCTTCTGTTGTCGTCCCCTTCCAAACATTGAACTAAGGAAAGATGAAAGCATTAGACGAGAACAGCATAGGGCGGCTCACGTTCGAAGAACTCGGACGGCTGAAAGAAGAAATCCGCAAGGATATTGAATTGCAGAAAGAGGCGATTGCGAAGAAAAGCAAGCAAGTCTTTTCCACCCCTTCCTTCTTTCCCGGAGGTTCCCTGCTGGGGAACTTGAAATTCGGGTATACCCTTTTCACCGGGGCGATGGTGGGCTTCAAGCTGATTCGTTCCATTAAAAGATTCTTCCGGAGATAAACAGGCGCAGGAAACCGTATGCAAAAGGCGCGAGCCCCCGTGTGGCATATATGGGGTTTCGCGCCTTTCGCTTTTTCTCCTTCTTCAAAGGAAGACACGTTGCGACAGGATGACCGACACGTAGCGGTCTTCTTTCCAAATCCAATCGTCCAATATTGCGACTTCCCTGAATCCTGCCGCACGAA
Source organism: uncultured Bacteroidaceae bacterium (assembly GCA_964439955.1). Lineage (GTDB taxonomy): Bacteria > Bacteroidota > Bacteroidia > Bacteroidales > Bacteroidaceae > UBA1794. The sequence goes on along the minus strand of CAYTPX010000002.1, from coordinate 134,565 downwards.
ACAGCCGGCGGCTCACTTCGTTTTCCACCGGGATGTACGCATAAAGTTGGTGCAGGCGCAAGAAACGGTTGGCGTAATCCACCAACAGTTCCAGCGCCTCGCGGGCTATCCCCTGCCCCCGGTACGCACGGCGTATGGCGATTCCCACCCCTGCACGCTGATGCCTCGGCTCGAAGTTGTCCAAGTCTATTGTACCCGCCACTGTGGCATTCTCCCTGAGTTCCACCATCAGGCGCAACTGCTTGTCGGCAAAGACGTCGTTGCGGTTCTGTTTTATGTATTCCCGTAGCAGGTGGCATGAATAAGGCTCTACGAAATTACTGATGTCCCACATTTCCGGGTCATTTTCCATTTCGTACATCACCTCCAAATCTTCCGGCTCTACTGCCCGGAGCCGTACCCTTTTCCCGTTCAAATAAGATTTTTTCATATCCTGCCCCTATAAAACACCGGTCTTTTTTGCCCCATTTCCTTACCTCCCTACTTGCTATCAGCCACGACGACCATAGGAGTCCGGCCGGATAGGAAGGCTATCTGTAAAGAACTCCCGGACGCAAACAGATTTCCACGTAGCTGTTCCCATGCCCGCCCGCCCAAGAACTCCAATGCTGCCCCGTAGCTGTACACGTTCATGTCAAGCACAATATGCACCCTCCGATTTCCTTTTCCCCGGACGAGGGGGAGGATGTTCCCGGCCACCCGGGTGTAATCCAGTTCCATAGCTGGGAATACATGTACCTCATCGCCTGCCCTGCATGGGAACAGCGGGCCAAGTGGAAGATTTCTTGAAGTGAATACGCAAAAAAGACATGGCACTTTTTCCCTTTTCCTGCGGCGTTTTCCTTCCAAGCATGCGGTGGAAAGAAACCACTTCACGGCAGCAACGGCGGTGGCGAGGCGAATCCCTGCCCAAAGGAATAACGATGAGGCAGAACGGCCATAGTACTTCTTTTGGAACAACTCCATCGCCCCGTAAAAAACACGGATATAACGGAACGAAGCCCCATCGGTGCTTTCCCCCTTGTAGTGGAGAATCGGGTTTGGAAGATAGGCACAATAGCGCGAGTGGTGCAACCCGGCACGATAAGAAAGGTCGATGTCTTCGCCATACATGAAGAAGCGCTCATCGAAATACCCTTCCCTTTCCAATTCTTCCGTACGGCGCACGTACATGAACGCGCCGGCTAATACTTCCACCCGTTGTTCTTCCAGTTCACTCAGCCATGAGAGATAGTAGCGGTTCATGCCGCGCACCCGCGGGAAGAGGCGGTATAAACGTGTTAGCTTGCAGAACGAGGCAAGAGGGTCTGGGAATCCGCGCTTGCTCTCCGGCAAGAAACGGCCATGGGCATCGAGCATTCGCACGCCAATGGCCCCGCATAAGGGATCGGCCTGCATCTTCTCCCGGCACGCGGCAAGGGCTTCGGCAGAAACTACTGTGTCCGGATTCAAAAAAAGCAAGAAACGGCCCGATGCCCGGCGGACTGCTTGGTTATTGGCACGCCCGAACCCCACGTTCTCATGGTTCTCAATCCATTTCAAGGGGAAGTCCGGGCAAGAGCGCATCCACTCCCCGACCGCGTCCCCGGAGGAATCGGCCGAAGCATTGTCCACGACCAGCACTTCCGCCTCCGCCCCAAACGGCTGCAAAGCCTGGACCAGTGAGTTCAAGCACTGCAAGAGGTAGCGCCTCACGTTGTAATTGACAATGATGACCGACAGTTCCATGTCCGGGTGCAGGGGAAATGGGGCGATTCCCGTACTAACGTCTGGAGCGTTGTTCGCTCCGTTCGATGGCTTCGCCGATGCGCAGGAAAATATTTTTCTTGCGTTTTCTTCGCCGGGGGACGGTCGAGTTCAGGAAAACCTCTTCGAATGCGTCGCCCCGGTAATTGCCCGACGCGATCAACCGGTATATGGTGCCCCAATCCGGGATGCCTCCCAAGTTGGAATCATCAATGAAAAGGTCGGCTTTTAACTTGCGGGAAAAATGAACGCTTTCGCAGTTTTCTTCCAAATAATTCTTATTTACGGCATAAAACTCAAGGCCGCGCTCCCGGCAATAGGCAACGGCCTCTTCCAACAAGCGGCCCTCGCGCACTGTCCACAAGATGAGTTGGTGGTGAAACTCATGCTGGAGACGCAAGAGGGTCTCGATGGCGAAAGGAACCTCCTTGCCTATTTTCGGATAGGCATGTTCTACGATGGTTCCGTCGAAATCAACTGCTATAATCATTTTCGTCTATTTGTTTTTGGGACACCTCCTTTTTATCCCAATCCAGCTCATACCTCAGGCGTTCCTCGCTCGGAATACAGAAAATCGTGGCGAGCAACGTAATGAGCGCCATAAAAGCTGGTGCCCTGTTCAAGCTTAAATAATATAACACCAAATTAAAAAGGATGGGGAATGCCAGCCCGCCGATGCGCAGATAGGAAAGAAGCACATAGCGGCGCAGAATCCTTACCGGGCCAATAGACAGGCCTTTCAATCTCCCGACCTGCACATGGAAGAATTTCAGTGAAGCGGGGATCGCGGCCAATGCCACCAAGACCCCGGCAATCTGCAAATAATAGACCCATTGGTCTTCGTGCTCCAAAAGGCCGACCGGCAGCCATTCCGCCTCGAACAGGGCGACCAATATAGCCACCGCCCCCCATAGTGAGTAGAAGCACAGTTCGATGCGGCGCGATGCCCGCCTAATATCCCGGTTCGCCAATTCCTTATTTTCCGTCATCCCTTTACTTTATCCGTTTTAGCACAAGCGGTATGGCGTAAAACATCCGTTCCCCATTCCCTTTTCCTTCTCATATCCCGAAAAACTCCGTGCGGTTCAACAGACTCCTGCCCAGCGTCACTTCGTCCGTATACTCCAATTCGTCGCCCACCGAGATGCCGCGGGCTATCACGCTGATGCGCACCCCTGTCCCTTCGAGCTTGCGGTAAATATAAAAATTGGTCGTATCGCCTTCCATCGTGCTGCTCAAAGCCAAAATGACTTCCTTGACATTTTCATCCCTCACCCGTTCCACGAGGTGCGCGATGGACAAGTCTTGGGGCCCGACCCCGTCGATCGGGGAAATCACGCCACCCAATACATGGTAGAGCCCGTGGTACTGCTGCGTATTCTCCAAAGCCATTACATCGCGCACCGACTCGACCACGCACACCTGCGAACGGTCGCGCCGGGCGTCGCTGCACAAAGGGCAAACTTCCGTATCGCTGATGTTGTGGCACACGCGGCAGTACTTCACTTCGTCCTTCAGCTTTTCCAGCGCTTGGGAAAAAGAAAAGACCTCTTCCTGCGGCATGCGCAATAAAAACAAGGCATAGCGCAAAGCAGTCTTGCGCCCCACTCCGGGCAACTTGGTAAACTCCCGTACGGCTTTTTCCAAGAGTTGAGATGGGTATCGGCTTTCCAAAGTTTGTTTCCCTTTCCGCGTTGGCTTCTCAATTTTGCCACAAATATACGCGCTTTCTTCCGAAAATCCCGCATCGGAGACGCTTTTCTCCTACGTGAAGGAGAGGCAAGGCGCATGCGGTGGGCAACATGTGCCTTATCCGACCGTGCCCCGCGCGGTACCCGCAGAGAATTCTTGGGAAAACATGCGGCACTTTTCCTGGTTTCCCCCGCGGCTTATCCGGGGCAGCCGCAAGGAAAATCGGGCATTCCTTTTCCCGGTTGGGGAAAAAGGCCTATATTTGCAAAATTAACAAGAGAAGGAAAACCTTGTAAATCCAGATATGGAAGAATCGTTTATCTCCCTTTTGACAAAAAGCATCAAGGCTAATTGGGATTTGGATGCACTGACCGACTACGGAGGAATTACCCTGCAATATAAAGACTTGGCCCGGAAAATCGAAAAGCTGCACATCCTTTTCGGGGAAGCGGGCATCCGCCCGGGCGACAAGATAGCCCTCTGCGGACGGAACAGTGCGCATTGGGCCGTGGCCTTTCTCGCAACACTGGCTTACGGGGCGGTCATTGTCCCGATCCCGCACGAATTCAAGCCGGATACGATACACCAATTGGTGAACCACTGCGAGGCGCGGCTGCTTTTCGTGGGCAATATCGTACGTACGCAGATAGTCCCCGGGAAAATGCCCATGCTGGAAGGGATATTTGAAGTAGATGATTTCGACCCGGTCTACGTGCGGTCGGAGAAAACCATGCAGGCCCGCCAACGGCTGAACGAGCTGTACGGGCGGAAGTTCCCTGTCCATTTCACCCAAGCCGATTGCCAATACAATGCCTCCTGCGCGCCCGGACAGCTGGCCGTCATCAACTATACGTCCGGCACTTCCAGCCAACCGAAAGGAGTGATGATACCTTACCGTTCCTTGTACTCCAACATCCGCTTTGCCCAAGAGACCCTCCCTTTAAAGGCAGGGAATAAAATCATCTCCATCTTGCCTATGGCGCATGTGTACAGCATGTCGTTCGAATTGCTCTATGAGGTATGCACCGGCATGCACGTCTTTTTCCTGACCCACACGCCCAGCCCGCAAATGATATTCAAGGCTTTCACCAGAGTGAAGCCGGACATCGTGATTACCGTCCCCCTCATTATTGAAAAGATTATACGGAACGGCGTATTGCCCCGCTTGGAAACGCCCACGATGAAAGTATTGCTCCACCTTCCCTTGGTGAGCGATAAAATCCGCTCGTACATCCGTGAACAGATGATAGCCGGTTTCGGGGGAAACATACAATTAGCCGTCGTCGGGGGAGCCGCGCTCAACCCGCAGGTAGAGGCTTTCCTGAAAAACATAGGCTTCCCTTACACGGTGGGCTACGGGATGGCAGAGTGCGGGCCGATCATCTGCTACGAAGACTGGCGCAATTTGGCAAAAGGCAGCTGCGGAAAGGTAGTGCCCCGGATGGAAATCCGGATTGACAAGCCCGACCCTGAGACGGGCATAGGCGAAATCTTATGCCGGGGCGAGAACCTCATGCTCGGATACTACAAGATGCCGGAATTAACCCAAGCTGCCATTGACGCGGACGGGTGGCTTCATACCGGCGACCTTGGCCAGATAGACGAAAACGGCAACCTGTCCATCAAAGGACGGATTAAAGACATACTCTCGAGCAACAACGGGCAAAACATTTACCCGGAGGAAATCGAGGAACAACTAAACTCTTACCCTTTGGTTGGCGAGAACCTGGTGGTACAACGGAACGGAAAACTTGTGGCACTCGTGTATCCCGACTTCGGGGAAGCCAAGCTATCCGGCCTAAACCGGGAAGGCATTGAAGAGCAGATGAGGGAGAACCGCAGGCAAATCAACCAACTTCTTCCCTCTTATGCGCAGATTGCCCGGATCGAACTCCAAGAACAAGAATTCGAAAAGACACCTAAGAGAAGCATCAAGCGGTATCTATATTCATAAACCCCTGTTGCACGTTTTTTTCATTCTCCCCGAATATAATGGAAATCACCGAACTTACTTCCCAAAAGAACTTCTTCCTGCTGGCAGGCCCTTGCGTCATTGAAAACGAAAGCATGGCTTTACGGATTGCCGAACGCTTGAAAAGCATCACCGACTCTTTGCACATACCGTATGTATTCAAGGGTTCATACCGGAAAGCGAACCGCTCACGGTTGGACTCATTCACGGGAATCGGCGATGAGAAGGCACTCAAGATATTGGCCCATGTCAGGGAGGAGTTCCAAGTACCTGTCGTCACCGACATCCACACCGCCGAAGAAGCCGGCCGGGCGGCGGAATACGTCGATATGCTGCAAATCCCGGCTTTCCTTTGTCGGCAGACTGACCTTTTGACAGCCGCAGCCCGGACAGGAAAGGCCGTCAATATAAAAAAAGGACAGTTCCTCTCGCCGCTGGCCATGCGCTACGCGGCGGAAAAAGTGGCAAGCTCCGGGAACAAGAATATACTGCTGACCGAACGCGGAACGACTTTTGGTTACCAAGACCTGATTGTCGATTTCCGGGGCATCCCGCAAATGCAATCATTGGGATACCCGGTCGTCATGGATGCTACCCATTCGCTCCAGCAGCCCAACCAAGGCAACGGCGTGAGCGGCGGCATGCCCCAGATGATAAGCACCATAGCCAAGGCAGCCATAGCCGCTGGCGCGGACGGGATTTTCATCGAGACCCATGAGAACCCGGCCGAGGCACTCAGCGACGGCGCCAACATGCTCCGCTTGGACTTGGTAGGGCCGTTGCTGGAAAAATTGGTGCGCATCCGCGAAGCTCTTGCGGAAGGATGAGCGAAATGGCACGGTTCTTGTAGCTTCTCTCCTCATACTAATACGAAAAAAGATGAAATACTATCCTCAAAAAGGCTTTCACGCATCTTCCGATTCCCCTGCCGCTTTTTCGGGAAAGCCCCGTCGCTTTTCCGGAAAAGCCCTGCCGCAAATGGACTTGGGCGACGACGCTTGGAGCGATACGGACGACGAAGAAGACAACAAAAGGACAGACAATAAACGGGGCAATACCCCCGGAAAGGGGGAAACGAAGCGATATGCCAAGGGAAACACCCCGACGTTGGACAAATATGGCTTCGACGCGACAGCCGCCAGCGAAAGCGGGAAGTTGGACCCGGTCATAGGACGCGAGAAAGAAATTGAGCGTATCGCGCAAATCCTGAGCCGGCGGAAAAAGAACAACCCCATCCTGATTGGCGAACCCGGCGTAGGGAAGACTGCCATCGTGGAAGGCTTGGCCATCCGCATCCGCGAACGCAACGTCCCGAGGGTACTGCTGGACAAGCGAATCGTCATGCTCGACATGACGTCCGTCGTGGCCGGGTCCAAGTACCGGGGGCAATTCGAGGAACGCATGCAAGCGTTGGTGGAAGAATTACGCAAGAACCAGGACGTAATCCTCTTCATCGACGAGATACATACCCTTGTCGGCGCCGGGGCGGCCGCTGGCAGCCTGGATGCCGCGAATATACTCAAGCCGGCATTGGCACGGGGCGACATACAATGTATCGGCGCCACGACGCTCGATGAGTACCGGGAGAGCATCGAAAAAGACGGGGCGTTAGACCGCCGTTTCCAGAAAATAATGGTAGAACCCACTTCGCCTGAAGACACGTTGGCCATTCTGAAAAACGTGAAAGACCGTTACGAGGACCACCACAACGTATGCTACACGGAAGAGGCAATCAAGGCTTGCGTTTCCCTGACCGACCGCTACATCACCGACCGCTTCTTCCCGGACAAGGCATTGGACGCACTGGACGAAGCGGGTTCAAGGGGGCACATGACCAAGATCATCCCGCCAAAGGAGATTACGGACATGGAAGAAAACATAGCCCGCCTCGAAACACTGAAGACACAGGCAGCCCAGCTCCAAAACTTCGAATTGGCAGCAAGCTACCGCGACCAAGGCTACCAGCAAAAGGCCGAACTGGAGAAGAAAAAGGAAGAGTGGGAAGAATCCTTGAAAGAGCACAGGGTGGAAATTGACGAAGAGGCCGTAACCAAGGTGGTCTCCATGATGTCCGGGATTCCCTTGGAACGGATGGCCGAGCCCGAAATGGAACGCCTCCTAAGCCTTGAGTCGGAACTGAAGAAGCGCGTCATCGCACAAGACGATGCCGTAGCCGTCCTCACAAGGGCCATCCGCCGCAGCCGCGTGGGGCTCAAGGATCCCAACAAACCCATTGGCACGTTCCTCTTCCTCGGCCCTACCGGAGTGGGAAAAACGTACTTGGCCAAGCAATTGGCCCTGTTCCTTTTTGGGTCGGAAGACGCGCTAATCCGTATTGACATGAGCGAATATATGGAGAAGTTCTCCGTCTCGCGCTTGGTAGGTGCGCCTCCCGGATATGTAGGCTATGAGGAAGGCGGGCAGCTGACCGAGAAGGTACGCAGAAAGCCCTACTCCATTGTCTTGTTGGACGAAATCGAAAAAGCACATCCCGATACTTTTAACCTGTTACTCCAAGTAATGGACGAAGGGAGGCTTACGGATAGCAACGGGCGCACAGTAGACTTCAAAAATACGGTGCTCATCATGACTTCCAATGTCGGTACGCGCCAATTAAAAGAATTTGGGCGCGGAATCGGATTTACCGGGCAAAACCGTACTGACGACAAGTCTTTCGCACGGAACATGATAGAAAAAGCCCTACACAAGCAGTTCTCTCCCGAATTCCTGAATAGGATTGACGAGATAGTTACATTCAATAGCCTAAACGGGAGCAATATAGAGCAAATAGCTGAAGTGGAACTGAAACCTATCTTGGAACGTATTGGGAAATTGGGGTATTCACTTGTACTGACCCCCCAAGCCAAAAAATTCATAAGCAAGAATGGTTTCGATGTCCAATACGGGGCTCGTCCCTTAAAACGCGCACTCCAGAATCTCATCGAGGATGCCATTGCCGAACTTCTGCTTGGCAAAACGATTGAACCGGGGTCGGTTTTCATCGGGGATTATACCGAAGGCGACGAAAAGTTGGTTTTCTCTGTCAAGAAACGCCCGGTACAAGGTTCCATTCCACGGCGTAAGAAGACAGAACCCAAGGAAGCATAATCCTCCAAAGGAGCAGTTAAAGACATGGGATTGTTAGCATCATCCAACAAGAAACGGAAGCAGGAAACCGATTACCAAGTCCATTGGACACGCATCGGGGGCGGGGCTGAAACGGATAATCCTTCCGGAACAGGTTATTACCTGCCGGCCGAATGGGCGGAACAAAGCGGGATTCAACTGACTTGGCCACATGCCGGGACTGATTGGCGGGAAGTTCTTGACGAAGCGATCGATTGTTTTGTCAAGATTGCACGCGTAGTGGCAGAAAAAGAGTTGGTGCTCATCGTAACACCAGAGCCGGAATCGGTGAAAACGACTTTGGGAACTGCCGGAGCTAACTTGCAGAATATCCGTTTTTACCCGTGCGCGACCGACGATACATGGGCACGCGACCACGGAGGAATTACTTTGTTGGGAGAAAATCCGCCTAAGGTATTGGATTTCCGCTTCAATGGTTGGGGAGGGAAGTTCCCCTCGGAAAATGACAACCGTATCACCCGTTCACTTTTCCGCGCAGGCCTCCTGCACGGAGAACGGGAGGATCACGACGGTTTCGTCTTGGAAGGTGGCTCAATCGAGTGCGACGGGAAAGGAAATCTGCTGACGACATCCCGTTGTTTGTACGGCGCTCCCGGACGGAACGGGCAGTACACAAAGGAAGAGATTGAAGACTATTTGAAAGAAGCCCTGCATGTCCACCGCGTTCTCTGGCTCAACCACGGAGGAATCGCCGGTGATGATACGGACGGGCATATTGACACCTTAGCCCGTTTTGCCCCGGACGATACCATCGTATATGTACATTGCGTCGATCCGCAGAACCCCAATTATGAGGAACTGCAACTGATGGAGCAAGAACTCCAGCAGTTTCGTACAGAAAACGGCCTTCCTTACCGGCTGATCCCGCTGCCCAGCCCGAAAACAATATGTGATGAAAAGGATGGCCGCATACTGCCCGCCACATACGCGAACTTCCTTGTCATCAACCAAGCTGTGCTTTATCCGACCTATGGGCAAGCCGATTATGACCGGATGGCCCGCAACGCGTTGGCAAAAGCCTTTCCCGGCTACGAAATGATAGGCATAGACTGTCGAGTCTTGATACGGCAAAACGGGTCGTTGCACTGCGTGACAATGCAATACCCCCAAGGCATCATCTGCTAAAGCCATGACGAACGATTCCCCCCTCTCCCGGCTTTTCCTGAAGTACTATGGCGTACCCCCGGAAAGCATAATGCCCCTTGCCGGGGCAGGCAGCAACCGGGCGTATTTTCGCCTGCAGGCGGGGGAAAAGACAGCCATCGGGGTACAAGGGACATCTGCCGATGAAAACCGGGCGTTCCTCTATTTGGCGCGCCACCTGCGGGAAAAAGGATTGCCCGTGCCGCAAGTCTACATAGGAAGTGCCGGGGAATGCCACGCAAGCGGCCTCACCCCGCAAGAATCCGCCCTTTATTACCTGCAAGAAGACTTGGGCGACTGTTCGCTTTACCAAGTCTTGGAACAAAACCGCACGCCGGAGGGCGATTACAGCGAAGCGGTAAAAACCTTGCTACGCAAGACCGTTTCCCTGCTGCCCCACATCCAATACAAAGGAGCCGAAGGGTTGGATTTCGGGCAATGCTTCCCCCAGGCACGCTTCGACCGCATGTCTGTCCTTTTCGACCTGCATTACTTCAAATATTGTTTCCTGAAAAGTTCCGGATACGAGTTCAACGAAGTTGCGTTGGAAGCCGACTTCCTGAAGTTCGCCCAAGATATCCTGCAAGAAGACACCCCCACTTTCCTCTACCGCGACTTCCAGTCGCGCAACGTCATGCTGCGCGACGGTGAGCCCTGCTTCATCGATTTCCAAGGAGGGCGACGCGGGCCTGTCTATTATGACCTTGCTTCTTTCCTTTGGCAAGCGCGCCCGGGATACGGCGGCACACTGAAAGAAGAATTGATTGATGCCTACCTGGAACAGCTTTCATGCTACCGCAAGGATGACCCGGCGGTCTTCCGACGCAGGCTCAAGCAATTCGTCCTGCTCCGCATACTCCAAGTCTTGGGTGCTTACGGTTTCCGTGGATGGTTTGAACGCAAAGCTCAGTTCACGGCCAGCATTCCGCCCGCCCTGCACAACTTGGGACAATTACTCCAAGAAGGCGTTTGCAAAGAATACCCCTATCTCGGGCAGACCCTTGAGGGCCTGTGCCGCCTGCCCCGCTTCTCCAAGGAAGCTCTCCATGCGGGAAACCCCGGCTTGATCGTGCGTATCACCAGTTTCTCCTACAAGAAAGGGATACCGGAGGATGAGAGCGGCAACGGGGGGGGCTACGTATTCGACTGCCGCGGCACGCACAATCCCGGTCGCTACGAGCCTTACAAGAAACTGACAGGCGAAGACGGGCCGGTGAAACACTTCTTGGAAGAAGACGGCGAGATGCCCCGGTTCATGCAGTCCGTATATAAGTTGGCAGACGCCCATGTACGGCGTTACTTGGAGCGGGGCTTCACCGACTTGATGTTCTCCTTCGGCTGTACCGGGGGGCAACACCGCTCCGTCTACGCCGCCGCACACTTGGCCGAGTACCTCAATGAACGCCATGGAGTAGAAGTGCGCCTTTGCCACCGCGAGCAGCACATCGAAAGAACCCTCCCCAAACGGAACGATACGAACCTATGAACAAAGTCATGATTTTTGCCGCCGGGCTCGGGACCCGCCTGCTCCCTTTGACTGAGCGCATGCCCAAAGCACTGGTGTCCATAGGCGGCACGCCGCTGCTGGAATACCAGTTGCTCAAACTGAAGGCATCCGGGTTTACCGACATTACCATCAACATACACCACCACGCCGGGCAAATCATCCGTTTCCTCGAGGAAAACGGGAACTTTGGCTTGGACATACACCTGTCCGACGAGCAAGACCTTTTGCGCGACACGGGGGGAGGCGTCCGTCATGCCCTGCCTTTCCTCGCAAGAGGCCGGCAGGAAGGGCCTGTGCTCCTCCATAATATCGATATTTTGAGCAACGTGGACTTGGGCGAATTCGCCCGCAGCCACAAGGAAGGCGATGCGGCCACACTTCTCGTGAGCGAGCGGGAAACCACACGCTACTTGCTTTTCGACGACGACATGCTCCTAGCCGGATGGACAGACCTGCGGACCGGCGAGGTAAAATCCCCCCGCCCCGGTTTCAATCCCGACCGCTGCCACCGCTTCGCCTTTGCCGGAATCCATCTCCTCGACCCCGTGCTTTTCCCCTGCCTGCAAGCGGAACCGGAACGATTCCCCATCGTCGATTTCTACCTGCGCATGGCCGCACGTTTCCCCCTGCGCGCCTGCGTGAAGGAAGGCCTCCGCCTGTTGGACGTCGGGAAACCGGAAACCTTGCGGCAAGCCCCCTCTTTCCTCGCCCGACTCATGGCGGGATGAGGAAAAAGCGCCAAGGCTTTTCCGGGAAAATACCGCGGCTTTTACCGGAAAACCGCGGCAGTTGCAAGCGGAAGAAGCGCCACAAGACAACAAAGCCATAACCAACCTACAAACAATCCCCCTTATTTCACATGGAACAACAGAAGCACTACACCGGATTAACCCCGGAAGAAGTACTCGAAAGCCGTCGCCAACATGGCGGGAACGTGCTGACTCCACCCGAAAAGACACCTATATGGAAATTATTTCTGGAGAAGTTCACTGACCCGATCATCATCATTCTCCTGGTCGCCCTGCTCCTGTCCGTAGGTGTAGCGTTCTATGAATTCTTCGGCGAAGGGAAGGACGGGAGTGTCTTCTTCGAGCCGGCCGGAATCCTGCTCGCAGTCCTTCTGGCCACTTGTGTGGGCTTTTGGTTCGAACTCTCCGCAAATAAGAAATTCGAGATCCTCAACCAAGTAAATGACGACACGCAGGTCAAAGTAATCCGTGGCGGCAATGTCTGCCAAATTCCCCGCAGGGAGGTCGTCGTAGGCGATATTGCCTTGCTGGAGGCCGGCGAAGAAATCCCTGCCGACGGGCAACTGCTGGAAGCCGTTTCCCTGCAAGTAAACGAATCGACCCTCACCGGGGAGCCGATGACCGGCAAGACCACCCGCAAGGAAGACTTCGACAAAGACGCAACTTACCCGTCAGACCAAGTGATGAAGGGAACTACCGTGGCCGACGGGCATGGCATTATGAGGGTAACGCTTGTAGGCGACGCCACAGAGTATGGCAAGGTTTACCAAGGTTCCCAAATAGACAATTCCATAAAAACACCCCTCAACAGGCAATTGGACGGCTTGGGCAATTTCATCACCAAGGCCAGTTACGCCATTGCCGCCCTCATTGTCATAGGGCGCGTATTCGTTTATTTCCATAGCGGCAATGCCGAACCAACGCTCCACTGGATTGATTTTACAGGATACCTGCTCCAGACGGCCATGATAGCAGTCACGGTCATCGTAGTCGCAGTGCCCGAAGGACTTCCGATGAGCGTTACTTTGAGTTTGGCTTTAAGTATGAAGCGAATGTTGGCCACAAATAATCTGGTGCGCAAGATGCATGCCTGCGAAACAATGGGGGCATGCTCGGTTATTTGCACGGACAAGACCGGGACACTTACCGAAAACCAGATGCGCATCCATGAAACCAACTTCTTCCCTCTTGGCAACGGGCAGAAGCTGGAGGGCGCAAAAGGGATGCCAGCCCGCCTCTTGGCAGAAAGTATTGCCGTAAACTCCACGGCCTACCTTGACGAATCGGACAAGAGCCGCCCCTCCGTGCTCGGCAACCCCACGGAAGGCGCATTGCTGCTGTGGTTACGCGGACAGGGCGTAGACTATTCTGCCGTGCGCGGCGAATGCCCCGTAGTGGACCAATTGACCTTTTCGACCGAACGCAAGTACATGGCCACCATAGTGGAATCACCCATCCTGAAAAAGCGCATCCTATACGTCAAAGGCGCCCCGGAAATCATTTTCAGCCTCTGCACCACAATGCGCACCTCCCAAGGCGAGCAACCGTCCGCCCCGCATAGACAAGAAATTGAGCGGCAACTCTTGGCTTACCAGAACCAAGCCATGCGCACATTGGGCTTCGCATACCGCACCATGGCGGAAGGCGAAGAAGCGTTTTCCAACGGCAGGATCAACCGGGACGACTTGTGCTTCCTCGGCATAGTGTCCATCTCCGACCCTGTCCGCGGCGACGTCCCCGCCGCCGTGGCAAGCTGCCTTGAGGCAGGGATACAGGTGAAAATCGTTACCGGCGACACCCCGGGCACGGCCAAGGAGATAGGCCGCCAGATAGGAATCTGGGATGAATCGGCCACGGGACGCAGCATCATCACCGGGCCGGAGTTCGCCGCATTGCCCGACGACGAAGTGCTCGAGCGCGTAGGCGACCTGCGCATCATGAGCCGCGCACGCCCCATGGACAAGCAGCGCCTGGTGAAAGCCCTGCAAGAGCGGGGAGAGGTAGTGGCCGTCACGGGCGACGGGACAAACGACGCGCCGGCCTTGAAGGCCGCCCACATAGGGCTTTCGATGGGTGACGGCACGTCGGTTGCCAAGGAGGCCAGTGCCATCACGATCATCGACAACTCCTTCGCCAGCATCACGCGGGCAGTCATGTGGGGGCGCTCCCTCTACCAGAACATACAGCGCTTCATCGTTTTCCAGATGACCATCAACGTGGTGGCGTGCCTCATTGTGCTCATCGGCGCATTCCTGGGCACGGAAAGCCCGCTCACCGTGACCCAAATGCTGTGGGTGAACCTCATCATGGACACTTTCGCTGCAATGGCCTTGGCTTCGCTGCCCCCCTCCGAACGGGTGATGAAGGAGAAACCGCGCAACCCGGAGTCGTTCATCATAACCCCTCCCATGCGCCGCATCATTTTAGGCACGGGTCTCGTCTTTGTGGTATTGCTTTTCGGGTTGCTCCAATATTTCAAACATTACGACGTGCCTACGATGGCGGCTTTCTCCTTTGCCGATTTCCTCCGTTCGTTCCTCGACTTCGGCCAAGGGCACAACGAGTTGACGGCAAAAGAGTTGTCGATGTTCTTCACCTTCTTCGTGTTTCTCCAGTTTTGGAACATGTTTAACGCCAAAGCCTTCCATACGCGGGGCAGCGCGTTCAGCAACTTGGCCCATAGCAAGGCTTTCTTGTCGGTGGCCGTGCTGATACTTTTGGGGCAAATGGCCATCGTTTCGCTTGGAGGGCAGATGTTCAATGTCACCCCGCTTGCCGCAAAAGACTGGGGGTTGCTCCTGCTTTACACCTCACCGGTACTGATAATCGGCGAACTGAAACGGCTTATTACAAGATAACCGCCGCGGCTTATGCGGAAAAGCCTTCCCGCCCCCGGGAAAAAGCCGTGGCGGTTTTCCGCAAAAGCCACGCTACTTTTTATGAATGCCTATGCAAAAGTTTCTGAAATGGATAGACGGCTGGCTGCTCCAGATGGGCTTGTCTGAACAGTCAAGCACGGTACTCGACAATTACCTTGCCCTGCTTATCGCCCTGTTGCTCTCCATAGCCATCACTTGGCTTGCCAACCGGTATGTCGTTCCCCTAATATTGAAAGCCATTAGCCATACGCCTACCAAATGGGACGACCTGTTGCTCAACCCGCGGGTGCTCAAGAGTCTTTGCCGCTTGCTGCCCCCCTTCATCCTCTACCATCTGGTGCCTGTCCTTTCGACCCACGATGCCCTGCCGGGATGGATTGACATGGCTTGCCGCATCTACTTGTCGGTCGCATTCATGTTCCTGGGGACTTCCGTCGTGAAGACCGCCTATAACGTTTGGGACACCTTCGACAAACTGCGCGACAAGCCTATCAAAGGGCTGCTGCAAGTGGTGAACCTGCTGATTTATGTCATAACCACGATTGTCATCATCAGCATCCTCCTCGACCGTTCCCCGTTCCACCTGCTTGCAGGACTGGGTGCTTCGGCCGCCGTTGTATCCTTGATTTTTAAGGACACGCTTGTTAATTTCATCTCTGGGATACAACTTTCCGCCCACGACATGCTGCGGCCGGGTGACTGGATTACGGTGAGCAAACACGGAATCAACGGCACGGTCGAGGACATCAACCTAAACACGGTGAAAGTGCGCAATTTCGACCAAACAATTCTTACGATACCTCCCCATCTTTTGGTGGACGAACCATTCCAGAACTGGCGCTACATGAAAGAAGGGGGCAGCAGGCGAATGGCGCAAGTCCTCTACATCGATATACGGAGCATACAGTTGCTCACATTGGAAGAGGCAAGGGACTTGCCCGCCTTCCCCTTGATTTCCGGCTTGCCGGAGCTAAAGCCTGAAGCTACGGACTTGCGTTGCTTCCCCGACAGGGTCGTGAACTTGACGCTCTTTCGCCACTATCTCCAGCATTACCTTGGCCATCATCCCATGGCACGCACCAAAGACCGCTTCTTCGTAGTGCGCGAATTGCCGCACACTCCGCAGGGAGTCCCCTTGGAAATCCTCCTTTTCATCAACGAGACACAATGGGAACGTTTCGAAGATTGGGTGTCTGATATCATGGAACCCATCGTGGCGCTCGCCCCCGAGTTTAGGCTGCAAATCTATCAACAGCCCTCTTCGACCGACCTTTACAGCATAGGGAAAGCCATTGGGGCGGGAGGAAGGGAGGGCTTATAAGGATACATCCCGCCGTTCCTAAGCAGAAAAACACCCATACCCTTGTCCGGATGGACGTTTGGCAGGCGAACAGAAGGAAACCGGGGAAGCCCCATCTGGGGCTTCCCCGGTTTCCTTCTTGGTTAAGTTAGATTATTGTGTGAATTACTATTGCGCGATACCTTCGCGTTCTGCCATCTTTTTCTCCAACATCTGGAAGTCTTCACCCTGACGGATGCCCAATTTGTAATAGATGCGGTAAAGGGGGGCTACCCAAAGGTCTTCCTTATCCGGAGCCAGCTCACGGACTTTCTCGAAATTCTCGCGAGCCCACATATAGTTCTGCATGATAATCTTCTGTTGGTCCTTGTAGTCGTCCGACCCATACTCTGCATTGGCGTCCAATTCCTGTGCGATTGCGATGTAACACGTCCCGAGGTTTGAATAATACGCCTCGTTGTTCGGATTAATTTCAATCGCCTTCTTGTATAACTCCGTGGCTTCCTCCGTCCGGTTGAGGTTCTGGAACAGATAACCCTTGATGAAGTAACTGTAGTCGTTGGTAGGGTCACTCTCTATGAGCTGGTCGGCAAACTTGATGGCTTCGTCATTCTGTCCTTTCTCGCTGTAGTAGTTGATCAGCTGCACCATGTTATTTTCCGACGCGGGATTCCGTTTGATGCTCTCTTGCAGCATACCTATCCAATTCACCGTGTCATTCTCCTCACGATAGGCGCGGGTCATGATCTCGTAAGTCGTATTCACGTCTGACTCATTCGGGCTGTTGAGCGCAATCTGCCCATACTTGATTACATTGGGATAATCCTCTGCCGAATAAGCGGCATATGAAGCATAGAAAGCAGTAACGCTCTTAGCACTGTCGGTCAGCAAATTAAGATCCTTGAGCATCGGGAATTCGGCAGCATCAAGATAGTAGCCCAAGAAATAGACCGCATTCTTGTAATCCCGCTTAGCCATCAGGTAGTAAACTGCCCCGGCATTGAACAACTGGCCGTGGTACTTCAGCATGTCCGTCCGATTGTCTTCACGCCATTTGTTCTTCCGGATTTTTCCTTTCTCATCAGGAAGTTGGGCTTTCTCGTCGCACATCTGGTAATATTTGAACATCTCCAGCGTGCTGTTATACAGCTTTACTGTATCATACGCATGGCCTCCGGCGGCTTTCAAGCCTTCGACTTCATAAACCTTCTTATACAATTTCCCGGCAATATCGTAGGTCTCCGGATCGTCCATTGTCGTCGGATCTTGCATCGCCGCATTGATTGCTGCAAAGGCTTCGTCAAAATTAGGATTCTCCTCACCTAAAGCAGACTTCGCTATCTTCACGTTTGATTTCTGCCCGAAAGCCGTTCCAGCAACGAGCAGCAGACTTAAAGCTAAAGCACAATGTCTCATCATAACTCAATACTTTATTAGTTATCGTTTTGGGATTCATTTTCGTTTATAATGTCGCGAGGTTCGTCGGTCGTTCCTATGGGAGTTTCGTTCGAAAACGCCTCGCCCACAGGCAACTCCGTAGCCTCCCCTTCCTTGATTTCCTCTTCGCTTTCATGCAAAACCTTGCACACAGAAGCTATGCGGTCTCCCCGCTTTTCCAGATTAATCAGGCGCACTCCTTGGGTAGCCCGGCCCATAATCCGGACAGAGTCTACCGCCAAGCGGATTGTGATGCCGGACTTGTTGATAATCATCAAGTCGTTTTCGTCTGTAACGCACTTGATTGCTACCAGTTTCCCCGTTTTTTCGGTTATGTTCAGCGTCTTGACACCTTTCGCTCCGCGGTTGGTTATGCGATAATCGTCTATATCGCTACGCTTCCCGTATCCTTGTTCGGAGACAACCATGATACTCTCTTTCTGGGAATCCTTGATGCAAACCATGCCAACAACCTCATCACTTCCGTCCTCGTCTAAACGCATGCCCCGCACACCGGTAGCCGTGCGACCCATTTCCCTTACGGTTTGCTCATTAAAGCGGATCGCCCTTCCGTTACGGTTGGCTATCACGATTTCATTCGTGCCGTCTGTCATCCGAACTTCAATTACCTGATCATCCTCGCGTATGGTGATGGCATTCACCCCGTTTTGCCGCGGACGGGAATACTGTTCAAGGGAAGTCTTTTTCACTATGCCCTGTTTTGTGCAGAACAGGATATAATGATTATTGATGTAGTCCGGATCATTCAGAGTCTTCACGCGGACAAAAGCATTCACCTTGTCGTCGGCATCAATGTTGAGCAAGTTTTGGATGGCACGTCCCTTGGAGTTTTTCGTTCCCTCCGGTATTTCGTACACGCGCATCCAATAGCATTTCCCCTTTTGCGTGAAGAAAAGCATGGTATTATGCATCGTGGCCGGATAAATGTTCTCGATAAAGTCGTCATCGCGCGTATCCGTTCCTTTCGAACCGACACCGCCCCGGTGTTGGGCATGGAATTCTGAGAGTGGCGTCCGCTTAATGTAGCCCATGTGCGATATGGTAATAACCATCTGGTCATCCGCATAGAAATCTTCCGGGTTGAACTCCTCTGAGGAATAGACGATTTCGGTCCGCCGTTCATCGCCATATTTTTCTTTCACTTCCTGCAACTCCTCTATGATGACTTGTTGGCATAACAAATCATCGGAGAGGATGGAGTGGTAATACTCGATTTGCTTTCTCACCTCTTCCGCCTCACCGCGGAGCTTATCTTGTTCCAGTCCTGTGAGCTGGCGCAAGCGCATTTCTACGATGGCACGAGCCTGGACTTCTGAAAATGAGAAGCGTTCCATCAAATTCGCAATTGCCACTTTAGTTTCCGAGGCCGCCTTTATGATGCGAACCACCTCGTCTATGTTGTCGGAAGCCACAATCAAGGCTTCCAAGATGTGCCTGCGCTCTTCCGCCTTGCGCAGCAGGTAACGCGTACGGCGGATGACTACTTCGTGGCGGTGCTCGACGAAATTCTGAATGATGTCTTTCAAATTCAAAGTCCGAGGCCGCCCATGGACGAGCGCCACATTGTTCACGCTGAAAGCGCACTGCAAGGCGGTCATCTTATAGAGCTTGTTCAGGATTATATTGGCATTGGCGTCCCGCTTCACGTCGATGACAATACGCATTCCCTCGCGGCCGCTCTCGTCATTTACGTTGCTTATCCCGTCAATCTTCTTCTCGGTTACCAAAGAAGCTATGTGTTCTATCAGTTCCCGCTTGTTTACCCCGTACGGGATTTCGGTAACCACTATTTTGTCATGCCCCTCTCCAGGTTCTACTTCGGCGCGGGCACGCATCATGACGCGGCCGTGGCCTGTTTCATAAGCCTCGCGAACGCCTTTGATTCCGTAAATATAACCTCCCGTAGGAAAATCCGGAGCTTTCACATGCTGCATCAGCCCGTCGGTAGTGATGTCGTTGTCGCGTATGTAAGCGATACAGGCATCTACCACTTCCCCTATATTGTGGGGCGGCATGTTGGTTGCCATGCCGACGGCAATTCCTGTAGCGCCGTTGACCAACAGATTGGGAATCCGCGTGGGCAAAACAGTAGGTTCATCGAGCGTATTATCGAAATTACGCGCCATGTCTACCGTTTCCTTATCAAGGTCTTGCATCATCTCCTCACCCATCCTGCTCAGGCGGGATTCCGTATAACGCATTGCCGCAGGCGCATCGCCGTCTACCGAGCCGAAGTTTCCTTGACCATCTACCAACAAGTAACGCATGCTCCAAGGTTGTCCCATACGGACCAGTGCCATATAGACCGAACTGTCGCCATGGGGGTGGTATTTACCCATCACTTCACCCACGGCGCGGGCGCACTTCATTTTGGGGTTACTGTGGGTATTGCCCATGCGCATCATGCCGTAGAGGATGCGGCGGTGTACGGGTTTGAATCCGTCCCGCACATCGGGAAGCGCACGAGAGACGATTACGGACATCGAGTAGTCGATATAAGAAGACTTCATCTCGTCTTCTATATTGACTTTCAAAATTCTGTCTTGGTCAAGCATTCTATCTGTTTCGAGTTTTTATTATTCTTGTTCCTTGCTTTGCTAAAAACTGCGCTAAGGTACGCATTTTTAACGAGACGGGAAAGGGTTTCCAAGCCATTTTTTGCAGCCCGCGGGAAGCCGGATCATGCCGGGGCGACGGGGGCGTGCAAAGGGAAACGGTGAAAGGCCGGAGGCTTTTGGGGAAAAGCGCAGGGGTTTTCCAAGACCACCCTTGGCATTTTTTACCAAAAGCCCCCGGCCTCCTTTATCCCCCCAAGCATGGGGAAACGGGAAAGGACGGGGAGAAGAAGCGGAAGCCCAAAACCTAAAAGTAGGATTCCAGCAGTTTGACCCGCTTCCGGGGCTCCACATGCAACGTGCAGGCCGTGGCCGGCAGCAGGAGGGTCTCGCCCGCAGAAAGGTTGTGGCGCGTAACGTGTGTTTTCCCGGCCTCATCCTCGCAGGCCACGGACAAGAGCGCTTCTCCCTCGATACCCATAAGGATGGCAAAAGAATCCAAGCCGGCGTAATCGTAGTCGCGGGGCTTGTCCAAATCGTGTAGGGCGGCCGAAAAGTGCGGGGTAGCCAGGAGATGCGCCCGCCCATCCGGGTCTGGCCGGTAGTGCGTGCGGTAGTCGTCATAAACGCGGAAATCGATGGCGTCTTCCGCCAGTTCCGTATGCAGTTCCCGGGGGCTTCCGTCGGCATCCAGACGTCCGTAGTCGTAGATGCGGTACGTCACATTGCTCGTTTCCTGTATCTCTGCAAGGAAAACACCGCCCCCGATAGCGTGGATGCGTCCTGCCGGCAGATAGAATACGTCGCCCGGCTTGGCCTCATGATGCGTAAGTATCTCCGTTATCGTCCCTTCCTCCACACGTTTCCGGTATTCATCGGCCGTGACGGGCACGGACAGGCCGCTGATGATTTGCGCGCCGGGTTGGGCGTTGATTACGTACCACATTTCGCTTTTCCCTAACGAGCGGTGGCGTTCCCATGCGAGTTTGTCATTTGGATGTACCTGGATGGACAAATCGCGGCGTGCGTCGATAAACTTGGCAAGCAAGGGGAACATGGGGCCGAACTGTTCAAAACAATGCTTCCCCACGAGCTTTTCCCCATAGCGGGCGACCACTTGCGACAGGGACTGGCCGGCCAACGCCCCTTCGGCCACAATGCTTTCGTCGCCCGGTACAGAAGATATTTCCCAACTTTCCCCGATATTCCCTGAGTCCGCATCAAGATGTTTCGACGTGGCGATGCGGTCGCCACCCCAAAGGGTGCGCTTCAGGATAGGCTGGAAGCGCAAAGGGTAAAGAGGTATAGGCATAACAGACATAAAGGTATTTTATTTATCGTGGTTCGTATGTACGGATTATCAGTTTTTGGGGACATGCCCGAAAAAGCGGCTTAGCAGTTGCGCCGACACTTCGTCGCCCAAGTCCTGCGCTTCCTTCAAGGCCTCCTGCGCCTCATCCTGCCGGTCCAGCTGAAGCAGGGCAAAGCCTTTCAGGCGGAGGGCATAAGGACGGTTTGGGGACTGCGCGAGCGAAGCGTCCAGGCTCTTCAGGGCTTCTTCGTAGCGTGCGGTGGAAACCAACACCGACCCGTGCTCTTCCAACAAAGCCGGGTCGCTGGGCAGTTGCTTCAAGGCTTCCTCAATGTCTGCCGTGGCTCGCTCATATTGTTTCAGGCGCAGGGCTACCTGCTCGCGCTTATAATAGAAAAGGGCATTCGGGCGGGCGGAGGAGTACTGTTCATAGGCATCGTAATCTGCCAGCGCAGCCGAATCTGCCCCAGCGGCCGCCCGCAGTTCGGCACGCTCATAGAGGTAAGGGGCAGTAGCGGCTGTATACGGTGTAGGAATCCGTGCAATACAACTGTCCATCATGGCCAATGCCAGCGAAGTAGTGTCGCCCATGGCACGCAACAGGCGGCTCGAAGCATAGAAAGTCGAGTAGGACGCAAGATTGGAAGCATTGACTTTCTGGAAGGCCTCGTAAGCCTTTGGATAGTCCTGCATCAGCGAATAGATATTGGCCTCCTGCTGGATGTATAGCGGCTTAGGGTCTAATTCTATCGCCCTTTGCACCTCGGCGAGGCTACGCTTGTACCCCCAGTCCTTGAACGGGAGTGCGGCCGAATCCTTCCGTGCCGCGTAATTCAGGACGCATTGGGAGTTATGGTAATAAGCCTCTGCCTTGTCTGCGGAAAGTTCCATCACGGTCGCCATGTCAGCCTCGGCCTGGGCCAGACTCACATTGTCGTCGAACAAAGAAGAGTAGAAGTTCGAGCGCATCTTGTAGCCTTCCGGGTCGGACGGGTAGCGGGCAATGAAGCGGTCCAGCAAGTCGGCAATGCGGTCAAGGTCGGTCGGATTTGATTGCGTCAGGTACAACATGGCCAGTGCTTCGTCGCGCGTGGCAGGAAGATCCTTGGGTATTCCAATGGCATTCAGCAAGGGGTCGTTAAAGGACAAAGCGCTAATCGAAAGGCCGAGGCCGTATGAAACCGGAAGTGCGTAACTCCGCGTATCGCTTTCTTCGGCGGGGGGCTGCAACAAGCCGAAGACTTTCCCCTCATTGTTGAATAGGGGTGAACAATTTTGCCCGTCCGTTGAGATTAAAGCCAAGGTATAATAGAAATCCCCCTCCATAGGGGTGGCTTCTTCCACCAAACCGATTATGGCCTCGGCCTTCTTCTCCATGGAAAAAGGGACCATGACAATGCTTTCACCGACTTGCGGCTTTCGTTGGACTTGCTCTAAAGCCTGTACTTTTTTCTTTGCCGTCGCAATGTGAATCTTCACTACGTCGTACAAATCATTGATGCCCATTATCAGATCGACCGGCATCTCATTTCCTTCGTAGTCGGTCGCCGTTGCGCTATCGACCCCTTTGAATAGGGAAAAAGACGAAAGGGCAACCCCGCTTTCATCCATGAAAAACGCCGTACCCTCCCCCATCTTCTGCTTTTGCGCGTCGTAGGTTGTGATTTTCACGATTGCCCTCCTGGCCTTATCTGCCCATTTAGGTGTCTGCGCCTGCATGGGGACGGCTGAAAGGAAACACAAGAAAATCCACAAACATACGTTTCTCCCATTCAAAATGCTATGCTTTTTCATTCGTTTCATATTTATGTTGCTTTTAATTTCCTTCACCCTTTTGCGTGTCACCCTCTATATTTCGCCGCTGGCGGACTACCTCATAAATCAGGATTCCGGCAGCCACCGAAACGTTAAGGCTGGCTATTTTCCCTTTCATCGGTATGGAAACCCACTCGTCGCACAAGCGCAAATGTTCTGCAGGCACGCCTGTATCTTCCGCTCCCATTACAAGACACAGCGGGTCGGCATAAGACGAACGGGTATAATCTACATCGCCTTTTTCCGTTGCCGCCGCAAGGCGGAAGCCGCATTGCTTAAGGTATCGTAACGCGCTACCCACATTGGGCACTTTGCATACGGGCAACCTCATCAATGCCCCTGCGGATGTCTTGACCGCGTCGGCCGTAACGGAGACGCTTCCCTTGGCCGGGATGACGAGGGCATCCACTCCCGCACATTCGCAGGTGCGGGCAATGGCGCCGAAATTACGCACGTCGGTCAATCCGTCCAGCATGACAAGAAACGGCATCCTGCCCTCCTCGTAGAGAACCGGCACGAGCATCTCCAGCGATTGGTACTCGATTGCGGAGATAAAGGCTATCACTCCTTGGTGATTTTTACGGGTTATCCGGTTCAGGCGCTCCAGCGGGACATGTTGCACAAAGACGTTCAAACCTTTTATGGCGGCAAACAACTCGTGCGAAAGTTCCGTTTGCAGGCCTTTTCGGACCAATATTTTGTCTATTTCCTTGCCGGACTCCACCGCTTCTATCACGGCACGGACTCCGAAAATCATTTCACTCTGTTCCATATTCTGCCAATAGTTCGCGGGCATGCGCCAAGGCCGCCTCCGTGACAGTCGCCCCGCTCGACATGCGTGCCAGCTCATAGATTCTCTCTTCGGGCGTAAGGGTGCGGATGTGGCTCTGCGTCGCATCCCCGCCATCGACTTTATACACGTAATAATGCGCCTTCCCGCCTGCCGCCATTTGGGGCAAATGGGTGATGCAAATGATTTGCATCGTCCGCCCCATGGCCTGCATCATGCGCGCCATCCGGTCGGCCACTTCGCCCGAAACCCCGGTGTCGATTTCGTCGAAAATCAAAGTGGGCATCCGGCTTGCCTCCGCAAGGATGCTCTTGAGCACAAGCATGACCCGGGCGATTTCACCCCCGGAAGCGACCTCACCCACTTCGCGCAATTCCCCTTTCCGGTTGGCCGTAAAAAGGAAGCGCACGCGGTCTGCGCCTTTCGGCCCGGGTGCGGCAAGCGGGGTCACATCTACCCGGAACTGGACATTGGGCATGCCGAGCGGCTGGAGCCGGCTCGCTATTTCCTGTTCCACTGAGGCGGCCGCCTTCGTGCGGCCATCGGTCAGGGTCCGGGCGTCCTCGGATAATTGCCCGCCAAGGGTGGACAATTCTTGTTCCAAGGCCGCAATTTCCTCTTCGCTGCCAGCCACCCGCTCCAGTCTCCCGCGGAAACCTTCGGCCGCCGCCAACAGGCCCTCAAGGTCGGGCACATGGTGTTTCTGCTCGAGGGAATACAAAAGGTTAAGCCGTTCCGTGACTTGCGCCTGGCGCTCCGGGTCGTATTCGGTTTCCTCCAAACGCGCCGCAAGGGAAGAGGCCACGTCTTTCAGGTCGA
This sequence comes from uncultured Bacteroidaceae bacterium, assembly GCA_964439955.1. Taxonomy (GTDB): domain Bacteria; phylum Bacteroidota; class Bacteroidia; order Bacteroidales; family Bacteroidaceae; genus UBA1794. Next base: position 109,681 of record CAYTPX010000002.1, on the reverse strand, counting down.
TATAGCACGAATCAATGCGTCCCGCCTCGTCTTTCACCGGAAAGACATGGGAGATTTCCTGCAAAGCCTTGGCACTTTCTTTCAAAAGATGCAAGGCTCCTCCGCCTTCGTCTCCCTGCAAAAAATTGTTGGCCGCAAACAACGCCCGCTTTATATCTTCGGCATGGGTGAGGTATTCATATTCTTTCTTCAATTCCGCCTCTTCCCCCGGCCGGAAGTTGCAGGCTTCGATTTCTTGCAACTGGAACTTGATATAGCTTTCTTCGGCCTGCATCTTTTCCGCCTCCCCCTTTAGGGCGGCAAGCCGTGCGGCAACGTCCTGGTAGCGGGTGTAAACAGCCCGGTAGCGTGCCAGATTTCCGGCCTGCCCCCCGATGCAGTCAAGGATATCAAGCTGGTAATCGCCATTTTGCAACAGCAAGCTCTGGTGTTGGGAATGGATATCGACCAAAGCCTGTCCCAAGTCTTTTAAAACCGCCAGCGAAACGGGCGTATCATTGACAAAAGCACGCGATTTTCCCGTAGCCGAAAGCTCACGGCGCAGGATGCAATGCCGCTCGTCGTAGTCCAAGTCGTTCCTTTCAAACAACTGCTTCACGACGGGCACGTCGCCCAAATCGAAATGTCCTTCCACTACGCAACGGGCACTCCCCGGTTTTATGGACTTGCTGTCGGCCCTTTGCCCAAGGAGCAGCCCGATGGCGCCCAGCATGATGGACTTTCCTGCCCCGGTTTCGCCTGTAATCACCGAAAATCCTTTCCCGAATTCAATCTCGAGATTCTCAATCAAGGCGTAATTCTGTATATATAAGTATTGAAGCATCCCTAATATTTAGAAAAAGAGAACGGGTTATTTTATCTTGTCCCAGTCGGATTTCAGAGAAGGATTGAGGTCAGAGAGCAATTCATATATCTTTTCTTTTTCCGTTGTCGGGGCTTCAGAATAAATGTTTACCAGTTCGTCCCGTTTGGCCTCGGTGAAGATCTGCGGGAGGGACGACATCGACTTGGCTCTGGCCGCGGCTTGCAACTCTTCCAGCGCAGTAGTCACTTGTGCCCTGCCCCGCCCGACGTTGCTTGCCATCTCGTCCAAGCCCAAGCGGTGGTAGTCATACATCATTTGGCGGAAAGGTTCCATGCTCCCGTCCAAGTAGTCATTCAGAATCCCATGGCGGTTCCGGTTGCTATCGTAAGCCCTCCACCCGCTCTCCGAGAATGATTGTGCCGCATTGACTATGGCTTCCGCGTTCTGCAACACCCGCGTCCCGCCCATCGGTGCCATGGAATCCATGTCGAATCCGATGATCAGATAAGCATAATAGGCCAGCAACGCGGTCAAGTTATTGTCGATTTGCTCAAGCCGGAACTCCAATTGGTCGTATTCCCTGTAGGTAAACGAAATATTCTGGTCGCGCAGGTTCAACATCGGCGTCGTATAGTTGGAAGCATACACGGGCCGGTTGCTCTGCACGATAAACTCTCCGGAAAAACTGCCGTCGTCACTGTAGCCCTTCACCGTAAAAAGAAACGAACAGGTTATACGTTCGTTGATGGCATACTGGTCGTTTGTCCACGCCCGCTCATTCAGGAATGCGGTCATCGCTTCCTGCAAGCTGGAAAATATCGCGGTATTCGTCCCCTGTATCTGCTGGTAATCGACAGTCACGTTGCAATTCAACTCTTGCGCCGCAACCACCGAGCAGGAAAGGGATGCCATCTTCAAGGACAGCATACAGAGGAAAAAGAGGAAATACTTCATGCTCCGCTTCGCAAGTCCTATGTTAAATGTCCTGTTTCCATTATCCGCCTCTCCAAGAAATCCACGATATCCGCGGCGACCTCCCCCTTGCTTTTCAAAGGGTAAGGGTATGATTCTTCTTCCGTGATGATGGTCACTTTGTTTGTGTCGCCCCGGAATCCGGCTCCCTTGTCGTTTAAGGAATTAAGCACAATGAAATCGAAATTCTTCCGCTGCAACTTGGCGCGGGCATGCTCTTCCTCTTGTTCCGTTTCAAGGGCAAAACCCACGAGTCTCTGCCGTTTGCTTTTCAGTGCGCCTAATGCCATGGCAATGTCTTGTGTAGGCCTCAACTGGAGGACGAGGTCGTCTTCTCCGCGTTTAATCTTCTCGTCGGCCACATAGTCCGGCGTGAAATCTGCCACTGCTGCGGCAAGGATTGCCACGTCACAGTCGGGAAATAGTTCCAATGCCGCCTGATACATGTCTGAGGCACTCTCCACATCAATACGGGATATGGCGGGATGGGACGTTTTGAGTTGTACGGGCCCGGTCAGCAGTTGCACTTCCGCGCCCCGCCCGGCGCATTCTTCTGCCAAGGCAAACCCCATTTTCCCGGAAGAGTAGTTGCCGATGAAACGCACCGGGTCAATGCGTTCATACGTGGGGCCAGCGGTTATCATCACTTTCTTTCCCTCCAACGGGATGATACCATGCTCCTCGCGTTCCTTCCTGTTGAAGAAACGGGCAATCTCCTCCACGATTTTTTCCGGCTCCTGCATACGCCCTTTCCCCACAAGCTGGCTGGCCAGCTCGCCTTCGGAAGGCTCGATGATGTAATTCCCGTAGTTGCGTAAGAGAGCCAAGTTCCGCTGTGTGGCGGGATGGGCATACATGTCAAGGTCCATGGCCGGAGCAATGAACACCGGGCTCTTCGCCGAAAGATAGGTCGTAAGGAGCATATTGTCGGCTACCCCATGCGCCATTTTCCCAATGGTGGAAGCCGTGGCTGGGGCGATGAGCATCAAATCCGCCCAAAGCCCCAAGTCTACATGGCTATTCCATGTCCCGTCGCGTTGGGAAAAGAAGTCGCTAATCACCGGTTTGTGCGTAAGTGCGGAGAGCGTGATAGGCGTAATGAATTCCTTTCCGGCCGGTGTAATCACAATTTGCACCTCCGCCCCTTCCTTTATCAGCAAGCGGGTAAGGACAGCCGCCTTGTAGGCAGCAATGCTACCCGTTATGCCCAATACGATTTTCTTCCCTGCCAATGACATTTTACTTCAAGCTTTATTTAAAGCAGATAGTTTGATTTTTGTCAATACCGCTTTAGTATTCAGCGGGAAATCGCTCGACAAAATCCAAGAATAATACCCCGGGTCCCGCAAAAAGACCTCCCGCACGGGGATTCCTTTATACTTCCCGAAGTTGAAAACCTCCTCATCCTTGTCATTATATACCATGCGCCCGGCAAAATCCACATTACGGTTCATAGAGGAGAACTTCGACAAAAAGTCTATGTCGTTCTCAAGTTCCGGGTATTTGTCCAACTGGGCTTGGAGCACTTCATAGGTTGCTTTCGTATCAGCCTCGGCCGTATGGGCTTCGGTGAGCTCACGACCGCAATAGAAACGATAGGCAGCCGAAAGAGTTCGTTGCTCCATTTTGTGGAAAATGACCTGCACGTCTACAAAACGGCTGCTGTTTAAGCACAAGTCCTTCCCTACCCTTAGCAATTCCTCGGCCAACATAGGCAAATCGAAACGGTTGGAGTTGAACCCCGCCACGTCCGATCCTTCGAAATAGCGCATGATGTCCGCCGCCACCATCTTGAACGTCGGGCAGTCTTTCACGTCCTCGTCCGTAATGCCATGCACCGCAGTCGAAGCCTCGGGGATGTGCCTTTCCGGGTTGATGCGCATCGTTGTCGATTCTTCCTTCCCGACAGGATAAACCTTGAGTAGCGAAATTTCCACGATCCGGTCATTACAAATATCCGTACCCGTAGTCTCCAAGTCGAAAAAGACTATCGGTTTCTTCAAATTCAGCTTCATCCGAATTCCCCCTTTCCTAACATAAAAGCAAAAATGCCGCTGCTACAACATAACCGGCATGAGCAACATCAGTTGCGCACAGCCCTCCGTTTGCTCCACGGGTTGCACCACGCCGGCCCGGGAGGAGTCGCCCAAATCGATGGCTACGTTCTGCGAAGACAGGTTGTTCAGCGTCTCCAAGAAATAATTCCCATTGAAGGCTATCTCCAAATGCCCGCCTTGGTAGTCGCATTCTATCAGCTCTTCGGCCGAAGTAGAGAAATCTATGTCTTGGGCCGTAAACAGGACTTTGCCCGGGTCTATGGTCAATTTTACTTGGTTGTTGCTCGAATCGGAGAAAACCGACACGCGCCGCAAAACGCTGATGAGCTGTATGCGGTCAAAAGTCAAGTGGTAGGGGTTATCCTGCGGGATGACCGAATTGTAGTTCGGGTAGCGTCCTTCGAGCAGGCGCGCCTCAATGCGATAGGCCGGTAATTGGAAAACGGCATGGTGTGCGTCGAACTCCACTTTCACGGCATTGCTTCCCGCTTTCGGCAGCATGTTCTTCAGCAAACCGGCAGGCTTGGAAGGAAGGATGAATGCCGCACGCTGTTCTTTAACGGCCAAGCCGCCCAATGTGACCCGCGAGAGTTTGCGCCCGTCGCTTGCCACCATGACCACCGTACCCGGCATGATGTCGAAGTAGATGCCTGTCATGACCGCACGGAATTCGTCGTTGCCCACGGCGAAGAACGTGCTGTTCACGCCTGTCAGCAACTTGTCGGCTTCCAACTCCAGGCGCACCCTGTCGTCATGCAGCACGGATGCCTCAGGATAGGCGTCCGCAGCTTGGCCGACTACCTTGTAGCTCCCGTTCCGGTAGCGAATCGTCATTTCATAATTTTCCCCGTCAATCTCAAAACCGACCGGCTGTTCCGGGATTTCCTTGATAGCGTCGAGTAACATCTTGGCCGACACGGCAAAACGCAATGCCCCGTCGGATTCTGCCAAGGCGACACGCCCCGTAATCCGGTTTTCCCCATCGCTGGCCACCACTGTCAGCGACGCGCTTTCCACCTCGAAGAGGAAACAATCGAGTATGGGCAACGTATTCTTGGCATTTATCACCCGGCTCAGCGTTTGCAACAAGCCGAACAGTTCGGTACTGGATACTGTGAATCTCATGGAATCTCTTTCTGTTTGTTTTATAAAACTCAAATGAAGCCCGTCATTTCTGACCCATTCTTCGCGCAAAGTTACGGAGAATCTATGGAATAACCTTGGGAAAGGCAACAGAATTAGTAAATGCGGGGCCGAAAAACGCGCGATATATTTTGCCCCGTCAGCCTTTCTCCCATAGGTTGGCCACATGCGTTTTCGCGGTATCGGCGGCAATGCACGTCCCGTCCCTCCGCGCTGCATTACAAAAAGCGGCAAGGGAAAGGGCAGGAAACGGCAAAGGAAATGGGAAAAAACGGCAAGGCTTCCCGCCATAAGCGGCGGCAGGGATACGCTCCCGCCTTGCTCCCACACTGGGAAAGGGACGGGAATAAATTTGTTAAATGGGGCAGAAAAGGGAAACTTCCGTCGGAATGGACAAGAAGTTACGCGAGTTATTCGTATTTTTGAGGCTTAAAAACCGTAAAAAACCCTATACCACCTATGAAAAGAGAATTGTTGTCCCTTACCGTATTGTGCCTGGGTGCAACCGCCTGGTCACAGACCTTTGAGAAAACGGACTATGGGGTGCGTTTCCAAACCGCCCAGCCTGTGCTGAACGGGGAAATACGTTTCTATGCCCCTTCCATTGTGCGGGTAGTGAAATACCCCTCGGAAGAAATGCCCGAGAAGAAGAGCTATCCCGTCATCATGATGCCCCGGAAAATGGAAATCGGCTATGAACAGAACGGCGACGAATTGAGCATGACGACGGAAGTCATGGCCGTTAGCTTAAGCCTGTCCACCGGAAAAGTCGTCTACAAGGACAAACAAGGGAAAGTGCTGCTGCAAGAAAAAGAATCGGGCACGAATTTCATCCCGCGGCGCGACGTGGCACGGGACGCCTATACCGTGAGCCAGGTGTTCCTCCTGCAGCCGGACGAAATAATCTACGGGCTGGGCCAACGGCAGAGCGGGGCGATGAACCACCGCAACCAGCAGATCCAGCTCTTGAACGGCAACACCAACATCTGCATCCCCTATTTCACTTCCGAAAAGGGCTACGGACTCTATTGGGACAACCCGGGCATTTCCAACTTCAGCGATACCCCCTACGAGACTTCATTCTCCTCGCAGGCCGGGCTGTGCTCCGATTATTACTTTTTGTACAAGGACGGGACGCAAGACGGCGTAATCGGCTGCCTGCGCGAGCTTACGGGACGCGCCACGATGTTCCCGCTTTGGACGCTGGGCTATTGGCAATGCCGGGAGCGATACAAGAGCCCCGACGAACTATGCGGCGTGCTCGACAAATACCGCGAGCTGGAAATCCCCCTCGACGGCATCGTGCAAGACTGGCAATACTGGGGATGCGACTCGAACTGGAACGCCATGAAATTCATGAACCCGCGCTATATCAACAAACTCGGCGACGAGGAATGGATGCGTTACCTGCCTTACGATGAAAGCGCGGACGCCCGTTTCGAAGAACCCCGCTTCAAAAGCCCGGAAGAAATGATAGAATACGTGCACAAGCGCAACGCCCACCTGATGATCTCCGTATGGGCGAGTTTCGGGCCATGGACGGACCAGTACAAGGCGTTGGACAAAATGGGGGCTTTGCTCAAGTTCGAGACTTGGCCGCCCAAGTCCGGGGCGCATCCCTACGACCCGTTCAACCCGGAAGCACGCGACCTGTATTGGCGCTACCTTGCCCACTTATACGACATGGGCATCGATGCTTGGTGGACCGACTCCACTGAACCCGACCATTTGAACCCTAAGGAAAGCGATTTCGACCTCATGACCGCCGACGGGTCTTTCCGCTCGGTACACAACGCCTTCCCCCTGGCGTCCAACCGGGGCATCTATGAGCACCAACGTGCCGTGTCCGGCGACAAACGGGTCTTCCAGATGACCCGGTCCGGCTACTTGGGCCAACAGCATTACGGTGCAATCAGCTGGAGCGGGGACGTGGTTTCGAGTTGGGACGTGTTGCGCAACCAGATACCGGCGGGGCTCAACTTCTCGCTGTGCGGCATACCTTATTGGAATACCGACCTCGCGGGCTTTTTCGGGTGGGAGTATAATAATGACTGGACGAACGTCGCATACCAAGAACTCCACGTCCGCTGGTTCCAATGGGGCTGTTTCATGCCTCTGATGCGCAACCATTGCTCCTCGCCGATGAAGAACGAAATCGATTTGTTCGGCAAGGAAGGAGATTGGGCCTACGACGTGCAAAAGCAATATATCGAGCTCCGCTATCGCCTGCTGCCCTATTTGTACAGCCTGGGCGGGGCGGTCGTGCAGGAGAATGCGACCATCATGCGCCCGCTTGTCATGGATTTCGCCTCCGACCGGAAAGCCCTCTTGCTCGACGACGAATACATGTTCGGGAAAGCCTTCTTGGTTTGTCCCGTCACCGAGCCCCTTTACTCCAAAAAGGAAGAGGGAAACAAAGGCGTGCTTACCGTCCCCGACGTGGCCACAGCCTCTTCCCCTTTCCCCGTCTATCTGCCGGAAGGGACAGGCTGGGTGGATTTCTGGACGAATGAGTACCTCGAAGGAGGACGCGAGGTCGATCGCGAATGCCCCATCAATGTGATGCCGCTCTACGTGAAGGCCGGAAGTATAGTCCCCTTAGGCCCGAAAGTGCAATACGCCACGGAAAAGGAATGGGACAACCTCGACATTTGCATCTATCCGGGAGCGGACGGGGAATTTACCCTCTACGAAGACGAATTCGACAACTACAATTACGAAAAAGGGCAGTTCTCCACCATCCGGTTCCTATGGGACGACGGGAAACGCACGCTTACCATCTGCGACCGGGAAGGCGGGTATCCCGGTATGTTGAAGCGGCGCAGTTTCCGCATCACGCTAATGGTCCCGGGCAAACAGTCGGCTGAAAAGGTAATCGGCAAGGCAGACAAAAAAGTGGGTTACTCGGGGAAAAAAGTGACGGTCGAACTATGATAAAGGAAAAAGATACAAGGATTTTAGATAAAAGTGCCTTATGAAATCAACCCTAGTGTTATACAAAATCAGGACAAGCTGCTGCGCTTTATGCCTGGCAGCTTCCCTCCCTCTGTGGGGACAGCAGCCCAACACGCCGATTCCCCTCGATCCGCAAGTGCGCTACGGTAAGTTGGAAAACGGCTTGACTTATTATATCCGCCAAAACACTTTCCAACCCAATCTGGCGGACTTCTACATTGCCCAAAAAGTCGGCTCGATTTTGGAAAAGCCCAGCCAGCGCGGCTTAGCCCACTTTCTTGAGCACATGGCTTTCAACGGGACTACCCATTTCCCCGCCAATGGCGAAGCCCAATCGGGCATTGTCCCTTGGTGCGAAAGCGTGGGTATCAAGTTCGGGACAAACCTCAATGCTTACACGAGCGTTGACGAAACGGTCTACAACATCTGCGACGCGCCCGTCACACGCGAGGGCATCATTGACTCATGCCTGCTCATCCTGCACGACTGGAGCAACGAACTGTCGCTGACCGATGAGGAAATCGACAAGGAACGCGGCGTAATCGAAGAAGAATGGCGCTCGCGGCAGAATTCCACCATGCGCATCTACGAACAAATCGGAGAAAAAATCTACAAAGGCTGCAAATACGAAGATTGCCTCCCTATCGGTAGCATGGAAGTCGTGCGCAATTTCCCCTACCAGGAACTGCGCGACTATTACGAGGAGTGGTATCGTCCCGATTTGCAGGGCATCATTGTCGTAGGAGACATTGCCCCCGACCAAATAGAACAGAAGATTAAGCAACTTTTCTCAGGCATTCCTGCCCAACCCTCCGCGCCGGAGCGCATATATTACCCCGTCCCCGACAATGAGACGCCGATTGTAGGCATCTTTACCGACCAGGAAGAGACCAGCACGGAAGTGCAATTCTTCTTTAAGCATGACCCAATCCCTTGGGAAGAACGCGAAACGCTGGGCGCGTGGAAGCGCTATTTTGAAAACAACATGATTGTCCAAATGATCAGCGAGCGCATGAATGAAATCGTGCAACGTGCCGACGCACCGTTGCTTGACTATTGGATAGGTGACGGCGACTTTCTCTTCAGCAGCACGAAGCGGGCGTTTACCCTCGGCGTGGAAGCAAAAGAAAACCAAGCGGGCGAAGGACTTTCATGCGTCTACCGCGAAGTACTCCGTGCAGCCCGGGGAGGCTTTACCCCCAGCGAGATAGAACGTGCCAAGCTCCGCTTGCTGAGCCAATATGAAAGCTACTACAAAGAACGTATGCACACCAAGAACGGGAGCTACGTGAGAAGCTACATCGACCACTTCCTGAATCATAATGTGACCCCAGGCATCGAATACGAATACACGGAACTAATCCAAAAGATTATTCCCCAAATCACGGGAGAGGAACTGGTTTCTTTGTTAAACAGTTACCTTACGGCGGAGAACCGGGTGCTTTTGCTCACGGGGCCAGCCAAAGAAGGGGTAAACTATCCCGGCGAGCAGGATTTGCTCGACAGCATAGCCCATGTGGAGGCAGAAGAACTCACACCTTACGAGGACAAAATCGGCGACGAGCCCCTCATCGCCCAAATGCCGGAACCGGGACAAATCGTCGAACAAGCGCCGGATTCGTTCGGATTCACCCACCTGAAACTTTCGAATGGGATGGATGTCTACGTGAAGCCCACAGACTTCAGCATGGAAGAGGTATATTTCCACATGAGCCGCAATGGCGGGACCTCGCTCTTCCCCGATAGTGACATCGTAAACTGGCGTTACGCGGCGAGAATGGCCAGTGTGGGAGGGTTGGGAACGTACAGCCCACAAGACTTACTGAAGAAACTTGCCGGGAAACAGGCCTCATATTCTGTCTATGCAGACGAATATTCCAACGGAATCACCGGCTCTTCCACTCCAAAAGACTTTGAGACTTTGATGCAACTTGTCTATTTGCAGTGGACAGCGCCGCGTAAGGATGAAGAAGCCCTGCAAAGTTGGAAGAATTCGAGAAAAGAAAGCATAAGAAACGCCGACCTGCAGCCGGAAACCGCTTTCTCCGATTCCCTCAAGCACACTATCTTCACGCCATCGCCCCGTATCGAACGTGCAACGGAGGCCGACATCGACGCCATCGACTACGATAAAAGCATGGATTACTTCCGGAAGATGTTTGCGGACGCTTCCGATTTCAGCGTATTTATCGTGGGCAACGTGCAACCCGACAGCATCCGTCCCCATTTGGAACAGTACCTGGCCACATTGCCCTCGGACTATACCGAAGAAAGTTGGCAGAAGACGCAAGGCGGTGAGTGGCGATCCGGCGAATACGCCAATCATTTCCAGCGCAAGCTGGAAACCCCGAAGAATTACATCTTCATCCAATACAACACTCCCATGCCGGTCACGTTGGAGAACGGCTTGAAATTGCAAATGATAAGCCGCGCATTAGACATTGTCTATATCCGTACCCTGCGCGAGGATGAAGGCGGGACATACGGCGCCAGCGTTTATGAAACCAACGACACGCGCCCGGAACACAGGATGGGGCTGAACATCTATTTGAACACCGACTCTGCGAAACAAGCCCGCCTTCTCCCGCTCCTCTACAAAGGCATCGACGACCTTATCCAGAATGGCCCTGGCGAAGAAGACTTGGGCAAAGTGAAAGAGTACATGCTCAAAAGGCACCAGCAGCGCATCCGTGAGAATAACTATTGGCTCAGCCAAATCTTGGCCTTGAAGATGGATGGGCTAAATCCTGTCACGGGTTACGAAGAAGCCGTGCGCAACATCACGCAGGAAGCGCTCCGCGACTTTGCCCGCACCTTCTTTGAGGGGGCTAACCACTATGAGGTTATCATGTCGCCCATGCCACAGGATCCGGATTCGGAATAAATCCTTTCAACCCTGCCATCATGAAATTCCCCATCAGCCCATTCCGCCCACCCCAAGCCGCGGTGCTCATGGCCGCCATCTGCATGGCCGTGGCCCTGTCGGCCTGCGGGAGCAAACGGAATACGCTCATCACCCAAGCCATTGGCCGGGCAGAAGTAAAGCTCGGCATGCGCATCGACAAGCATGACTACTTTCCGCTCTACTTGGAGATTGCCGACTGGCTGGGCACTCCTTACCGTACCGGTGGCACGACACGCCGGGGAGTGGACTGCAGCGGCTTTGTGCAAGCCATAATAGAAGCGGCCTACGGGAAGAAGTTAAGCCGTACAACCCGCGAACAGATGGCGCGCTCCGGGCGGCGCATACCACGGCGGAAGCTCCGGGAGGGCGACCTTGTATTCTTTTCCTCCGGGCGTCCGAAGAAAACCCCTACCCATGTGGGCATTTACCTCAAGGACGGATATTTCGCCCATGCCTCTTCCTCGCGCGGCGTATGCGTGTCCTCGCTTGGGGAAGGCTATTGGGACGCCAACTACTTGCAGGCCGTGCGATACAATTAGGCTTGCCATTTTGACATAAAAGCCCCGCACCTTCCAAGTAAAAGTGGCTGTACTTTTTCTGAAAAGGTGCGGGGCTTTTGTACCGACACCCCAAGGCTTCCCCGGCCCAAGGCGGTGCGGAGGCCGGAATCAATGCACGATAACCATCGTGGCGCCGAAGCCGTATTCCTGGAACGAGGCATCCTGTGCCTGGCACGCCTTATAACTGTGGCGCAACTCGTCAAGCAGGCGACGGCGCAATACGCCGTCGCCTTTCCCGTGGATGAACACCAGTTTTTGCCCTTTCTTGCCTTTATATTGCTCCATCGTATCGTGGAATACTTTCAACTGGTACTCCAAGATGTCCTTAGCCTCCATGCCTTGTGTCGAGTCGAGCAGCTCATGGATATGCAAGTCTACCTCCACGATATCTTTCCCCTTATCCTTTTTCGATTTCCCGGAGTGGGGAGCAGGCTTCGACGGGCGGGGCGCATCGGCTGAACGCTTCCCGGAAAGGGCTTGCTGCAAGGCATCGGCATCGACATACACCTGCCGCGCCGGCACATCGTCGCGCACAATGTCGTAAAGCAAGGCAGGCTCTTCAAAGAAGTCGGACGGTTGGAACGTATGGAGCTTGTAGAACTTCACCGTGTCGATGCGCACCTCGACCTGTACGGCAGGCTTCAGCAAGAAGGCCTTGCCGGGCTTGTAGGCCACGAACTGCACGGCCACGCGTTCCATGCCATTTAATGCTGATTTGTCGAACTCTTCAAGGAAAATCTTCGTGTTCGGTTCGGCAAAACCTTGGTATCTTGTCTGCCAAGCATGCCCCTCCGCGGCCAAGTAACAGAAGAATAGCGTATAATTGCTGTCGTTTACGAGATATGCCTCGAAGGGCGTTTCTGTCATGCGCCGCGAGTCGATGGGCACATAGGCAAGGAATACGTTCAACACGTTCCCTCCCTTCCGTTCCGGCTCGCGGAACGTTACTGGCCGTTCCTCCTCGCCCTGCCCGTTTTCCCGGGTAGGAATAGCCGCCGGCGTAGGAGCCGTTTTCCCCTTGGGGGCAACTTGCTTCGGGATATTATATTCGTCTGTTTCGATAATCACGCATTCCCGCTTCAATACGGGTATCTCGAACCTGTTGGAATCCTCGACTGTAACCATATCTTTCCCGATGAAGCCGGTCACTTTTCCGCCTCCCGTTTCATTGAGGAAGCGCACTGTATCTCCAATTTTCATAGTTGTGTTTAATTATTTATGCATTTCATCCTTGTCGTTCTCCGCCCGCAGGGTAGCTTCGATGTAGGCACGTATTTCCTCCATCAGCCATTTAGGCGTAGAGGTCGCCCCGCAGACTCCTATGGAAGACGCCCCTTCCAACAGGTTGGAAGAGATGTCATCGACGCTGTCAATCTGGTATGACCTCGGGTTCACCTGCAGGCATTCGTGGAAAAGTACTTTCCCGTTGGAACTTTTCTTCCCGCTCACAAAAAAAATCAAGTCGTGCGACAATGCAAAACGCCGTATGCTGTCGATGCGGTGCGACACCTGCCGGCAAATCGTGTTATAAGCCCGGAAGCGGGCTCCACCGGCCATGTGGGCCTGTATGTAATGTTCTATCTCTTGGAACTCGGGGACAGACTTGGTGGTCTGCGAGTACAATACTATGTCGCGCGTAAAGTCGAGCTTCATCGCCTCTTCGAGGCTTTCGATGACGATGGCCTCCCCGTTCGTCTGCCCTACGAGTCCTAAGACTTCGGCATGCCCGTTCTTCCCGAAAATGACGATTTGCCGCGAAGAACCGGCGGGTGATTCGTATTCGGCCTTTATTCTCTTCTGGAGTTGTAGCACGACAGGGCACGTGGCGTCGATTATTTCCAACGTGTTTTCCCGGGCCAATTGGTAGGTAGAGGGCGGTTCGCCGTGGGCCCGGAGCAGGACTTTGGTGTCATGCAGGGCGGAAAGTTGCTTGTGGTCAATGGTTTTCAACCCCAAATGGCTGAGGCGTTCGACTTCCCTGCTGTTGTGTACGATGTCGCCCAGGCAATAGAGCGTTTTCCCCGACCTGAGTTCTTCTTCGGCCTTGCGGATGGCAGTGACCACGCCAAAGCAAAAACCGGAACCTTCGTCTATTTCTATTTTTACCATAACTGCTTTATCCGGGAAATCCCGAAAGGCTTCCCTGCACATGTGCCTTAACTTCGTTTTTGGATTGCTTCGTGAAACCGGTCCAGAAGCCATTCCTCTTGTTCGGGAATACTCATCCGGCTGTTGTCGAGCAAGAGGGCGTCGGGCGCCTTCCGCAAAGGGGAAACTGCACGATGGGTGTCGAGGAAATCACGCTCCTGCACGTTTTTCAGGATTTCCTCATAACTCGCCTCCTGCCCCTTGGCCACCAGCTCGTCATAACGGCGGCGGGCCCGGACTTCGGGAGCGGCGGTTACAAAAATCTTCAATTCGGCAGAAGGGAAAACTACCGTCCCGATGTCGCGCCCGTCCATGACGATTCCCCGCTGTTCGCCCATTTTCTGCTGCTGGGCCACCATGGCTTCGCGGACAAACGCAAGCGAAGCCACGCGGCTCACGCGAGAAGAAACGTCGAGCAAACGGATACGTCCTTCCACATCGTCCCCGTCAAGCAAAGTACGGGGAAGGCCTGTTTCCATATCCAAAGAAAAGGAGACCCGGATTTGCGGAAGCCGTCTGCACAAAGTCCTTTCATCCAGTTTTTCCCCGTCGAAAAGACCCTGTTCCATCGCCCACAGCGTTACAGCGCGGTACATGGCACCGGTATCGATATAGATATACCCTATCTTGCGTGCCAAACTCTTGGCCATCGTACTTTTCCCACACGAAGAGTGTCCGTCGATGGCAACAATGATTTTATCCTCTCGCATAAAACAAATATGTGTAAAGCCTTGTTAGAAAGCGTATGCAAAATTCATCAAGAGCGACCCGCCCGCTACATGGTATTTCCCATAGGCGGCATCAATCTTAAACTTCTTGATGTGGCAACCTGCCCCAAAACTTAAACCGGCGCCATGGCTTGAATCGTTTACGGCCAACTCGTCGGATTTACGGAAATTGTATCCCCCTGCCACGTAGAAATTGCGGATCAGATAAATATCCGCGCCCAAACTGATGTGATGCGCAAAGGATTCATCCCAATCCTGCAAGCGGGTGAGCGTCAAATGGAGGGCGATCGGGGCATGGGAAAAGCGTTTCGTGGCTCCCAACATAAGATTGACCGGCAACTTTTCTGTCACATCTTCAAACGATTTAACCTCGCCTCCCAAATTACGGGCCACTGCCGAAAAGGAAAAATCCCATTCCGCATTATAATAATTAAGAGCCAAATCGGCTGCAAGGGCAACGGAAGAATAGCTGTCATAGGCACAATAAATGATCTTTGCGGCCACGCCGCCACTCCAATAATCGGTCAGATTGTAGGCATACATCCCCATGATGTTGAAGTCCTTGGCACGGAAAGTCCCCAAATCTTGGTCTTGCTCGTCACGACGTGAGAAAGTCCCATAATCCAAATACTGTATGGAAGCCCCCCACGTCCCCCGTTCACCCGCAAACTGCGAATAGGCAGCATGGAAAGAATTAATCCCTTCCATATAATTCATGTATCCCAAGGAAAGGACATGGTTGCTCACGCTTGAAAGCAATGCCGGATTATGGATGGCCAAAGTCAGGTCGTCTTCGATTTTTGAGATATTGTCCCCGCCCAACGCCGCAGCATGGGCCGAGACAGGCAAATCTAAAAAAGAGTAACTGCGCTCGCCCGACGCTTGCGAACGAACAGGGTTAGTCCCGACAAAGAGGAGCAGAAAGATATAGAGAACAGTTCTCATTGCTGCGGAATTACAATATGGATATAGAACGTGAAAAAAGGCATTTTAGGATATAGGGCAGTCTAAAAAAAACTAAATGCCTGCTTGGACGATTGATTAAATCGTACTTTTGAACCCAGTTTCACTCTATTTTGTAAATGACGCTATGGAAACCACAGAAACCCTCATCCAACGTTTGGATAACTATATCACATCTTTGGACTACCCTAAAGAACCGAAAGGATTATATGAGCCTATTTCGTATGTATTGGGGATAGGAGGGAAACGGATACGCCCGCTACTCATGCTGATGGGGGCTAACCTCTGGAAAGAAGATGTTGACGGATTGTTTCCCGCAGCCGCAGGATTGGAGATTTACCATAACTTCACCCTCCTGCACGATGACCTGATGGACAAGGCGGATCGCCGCAGGGGCATGCTCACCGTCCACAAGAAGTGGAACGAAAACACAGCCATTCTTTCTGGCGACGCGATGTTGATTTTGGCTTATCGCAGCTTCATGAAAGTAGAAAGCGGGCGATCCGACGCCATGCTGCGCACATTCTCACAAGCGGCATTGGAGGTTTGCGAAGGGCAGCAACTGGACATTGACTTCGAGACATTGAACAACGTTACCGAGGCTGAGTACTTACGCATGATCCGCTTGAAGACTTCCGCCCTTTTGGCCGCAGCCTTACGCATTGGGGCTGAATATGGCGGTGCGGAAGAACAGGACGCGCAGCTGATGTACGACTTTGGAATCCATATCGGAATGGCTTTCCAACTCCAAGACGATTACCTTGATGTATATGGCAATCCGGAAACCTTTGGAAAAAAGATAGGGGGGGATATTTTATGCAACAAAAAGACTTGGATGCTTATCAAGTGTTTGGAATTAGCCGATGAAAACCGCCGGCTGCAACTGCGTGGATGGTTGAACCGGATTGATTTCCTGGCCGAGGAAAAAATCGCTGCCGTGACGGCTATCTACGACGATACCCGTGTAGGAGAACTGGCCCAAGAAAAAATAAACGATTACTACCGGGTCGGCATCGAGTGCCTGCATAAGGTTTCTCTCCCGGAAGAGCGGAAAAAGAATTTGTGCACATTGGCCGAAAAAATGCTCAACCGCAACAAATAACGCATAGATTTAATGGAGATTTCAAAGACAGAAGAATTGGAGTGGATAGATACACATTGCCATTTGTTCTTGGAAGAATTCGACGAAGACCGGGACATGGCCGTGTCCCGCGCAAAGGCTGCCGGCTTGTCCCATCTTTATCTGCCCAATATCGACTCCGCTTCCCTACCCCGTGTGCTTGATATGGTTACAGCCTTCCGTGGATATGTATCCCCCCTGATAGGGTTGCACCCGACATCAGTGGCAGGAAATTACTTGGAAGAGCTGGATTTTTTATACCGATGCCTACAAAAGGGAAACTCCAAAGAAGAGGCTTCAGAACCATTTTATGCGGGCATCGGCGAGATAGGGATTGATCTTTATTGGAACGATTCATTTAAAGAAGAACAAATGGATGCTTTCCGGAGACAGATACACTGGGCAAAGGAGTTTTCTCTGCCAATATCCATCCATTGTCGAAAAGCCTTTCCGGAGACTTTCCAAATTGTCTCCCAAGAGATAGATGAAACACTGCGAGGTATTTTCCATTGCTTCGAGGGTACAGAGGAGGAAGCTGAAAAAATACTTTCGTTATCCAATTTTTACTTCGGAATAGGCGGAGTCGTTACCTATAATAAAAGCAGCCTTCCTTCTGTACTAAAGGAAAAGGTGCCATTAGAGCGGATCGTATTAGAAACAGACTGCCCATATTTGCCACCAGTACCTATGCGTGGAAAGCGTAACGAGAGCTGCTACTTGACTTATACGGCACAAAAAGTTGCAGAAATATATGGAGTACCTTTATCTTCTGTTGCGCAAATGACCACGTATAACGCATTGAATTTATGGCGTCATAGAGTAAATAAAAAATTGTAGATAATAATTTCGCGACAAAAAAGAGCTATAATGTTTGCCGATTCGCAGAAAAGTCCTACCTTTGCACCGTGATTCAACAAGGAGAGGTGCTCGAGTGGTTGAAGAGGCACGCCTGGAAAGCGTGTATACCCCAAAAAGGTATCGTAGGTTCGAATCCTATTCTCTCCGCGACGTGCTTTTCCTAACTTCTCAGGATTTCATTGAGAAAGAAGAGCAGTTTATTTGAATCAAAAAAATGCGGCAATAGCTCAGTTGGTAGAGCACTAGCTTCCCAAGCTGGGGGTCGCGAGTTCGAGCCTCGTTTGCCGCTCTGTTTGGATTATCGGGGAGCTACTTTTGCAGTAGCTCCTTTTTTCGTGCCAGATGTTTATTAGGGGCAGTAGAAAATCAATGGAGATAAATGGATAGTTTGATGGTCTGGACACAACCGACACGAAGGCCATCGGCAGAAAGTTGCAGGAGATAGTTAGGAGTACCGCGATGAGGTGGACGGTATAGGCACATCGGCGAGCTGTACGGCTTCCCCATTAAGGTTGTCAGCGAGAGGATGCTGAAAGGAGGGTTGTAGTTCACCGACAACCGCTTCGTCATGGGGAGTGTTTTGAACTTGGTCTACGTTGTGGATGAGAAAGGGAATTTTCAACGGGACATGTTGATTCGTCATTTAAAACGACACTTGGAACATTACAAAATACCTACCATTTACGAATGGGTTTCGAAGATTGCCCGACGTACAACGGAAAGTTAGATTGAAAATACAACGATCCGTAGTATATCAGTATTAGATGCTTACCTGAAGAATAGCGTCCAGATAGAACATTCTAGCCACCGCTCTTCCAACAACTTCATTGCCAATTTCCTCTTTGCCATGGTTGCATCTGCTTTTTCGAGAAGATGCTCACCACTGATGTGTCTTTTGTTAAAGACCGGCGATTGAATATATTTTGATTTATATCGAATTCACACTAATATCAGAACAGGGGTATGCCTTAGGCATACCCCTGTTCATTTCCTTGTTAGGGCAGGACACGGAGTATAATATGTACTCCCGTCCCCATTTTCTTGATTTTTATCCCGCTTTCGCATCCTCTGTCCCGATGCGGATGGCCATGGCTTGAGCCAATTCCCGGCAAGCGTCCAGAGTCTCTTCGATACATCCTTGCTTGAGCTCTACGGCTTGTGGCAGGAAATCGTTCTGCCGGAGCGTTTCACCCCATGCCTGCGTGCGCTTGACGGCCATACCGGCCCATGTGAACGAACCGAAGCAACCAATGACGTGGTTCTTCACCTCACGTACGGAAATCTTCGAAAGCAGCGACTCCACCTCGGGATAAAGCTGTCCGCTGTAGGTAGGGCCACCGATAAGAAGACCACGGTAGCGGAAGATGTCGCGCAGGACATAGGAAGCATCTGTCGTGTTGAGGCAGTGCATGATTACGTTCTTTATCCCTGCGGCGTTAAGTCCGGAGGCGAGCTGTTCGGCAAGCTGTTCGGTATGCCCGTACATTGTAGCATAAGCTATGACAACACCGGGACTCGTCTCATAGCGGCTCATCCGGTTGTAGAGCTCCACGACGCGCTGAATGCGACTGCCCGTCCAGACGGGGCCGTGGGTAGAACAGACCATCTGGACGGGAAGCCCCGAGAGCTTGGCCAAGGCTTTCTGTACGGGGCTTCCGTATTTGCCCACAATGTTGGAGTAGTAGCGTACCATCTCGTCCCAATAGGAATCGACGTTCATCGATCCATCTACAATACCACCGTTGAGAGCGCCGAAACAGCCGAAGCCATCACCGGAAAAGAGGATGCCCTCAGTTTCGTCGAACGTCATCATTGTCTCGGGCCAATGCACCATGGGAGTGAGGAAAAAGCGTAGTTTATGGTGTCCGGTAAGCAGGAAGTCGCCGTCTTTTACGATGTAGTTCTGCCCACAGTCCAAGCCATGGAAGCCTTCGAGCATGCCGGCAGTCTGCTTGTTGCCCACTATCACCATGTCGGGATACTTCTGTTTCAACACGGAAATAGAACCGGAATGGTCGGGTTCCATATGGTTGATGACCAAATAGTCAATAGGGCGGTCTCCTATGATATCGTGTATTTTTGCGAGGAAAACGCCACAGTAAGCGATATCGACAGTATCGACAAGCGTAACCGACTCATCGGCTATGAGGTAGGAGTTATAGGAAACCCCGTGGGGCAAAGGCCACATGCCTTCGAAACGGTGCGTCTTCCGGTCATTGACTCCTACATAGTAAACTTTTCCTTTGAGTTTGTGGGTGAACATGACTATCGCTTGTTTTGGTGGGTTATTGTTTCACGTCGGTGGTTGACAGAGTTATTTGGCCAGAGGGTGTTCCGGGTTTCTCGATATCCACCAATTCGACTTCGAAAATAAGTGTCGAATAGGGCGGAATGGAGCCGGTCTCACGTTCGCCATAGCCAAGTTCCTGAGGAATGTAAAGCATCCACTTCGAGCCGACAGGCATCATGGTGAGGGCTTCCGTCCAGCCTTTGATTACTTGGTTGGCACGAAAAGAAAGGGGCTCTTTCCGGTTGTAGGAACTGTCGAACTCGGTACCATCGATGAGTGTCCCGCGGTAGTTTACTTTCACTTTGTCCGTCGCTTTGGGCACTTCGCCCGTTCCCTCCACCAATATCTTGTATTGCAGGCCGCTGGCTGTAACTTGCACACTGTCTTTTGCCTTGTTTGCTTCCAAGAAGTCTTCTCCGGCCTTCTTGTTGGCTCCATATTTTTCCATAGTATAGGCCGCCTTTAGGGCAGTGGCACTTTGGTCGAGGTAAGTCGTCAGTTCGGAAAGTTCACCAGGAATACGCAAGCTGTCGCCGTTGGCGGAAGAGATGAATCCTTCGATGAAGAGGGTTCGGTCTAAGGTATGGAGGGAATCACCGTCTTTGTAGATGTTGTTGTTCACCGCAGGAAAGATTTGTCCGGTGAGTTGTGCGGCGATTTGCTGTCCGGCCAAGTAGGCCTTCTCTTGGGGTGTCTTCTCGATCACGCCTTCACGCAACCCGCGGATGAACTCATTGTAGAAAGCCGTATCGACATTCATGTTTTGTATCACGTAGTTCTTCAGCCCGTTGGTTTGCACGACGCCCATCACGTAGGAAACCGAGTCAGCACGTGTTGCAATTTCTTTGCTGGCCGGGGTCAAAACCTCCATAGGAATTTCTTTTTTGCCTTTTTTCTTTTCACGTTTCTTTTCTGTGGCGGTTGCCGTCGCCCCCGCTGTCATAAGGAGGGCGAGCGCCATGATTGCTGTCTTTCTCATGTGTTTCATTTTTTTGCTTTTTTGTTTTTTGAAGTTCGTTGTCTTTTCATTGAAAGGTTTCAAAGGGTTTCTTGTGATTGCCCAAGGATTTCATCGGGACAAAGTTTGCAGACCGTGGCTCGAGCTTGCGCTACCAAGTCCGCCGGCGCAATCTTCAGTTGCAATCCCCGTTGCCCGGCACTCACATAGATGGAAGGGTAATCCATGCAACTGTCATGGATATAAGTAGGAAAAGCCTTTTTCATCCCGATCGGGCTGCATCCGCCCCGGACATAACCCGTGAGGGGAAGCAATTCTTTGAGATGGATCATCTCGCAATTCTTATTGCCCGATGCCTTGGCTGCCATCTTCAGGTTTACCTCGCGTGCGCCGGGTACGACGCACACGAAATGCCCCGTCTTGTCACCGCGCAATACCAATGTCTTGAATACCTGCCCGATGTCCTCACCCAAGGAGGCGGCCACATGGGACGCGCTCAAGTCGTTCTCATCCACCTCGTAGGAAACCAATTCGTATGCCACCTTGGCCTTGTCCAGCAGGCGCGCGGCGTTTGTCTTAATCGTTTTCGCCATTTCCTTGCTTTGCTCTTATGTTTTTGTCGGTTGCCGAGGCACTTTCCTGCACAAGTTGCAACTCTTCTTTCAGATAGATGGAAGTGTATCCTACCCCGCTGCGGGCCACTTCCTCCGGCGTGCCGCACACAAGCAGCTGCCCACCGTCTTTCCCGCCATCAGGCCCCATATCTATGATATAATCGGCCTGCTTGATCACGTCGAGATTATGCTCGATGACGAGCACCGTATTGCCCTTGTCTACCAAACGGTTCAAAACATTCATCAAAACCCGTATGTCCTCGAAGTGCAATCCCGTCGTGGGCTCGTCCAATATGTAGAGCGTCTTCCCGGTGTCCCGCTTGGCCAATTCGGTAGCCAGCTTCACCCGTTGGCTTTCGCCCCCGGAGAGGGTGGTGGAAGACTGACCAAGCCGGATGTAACCGAGGCCGACTTCTTGCAGGACTTTGATTTTGTTCAAGATTTGAGGGACGTTCTCGAAAAAGTCCACAGCAAGGTTGATGGTCATGTCCAACACGTCCGCTATGGACTTCCCACGGTAACGCACTTCCAGCGTCTCCCGGTTGTAACGTTTACCGTGGCAGACTTCGCAGGGAACGTACACGTCCGGAAGGAAATTCATTTCTATCGTTTTGTATCCATTGCCCGAACATGCCTCGCAGCGTCCACCCGAAACATTGAACGAGAACCGCCCGGGCTTGTAGCCGCGCATCTTGGCTTCCGGAAGTTCGACAAACAAACTCCGGATATCCGAGAAAACGCCACAATAAGTGGCCGGATTGGAACGTGGAGTGCGTCCCAGCGGGGACTGGTCGACACACACCACCTTGTCTATATGCTCTATCCCTTCCAGTTTGTCATAGGGCAACGGGTCGGTGAGCGAACGGTAGAATTTCTGGGAAAGTATGGGTTGCAATGTATCGTTGACAAGCGTCGATTTCCCGCTCCCTGACACGCCCGTCACGCAAATCAGGCAACCTAACGGAAAACGCACGTCCACATTCTTCAGGTTGTTCCCCCGGGCCCCGCGCAGCAGCAGTTCTTTTCCGTTCCCTTTCCGTCGCTCTGGAGGAACAGGTATGGAAAGGCGACCATTCAAATAACCGGCCGTAAGCGTCTTGTCTTGGGCAAGCATCTCTTGGGGTGTCCCCGCAAATACCACTTCGCCGCCAAGCCGGCCGGCCTTCGGCCCCATGTCTATAATGTAATCGGCAGCGAGCATCATGTCTTTATCATGCTCCACGACTATCACCGAATTACCTGCATCGCGCAAGGCCTGGAGGGAATGGATCAGACGGCGGTTGTCGCGCTGGTGGAGTCCAATGCTCGGTTCATCCAATATGTAGAGAACATTGACCAACTGCGAGCCCATCTGCGTAGCCAAACGTATGCGCTGGCTCTCTCCCCCGGAGAGCGAGGCAGTGGAACGGTTCAAAGACAGGTAATCCAGCCCTACGTCCAGTTGGAACTTCAAGCGCGCACGTATTTCCTTCAGTATTTCTGCCGCAATGCGCCTCTGCCGCTCATCCATCCGGTCTTCTATCCCATCAAGCCACGCGTAGAGGTCGGACACGTCCATTGTGGAAAGTTCGTAGATGTTCTTCCCGTCAATACGGAAATGGAGCGCTTCTTGGTTTAGGCGTGCGCCGCCGCATTCGGGGCAAACGGCAGTTTGGGCAAACTGCTCCACCCATTTCTGTGCCATCTTCGAGGGATTTGCTTCCTGCACTCCGTGTATATATTTGACTACCCCTTCGTAATCCGTAAAATAGTCGCCGGACATGCCAATATGCTCGACGTTTACTTTCACCCGCTCCGTCGTCCCGTACAGGATTGTCTGTATGGCCTCTTCCGGAAGTTTGCCGACCGGTGTGTCAAGCGTGGCGTCATAGGCTTTCAATATGGATTCTATCTGCCAAAATATCAAGCTGCTCTTGAACTTTCCTAAAGGAGCGATTCCTCCTGCGCGTATGGAAAGGGAGCGGTCAGGCACTACTTTGTCAATATCAATCTTGCTCACTATGCCCAACCCCTTGCAGCGCGGGCAGGCACCTTGTGGGGAATTGAAAGAAAAGTTGTGCGGCGCCGGGTCACGGTAGGAAAGACCTGTAACCGGGCACATCAGCATCTTGCTGTAATGCCGTACCTCTTTCGTCTCATAATCCATTGCCGATAACATGCCGTGCCCCATCTTCAAGGCCGTTGCGACGGCCGACTGCACACGTTGCCTGTCTACGTCGCCTATTTTGAACTTGTCAATTACGACTTCAATCGTGTGATTCTTATAGCGATCCAGCTTCATTCCGGGCTTTGCCTCGCACAATTCCCCGTCTACACGGACATTGAGGTAGCCTTTGCGGAGTACTTGCTCGAAAAGTTCCTTGTAATGCCCTTTGCGGTTGACCACCAACGCGGCCAAAAGGCAAACCCGTTTTCCCGGATAATTGTCAAGTAGCAATTCGACGATTTGCTCTTCCGTATATTTCACCATGCGCTCCCCCGAAAGGTAGGAATAAGCCTCCCCGGCCCGGGCATAGAGCAGGCGCAAATAGTCGTACACTTCCGTTATCGTCCCTACCGTGGAACGCGGGTTGCGGTTAGTGGTTTTCTGGTCAATGGAAATTACCGGGCTCAAACCGCTGATGCTATCCACGTCCGGACGTTCCACGTTTCCCAAGAAGTTGCGGGCATAAGCCGAGAAAGTCTCAATATAGCGGCGCTGCCCTTCGGCGTAAATCGTATCGAACGCCAGCGAAGACTTTCCGCTGCCGCTCAATCCGGTCACGACGGTCAATGTGTCACGGGGAATGGACACATCAATATTTTTCAGGTTATGCATCCGGGCGCCCAATATTTCTATCTCGCCCGGCTCCTCCTGTTGCTGTCCTATGGTACTATCCTGAAAATCTTTTCCCTCCATTTTCATCCCTACTTTTAAAATGACGGGCATCGGGCTTCTTCATCGCAGTAGATTGACCGCTTGTTTCACCACATATTCCTGTCCGTCGCCTCCCGTGGCTTTCACCACAATGAAATAAACTCCCGTCGCGCATCCGCGCCCATCCCATCCTTCATCGGGATTATCCCACGAATAGACCTTCTTCCCCCATCGGTTGAACACGGCCGCTTGGAAACTGATGAGCGACTCATAGCTTACCTTCAGCACGTCGTGTACCCCGTCGCCGTTTGGCGTAAACGTATTCGGTACGGAAAGGCTTGATTCTGAAAGGGAGATTTGGAATTCCGGGTAGACCGTTGATGAATCCGTGTCAAGGTCGGTTAGCGTCAAGCGTATGTAATACGTCCCCATCTGTTCGATGCGGCGGGAAAAAGATTCGGAATACGCCCGGTCGGGGCTGGAGAAATCCGCATTGTCGGCAAACTCCCAGTCGTAATGCAAGCGGTCATTCTCAATCGTAACCCCGGCATCGAACTCCACTTCCAGTGGTGCCCTTCCCGAGAAAACCGAACCCGCCTCCAACAAAGTGTCCACACTTTGGCCATTATCCAACGTGATATGCGCGGTGGGAGTCGCATCATAAGTCTGGGCGTCCAAGAGCAACGCCGGAAGGAATCCGAAGCAAACTAAAAAAAGCATCTTCATAGCAGCATGCAAAAGTAGTGTTTCCTCGGGAATTATAGATGAAAAGAAGTATTTTTTATACCTTTGCCAACGAATTTCAATAGCTATTTTTACACCGAACATGGAAATCTCTTTTCGCTCTTTCCGGCGCTTCTTCTGCATAAGCCTTGCGACTTTCGGATTTTCGACGCTGCTCCATTCCCAACAACCGCAGGCACTTTCGGGCGAAAGCGGCGGCACTGGCCGCACACATGTCATAAAGAAGGGGGAAACCCTCTTCCGCCTTACCCAGATATACCACGTCAGTGCTAACGCCATTTGCCAGGCAAATCCCGGCCTGAGCGACCACAATTTCCCGATAGGCAAAGAAATCCTCATCCCCACCCCCTCCGGACAATCCGCCCCCGTAGAGGTCAGCCCGGAGAAACCGCTGCGGGTAAGCCTGCTTTTGCCCTTCGGCTTGGACACAAGCCTGCCCGAGGCAAGCCGGATGTTGGATTTCTACGAAGGTTTTCTGCTGGGTATCGACACCCTCAAACAACGGGGTTATTCCGTGCACCTCAATGTGTATGACACCGGAGGCGAAGGCTCTTCACTGAAAGAACTGCTCGACAAGCCCGAACTCAAGCAATCCGACCTGATTGTCGGGGGCTACCACTGGGGGCATATCAAGCAGATTTCCGATTTCTCCCGCGCCAACCACATCAAAATGGTGCTCCCGTTCAGTTCCAACGATTACTTCGTGCAGAACAACCCCTACCTCTACATGGTAAACACCCCCCAACCTTATCTCTACCCTTCCGTCTTGGAACGTTTCGAGCTGTACTTTACCGACGTACATGTGCTCTTCCTCGACACGAAACAAGACAAAGACGACAAAAGGCAACTGATAAAAGACTTCAAGGGCTACTTCGAAGAAAAAGGGGTCTCATACGAAACCATCCCCCCCGGTACCACCTCGTACCAACTTGCCCGGCGGCTCAAGCGCAAGAAAGCCAACTTGTTCTTCCCGGTAGGCGGCTCCCGGGCCATTCTCGAAGAGTGGATGCCCGTGCTCACTACCCTGTTGAAGGACAACCCCAAGCGCAACATACAACTCTTCGGCTACCCCGAATGGCAGACCTATGCCGGGCAGTTTCTCCTGCGCTTCCACCAACTTGACACTTATATTTACAGTGCGTTCTACACGCATGCCGATTTCCCCTCCGCACGCCGCTTCACCGGCAAGTTCCAGCATTGGTTCGGGCGTAATCCCGCCGGTGGATATCCATCGTTCGCCATGTTGGGCTACGACATCGCGCTCCATTTCCTGCTTCCCGAAGGCAAACCGGAAATCTCCACGCTGCAAAACAGCTTCCAATTTGTACCGATCGGGACACAAGACGGCGGGTATATCAACCGCAGCGTCTATTTTATCAATTACTCGCCAGAGATGGAAATCATCAAAACCGAAATCCAATGAATTCTTCCTTGCGCTCCTCCTGTGTCCATGTCCTGTTCCTCCTGTTTGCCATCGCCCTGTTTTGCCATGCGCCGCTTCATGCACAAATCGGGGAACAGCGTAACAACCTTTCCATAGGAATCAACGGGGGAGCCAACTTGTCCTCCGTCAGCTTTATCCCTTCTTTTCGCCAAGCTACCAAGCAGGGCACCGTATTCGGGTTTACGGCACGTTATATCTCTGAAAAATACTTCTCCATGATTTGCGGCGCGCAAGTGGAAGTCAATTATACCCAATACGGATGGGTCACTGCCCAAGACGAAGGTGAGACCCGCTCCTGCACCCGCTCACTCAACTACTTGGAGGTTCCTTTCTTGGCACACATGGCTTTCGGATGGGACTACGGCTTCCAAGGTTTCATCCACGCAGGCCCCCAAATCGGAATCCTCCTCGGAGAATCTGTCAATATGACCGACGACTACATACAGAACTCTTCTTTTGCCAACTATTCCAACGGTGAAAAAGCCGCCACGCTCGACATAGACCACCGTTTCGACTACGGGATTACGGCCGGGGCAGGTTTCGAGTGGCACACGCGGCGCTTCGGGAGTTTCATCGTCGAAGGGCGTTATTACCTCGGGCTGGGTGACATTTTCAACAACGGGGCGACGGCAGAGTTCGAACGTTCCGCACACCGCAACATCGTCATCAAAGCAACTTATCTTTTCGACATAACCCGCTAAAGGGCAGCCGCCTTCCCCCATTCCGTTCCCTTATGTGCATCTGGAATACATTGTTCAAAAATATCGGGTTTGCCTTACTCTTTGAGAAGCAAACCCGATAGGGAAAGATGCAGAAGCTGCTTGTCATTGCGACTTTTACCGCGTCCGTCATTTGATTCGCATACGCAACAACACCCCCAACGGTAACCGTTTCCACAACGCTGCCACCCAGCGCCAACGCTTGGACACATATACCAAGTCTTTCTTTTTATCCAATCCGACCATAATCTGCTTGCACGCTTTCTCCAAGGGAACGACCCAAAAGAGCCCCTCCTCTTTGGCCATATCCGTATTGACAAAGCCGGGACGGATTTCCGTTACCTGCACAAAAGGCGCAGAATGGAACGCCCAACAACGGATGCCTTCCACATAATTGATTTGATAAGCTTTGGTTGCGCTATAAGCAGCAGCCCCACCCTGTCCGCGCAAGCCTCCCACCGAAGTGATAACCGCCAAATGTCCATGCCCCTGCCGCTTGAAGCAGGCAAGAGCCCAATCCACCACACAAGTCCACCCGATCACATTGGTCGATAAAGCCCTCCGTTCCAACGTATAATCCAAATCGGGGTTCAAATCTCCCGTTCCTGCGGCCAAGAATACGCAATCGACTACTCCGCCCAAGCTCCTCGCAGCCTGATCCAGCGATCCGGCCAAGGCTTCAGCCGGAGCCGACAGGTCACAAGGCACCGGCACACAACGGCCTGGAAACCTCTCCGACAAAGCCCGTAGCAGTTCAACTCTCCGCCCCATAACGGCAACAGATACATCCGGCCGGGAAGCATACATCTCGGCAATCCCGCGGCCTATGCCAGAAGTGGCACCTACGATTAAAACTCTTTCCATGAAATACTTTCTTTTGTCTTATACCTTTCCGCCCGCAAAGGTAAGGCGAAGCAAAAGCGGTTTCCTTGAAGTATTTCAAGATTTAGGCTCACCGCGCATTTTCCGGCGAATCATGCTTACCGTTTCCGGGGTGACGCCGATAAAAGAAGCTATTTCCTTGAGCGGACGCAACTCCTTGAGTTCCGGATAATGAGCCATCAAGTCGTGGTAACGCTCCTCCGGAGTGCAACAATAACTGTCCAGCAGTCGTTTGTAACTCATGGCAAACATTTGTTCCGCAATAATGCGCCCGATGCGGTCGCCGTCCGACCGGGCATCCATCCATGCCTTCATTTGCGCGTAAGGGACCAAGCGCAAATGGCAGCGCGTGGCAGCCTGGATATCAACCAAAGAAGGCCGCTTGCACAAATTCGCCGTATATTCCCCGATTAAACTGCCTGAGAACGCATAACCGACCACGTGTTCATTGCCTTTCGCGTCAGTACGCAAAAAACGGCATATCCCTTTTTCCAATATGCCAACCATAGGCGAGGGCGTATCCTGCCGCACAAAATATTCTTTTTTCGCCAATAACCGTACTTTCCCCTCGCCCCGTATCCAATCTACAAGAGGGGACAAATCCGATGTCGTGAAGCGGTATTCGTTGATAGGGCTGCTATCCATCTATGCCGTACTGCTTTGTTTGAGGCGCAAAGATAGGGGCTTCCCGGAAAAAGCTTTTGTACTTTACCGGGTTTCATCGGGGGCTTTTCCTGAAAAGATGCAAAGGAAATGGCGTGCAGGGGCAAAAAGGGCAGGCAGTCCATGCACATCGCCGTGCCATGGCCGCCTGCCCTCCGGGCAAAGCCGGTAAGTACCGTCCTGCCGATTGACCGGGTCGAATTACTTCAAATACTCACGGAAGAACTGCTCTATCTTGTCGTAAGGGATTACACCGGCCTTGTCGTCGTAAAGATCGACATGCGTGGCACCGGGAATAATCACCAGCTCCTTGTTGTCCCCCTTCAACCTTTTGAAAGCATCTTCACTGAAGTAGCGGGAATGGGCCTTCTCGCCGTGGACGATCAGCACGGCATTGCGTATCTCGTCGATGTAGCTAAGCAACGGCATATTGATGAACGAAAGGGCCGAAGTCTTGTTCCAACCATTGTTTGAATTGAGCGAACGCACGTGGTAGCCGCGTTTTGTCTTGTAATAGTCGTAGTAGTCTTTCACAAACTGGGGAGCATCGTCGGGTAGCGGGTCTACCACGCCCCCGGCCAAGGCATACGTCCCCTTCTTCGCGTCTTCCGTGCGTTGCGCATTGAGCTGGCGGCGCAACTCGTAACGGGCGTCGGCGTCCATCGAATCAAAATAACCGTTGGCATTGACCCGGCTCATGTCGTACATGGTGGAAGCCACGGCCGCCTTGATGCGCGTGTCTATGGCTGCCGCGTTGAGTGCCATCCCGCCCCACCCGCAGATGCCGATGATGCCGATACACCCGGGGTCTACGTCGTCGCGTGTGGAAAGGTAATCGACTGCCGCGCAGAAGTCTTCCGTATTAATGTCGGGCGAAGCCACATAACGCGGCTCGCCGGCACTCTCGCCCGTATAGGAAGGGTCGAATGCTATCGTGAGGAATTCCCGTTCGGCCATCGCCTGTGCATAAAGCCCGGAAACTTGTTCCTTGACCGCGCCAAACGGGCCGCAGACAGCCAAAGCGGCCATTTTCCCTTCCGGTGTTTCCTTAGGGATATAAAGGTCGGCTGCAAGCGTAATGCCATAGCGGTTGCGGAACGTAACTTTGCTGTGGGAGACCTTCTCGCTTTTGGGGAAAATCTTATCCCACTCCTGTGTTAGCTTCAAATCTTGGTTCATATCTTCTGGATTGAGGTTATCCGGTTGGGGGGCTGCTGCTCCCATGTTTCCAGCGCAGCATAGGTATGCCAGGAAGGCGATGGCTAATTTCTTCATGTGTCTGTCTATTTGGGTTTACGAAGGCAAAGATAAAGGGGAAAATTGGGAGTCGCATTTCTGTACGGCTCAAAGTCCTTTTTCCAGAAGTCCATCCCTGTGGAATGATGGAAAAAGGAATCCGGAAAAGAAAGATCCCGGCCTTTGTAAGGCCGGGGTCGGGAGAATTTAGGTGTAGGGAATACAGGTTACGTAAAAACGGCAGTCGGAGGAATCCCGTATTGCTTCTTGAATGCAGTGGAAAAGTGAGATGGGTTCTTGAATCCCACTGCCGCATAAACGTCAGCTACTTTCCGCCTGCCCTCCTTTATCAAGGCATACGCCACTTCAAGCCTCTTGCGTATCAGCCATTTCTCTGGAGTTAGTTCGCTTAATTTCTTGAAGTCCCGCTTGAAAGTGGCCAAACTCCGTCCCGTATAATGCGCCAGTTCCTCCAAAGTAAACTCATACATGTAGTTATCGTTCATGAACTCTAAGATGTCAATCTTCCATGGTTCATTGAAATCAAAAAGCGTAGGGGCAAATCGCTCGTCGATATGCAATAGGGCAAGTAAACCTTCTTGTAGTTTTAGGTGCATGAAATCATCCTGCGGCTTTACTTTCGCGTCAAAATAAGGAAACATTGAAGTAAAAAGGCTGGTTATCTCGGGCGTTTCGGGCAGTTTTATCACGCCCGAGTCCAGCTTGGGTGTCGAATGGGGAATCCGGTTTCGGAATCCGGAAGCAAACATCTCACGCAAAAAGCCCCGCTTGAAATTTAAAAAGATGCCACAGTAGCGCTCCCCTCCGCAGGGTCTTTTGTACATCGTGATATGGTGGTCGCGAGGAATGAACACGCATTCCCCCTTTCCCGCCCGTATTTGTTGCGAACCGCTATCGAGCACCATTTCACCTGAATAAACATAATTCATGGCGTAATCACGGGCACGATGGGTACAAGCTGCCACATCGTCGTAAAAGAAGCTAAAGAAAACGCCGTCATCGTAGCTGAAGATGACCTTGAGCGGCCCTGTCTGGTCTTGTTCCTCTTGCATGGTTGGTATATAGTCAATGGGACTTTTTCTTAGAATAGGCCTCTACCCGGGAATATGCCGGAGCCGAAATCGGGCAAAAGTCCCGATCCAAATATTTATAATAGCCATCGATTGCAATCATGGCCGCATTGTCTGTCGTAAAACTAAACTTGGGCACGAAAACCTCCCATCCGTACTTTTGGGCATGTTCATGGAAAGCGTTGCGTAAACCCGTATTGGCCGAAACACCCCCTGCGACAGCCACTTGTTTGATACCGAGCTGTGAAGCCGCCTTCCGGAGCTTGGACATGAGGATGTCTACCACGGCAAATTCCAAACTGGCCGCCAAATCATTTTTGTTCTCTTCGATGAAAGCCGGATTTTCTTTGACATGGTCGCGAAGGAAATAAAGGAAAGATGTTTTCAAGCCACTGAAACTATAGTCGTAACCATGCACTTGCGGACGAGCGAAGGAATAAGCGTGCGGATTGCCCCCTTGGCGGGCAAGACGGTCTATGACGGGACCACCAGGATAGCCAAGCCCCATCACTTTCGAGCACTTGTCGATTGCCTCTCCGGCTGCATCATCAATAGTTTGGCCTATGATTTCCATCCGGTTATATGCATGGACTAAGATGATTTGTGAGTTTCCCCCAGAAACAAGAAGGCAGAGGAAAGGGAACTGGGGCTGGTGTGGGGCGACGCCGGGCTCACGGATAAAATGTGCCATGACGTGTCCTTCCAGATGATTGACGTCGATTAACGGAATACCCAAGGCACGAGCCATTCCTTTCGCAAAAGAAACTCCCACGAGCAGCGAACCCATCAACCCCGGCCCCCGTGTGAAAGCGATAGCACTGAGCTGTCCTTTCCCGATTCCCGCCCGCTTCAAAGCGGCATGCACGACGGGTACGATATTCAGTTGATGGGCACGCGAAGCAAGTTCCGGGACTACGCCTCCATACTCCGCATGGACTGCTTGGGAAGCCGTGACGTTCGAAAGGAGTTCCTCACCCCGAAGGACAGCTGCCGAAGTATCATCGCAGGAGGACTCTATGCCGAGAATGAAAATATCGTTCATATAAAAACAAATGCAATGTTGGATGATTCACTTAGTATCAGTGGGAAAGGATTTCATTCCCGTCTTCTGTTATTACAATCGTATGCTCCCATTGGGCGGAAGGAAGCCCATCGGCTGTAAAGATAGTCCATCCGTCTTCTTCACTGCAGAAGATATTCCTTTTTCCCATGTTGATCATCGGCTCGATGGTGAAGACCATTCCCGGGACCAACAGCATTCCTTTCCCTTTCTTCCCTACATGTTCCACGTCAGGCTCTTCATGGAATTCTAAGCCTACCCCGTGGCCGCACAATTCACGGACTACAGAATAACCATTCCTTTCTGCATGATGTTGAATGGCATACCCTATGTCGCCCAACGTATTCCACGGTTGGGCTTTTTCGATGCCAATAGCCAAACATTCACGGGTTACTTTCACCAAGCGTTGCCAATCGGCCTCCACAGATCCTATGAGGAACATGCGTGAAGCATCGCTGAAATAACCGTCGAGGATTGTACTGACATCAACATTGACGATGTCCCCCTCTTGAAGGATATCCCGTTCATTGGGAATACCGTGGCATACTACATTATTTATGGAAGTACAAACGCTTTTTGGGAAACCTTCATAATTCAAAGGGGCAGGTATCGCGTGATGGTCGGTTGTATATTCATAAACTAAACGATCAATCTCTAAAGTTGACATGCCCGGACGGATTTCCTTTTCCAGCATATCTAATATTCCGGTGTTCACTACCCCGCTACGGCGGATTCCTTCGATTTGTTCCGGAGTCTTTACCATTTTCCGCCAAGGCACGGTATATCCTCGATTTTGATACGATAGTACTTTCTTGTCCAATTCCGTTAGTGGAGACCCGGGTAGGGTTTTCCACCGTCTTCTTATATGTACCATAAAAATAAATACTGTAGAATGGAGGCAAAGGTACAAAACATAAAGCAAAAAAGATGCTAAAAGTAAACAGAATCGACCTTCCAACCGAAGCAAATCTCTTAATTTTGTCCGAATAACTAAAAAAGAAAAGCACTATCAAATTACTAAAAAGGATAATCATCACGTTCCTTTACACAATAGTGGCATTGTATTTGGGAACAATCATCATGCTGAATACTCCTTATTTTCAGCATCGGATGGGTGTTCTTGTCGAGAAATCGTTGGAAAATTGGCTGGAGACGGACATAAGCATCGGGCAAATAGACATTGGTATGTTGAACCGGATTATCATCGACAAGATGACGTTGAAAGACCAAGCGGGGAAAACATTGGCTGACATACCGCGTTTTTCTGTTAGTTTCGATATCCTTCCGTTATTCAAGGGGGAAATTTCTATCCGTACCATACAATTATATGGAATCAAGTTGCACCTTTATAAACAATCGTCATCAGAAAAATTAAATGCCGCTTTTCTGCTGGAAAAGCTACAATCGGATAACGAAGATTCCCAATTATCCATTCCCCTCAACCTACGCATCAATTCCATCCTCATGAGACGGGGCACTTTAAGCTTCGATATATTAGATGCCCCACCCGCTAAAGAAAACACTTTTTCCACTTCCCATCTGCTTTTTCAGAACCTCTCGGCTATCGTTTCCTTGAAACACTTGACAGAAGACTCCCTCCACCTCATCGTAAAGCGGATGGGATTCTCCGAACAATCGGGCTTTGTTCTCTCCCGGCTTAAATTCGATATAAAGGCAAACAAGCGGGAAGCACAAATCGATGATTTACTTTTGCGTTTATCCCAATCGACATTGGCTTTTTCCCCTGTCCGCTTGACCTATCCATTACCACAAGATGAAGACGATGGTCTCGACCGGGAAATCCTTTATACTTTCTCTTTAT
This sequence comes from uncultured Bacteroidaceae bacterium, assembly GCA_964439955.1. Taxonomy (GTDB): domain Bacteria; phylum Bacteroidota; class Bacteroidia; order Bacteroidales; family Bacteroidaceae; genus UBA1794. Next base: position 76,087 of record CAYTPX010000002.1, on the reverse strand, counting down.
TGCCCTCTTCGCGGGTCGTCCTTAACGATTTGGCTCCCTTTTTCCCCGCATTCCGGAATTCGCGCCTCGCACCGCACATCACCTTTTCCGCGACAGGGAATAATGACTGCATGACCATTAGGCAACTGCAAATTTGGAATGCAAGCCCGAACGGAGAAAAATATCCTCCAATTATCGATATTGCAGGGAAGGCTTTTTTACGAAAAGGAGGAACGTTGGATGGCTTTTACACGCAAGGAACCCTATCAAGGGTCAAAGCCACACAAGAAGGAATCGAGTTCTTGGAGGAAGAATTGTCCGCCTATGGGGTAAAAATACCCGTCTCCTTATCCGGTTTGGAAGAAGTCGATGCAACGACCGACTGGGAAAACGATGCAAACAAAGCCCGATTGCAACTAAACGCCAATACAAACGCCGGGAATCTGCTCCTAAATGCAAAAATTGAGAGGCGCAATGGGGCAACCATTCCAGGCACGGATTCTAAACTCGTTGAAATTACCGCCAATCTGGAAGGAGAAGAAATCGATTTTGCCAAGCTCTTTCCCGAAAAAGAGCTTGGCAAAGCCAGCATTTCCCTACAGGCTACCGCAGGATTGAACCAAGGGAAATTGGAAAAACTGGAGACCAACGGGGAAGTAAGGTCATTCGAATACAAGGGATATGCCTACAAAAGGGGGCTTTTTGTTGCTTCTTACCAGAAAGGGCAGGATGCTTCTGCGCGGATCCGGTTGGACGACTTGAACGCGACCTTTAATGCTTGGACAAGAATAGACATGGCTTCCAACGAAAAAATCAATTGCCAAGCACGAATCGAGGTGGTCCACTTGAACCCGTACCATCTGCATTGGACCGGTGACGCACAAAGGGATATGGAAATTTCCTTGGTTGCCAAAACCGACTGTGCCGGTTCCGACCTAAACGACTTGGCGGGTTATCTGCACGTAGACTCCGTCCTAATCCGCAAACAAGGGAAGCTCTACCCAATTCCTTACCTTCATTTGGAAGCCCAGCAAGGGAAAACCCGGCGCATGGTGCTCTTCTCTTCCCCCTTCATCGAAGCCGACATGCAAGGAAGCATGGAATATTCAGCCATCCCGAATAGCATTCTGCGTATGATGCGTCCTTATATCCCTTCCCTGCTCCGCTGGGAAGAGAACGGCGCGAAGAAGGCAGGAAACAATTTCAACTTCTTCGTACATGTACGAGATACGGAAATGCTCACCGAATTGCTAAACCTTCCACTGGAAATATACGAGAATTCCTACCTTTCGGGATTCTTCGAAGACTCAACGGGCATCCTCCAACTCAAAGGAAATTTCCCTTCCCTGCGTTACCAAGACACGAGATTCCGTAACATAACGTTGCATTGTGATGGCAATCCTGACGAACTCAACTGTGAGTTCAACACCGACATGTTCATGAAAAACGGGACGCTCATCAACCTTGGCTTGGACGCAAGGGCGAAAGACGACCGGTTGTCCGGGAGTTTTTCATGGGAGAACCACGATGAAGTGGAGTATCGCGGGAAAATAGAACTCAGCGCAAACCTGAAAAAACGCCAAGACTCGAACCGGCTGTATGCGGATATTTTTTTGCACCCGACCGAAGTTGTTGTCCGCGACTCTACATGGAAAATCAATGAAGCCTCCATCCGTGTCGATTCACTCATACAGATAGAGCGTTTCTCCCTGCAAAACGGACACCAATCCATACAGGCTTCCGGCGTTGTTTCCAACTCCCCGGACGATTCACTCCTGCTGGACTTAAAAGACGTGCCGCTGGGTTATATCTTCGACGTGGTTAATTTCCACACCGTAGAGTTCGATGGGCAAGCTACCGGAAAGGCTAAACTAACAAGCCTGCTGGCCAAACCGCTCATCGATGCGGACATACGGTTAAGGAACTTCCTGTTCAACGACGCTGCGATGGGAGACATGGAAATAAAAGGAGGATTCCATGCCACACACGACTCAATACCCATCGACGCGCTTGTAAGGGGAAACGACGGGACAACCACCGCCATATATGGCCAAATAAGGCCCAAACGAAAGGATATAGACCTTAGGATAAAAGCGGAAAACTGCAACATCGCTTTCATACAGCCCTATGTGGAAGGGATTTTCTCTGGATTTAGCGGAAACGCTTCCGGCAACTTCCGCCTTTTCGGCGGTTTCAAAAGCCTGCAAATGGAGGGTGAAGGATTGGCAGATGCAACCTTCCATATCGATGTATTGGGGACGGAATACCACATCAATGATTCTGTATATATATCCCCCCGACGTTTTACCTTACGGCAGGCACACATCACCGACGGCGAGGGACACCAAGGAAGGATAAGCGCCCAACTCAACCACACACACTTCAAGGACTTTAACTATAACCTCCAGTTGGATTCCGAAGGCATGCTGCTTGTCGACCAAGCCGAATCCTTCGACTTGCCATTCTTTGGGAAGGCCTATGCCCGGGGAACAGCCTACCTTTCCGGGAATGCCGAGCGCCTCGACGTGAACGGTGCATTGACCAGCACCAGAAATACAGAATTCTGCTATAAACTGATGGGGAACACAATCGCCGAAGATAATACCTTCATCCGATTCACCCCCATCAGGTTCGGCAACAATGCCAGTCCGTCCATTGCCACAGGCCTTTCTTCCGCCCCCAGTTCCAATGGCGGCGCAAAAGGCGATGCACTCTCCCCTTTTAGCGAAGACGAAGGGCAATACATCCTTTCTGGCATGGCAGAAGAAGTACCACTTGACGTACGCCTGAACCTGTTGTTAGACATCAACCCGGAAGCCCAGTTACGCGTGGTTGTAGACCCCAAAGCCGGCGACTATATCAGTTGCACGGGTAATGGAAATATCCGCATTGACTATTTCAACAAAGGCGATTTCAACATGTTCGGCACATACACTATCGATAAAGGCATATACAAATTCAGCCTCCAAGAAGTGATTCGCAAGGATTTCTCCATACGGGAAGGCAGCAGCCTTACCTTTTCCGGAAACCCCTACCGGGCTTTGTGTAACTTACAAGCTATCTATACGGTAAACTCGGTTTCGCTCCGCGACTTGGGAAGCGATGTCGTCAACGTCCTGCAAACCAACCAAACCAGTGTACGGGTCAATTGCGTAATGGACGTAACGGGGATGATCTCTTCGCCCGAAATCCATCTGGGAATCGAACTGCCCAACGAAAACGAGGAAGTGCAAAGCGTGGTGCGCAACTTCATCAGTACGGAAGACCAGATGAACATGCAAATACTCTATTTGCTGGGTATTGGCAAATTCTATACGCCGGACTACGCAAACAAGACAGGAAACAACAGCAACGCCATGAGTTCCGTGCTTTCTTCCACCTTATCCGGCCAGTTGAACGACATGCTTTCCCAAGTCATCAACAGCAACAAATGGAACTTCGGCGTGAATGGAAGTACGGGCGAAGAGGGGTGGACAGACATGGAATTCCAAGGCATGCTCTCCGGCCAATTATTGAACAACCGGTTGCTAATCAACGGCAATTTCGGCTATCGCGACAATTCAATGTACACGAACCAACAGAGCAATTTCATAGGCGATTTCGACATCGAATACTTGTTGACAAAAAGCGGCGACATACGCTTGCGTGCATACAATAAGTCGAATGACCGGTATTCCACAAAGACAACCCTCAATACCCAAGGAATCGGCGTAGTCGTCAGGAAAGACTTCGACTCTTGGATGCAGCTCATAAATTGGGGAAAGAAGAAGGAGAAAAAGAAGAAATGAAGGTTAGATTCCAATCGTTTGCAAGCGGTAGCAGCGGCAACTGCTACTATCTCGGAACAGAACTCGAGGGCATCTTAATCGATGCAGGTATCGGAGCCCGGACCATCAAAAAGAATTTGCGGGAAATCGGGCTCGAGCTTGAAAATATCAAAGGCATATTAGTCACCCACGACCATGCCGACCACATCAAATTCGTACCCTCGTTGGGAAACAAATACTTCATCCCAATCTATACGACCGAAACCATCTACGAAGGTATCAACCGCAACAAATGTATCCACGAGGGACTCTCTCCCGCTAACGTGCGCTACATCTCCAAGGAAAAGCCTTTCCATCTGGCCGGTTTCCGGATCACCGCTTTCCCTATCCCGCACGATGCCACGGAGAGCGTGGGGTACTTCATAGAGTCCCCCTTGGGCAACTTTTGTTTCCTTACCGACATGGGGTGCATCACTCCCAAGGCTGAATCCTACATCGACCACACGTCTTACTTGGTACTCGAAGCAAACTACGATCTGGAGATGCTCAAAATGGGGTCTTACCCCGCATACCTGAAGAAGCGCATCGCGAGCGACACCGGGCACATGAGCAACCAAGACACGATAGACTACCTGGCCCGCACCCTTTCCGCCCGCCTCAATGCCGGCGGCGCATGCGCCGTGCCCCTCATCCACGTATGGTTATGCCACTTGAGCCGGGAGAACAACCACCCGCAACTGCTGGAGAAGGATTTGGAACTGGGCTTGCGCAAGAACAATCTGGAGATCGGGCGCGACATCGGAGTAACTGTTCTCAAACGTACCACGCCTTCCAACCTTTATGAAATAAGCCAAAGCATAAAGGCTGCCCGCATATAACCCGCCCCCCCCAACGCGCGACAATTTCCCTTGCCGCTTTCCGGGATTTCCCTTGCAGTTTTTTTCCCGAAGCGGCAAGGCTTTTTTCTTCCGGAAACCATGTTATTGGCACATAATCCCTTGCTGTCAGGATTTACCGCCTTTTTTTGCGGAAAACATGCGGGGAAATCCAAAGAAATGATGTAATTTTGTGTCGAATAACACATTCCTTCGGCACATACCCTCTTTGTTATGGCAAAAAAGCAGATAGAGCAAAGTGAAATTATAGAAAGCATTTCCGATTTATGGGAATTGCTGTCCGAAGATGAGCGTAACTTGCTTATCAGCAATTATACCATCCTTACGTACAAAAAGAACGAAATCATTTATACGGAAGGGGAAAAGCCTACTTCGCTCATGTGCCTGCTTTCTGGGAAAGTGAAGATATATAAAGACGGAGTAGGCGGGAGAAGCCAGATTATCCGTGTCATCCGCCCTGTGGGTTATTTCGGTTACCGCGCCTATTGGGCAAGCGAAGACTACCTGACCCAAGCCGCCGCGTTTGAACCCTCGAAGGTTTGCCTCATACCGATGCCTATCATCACGGAACTTGTTCTCAAAAACGGGGCATTGGCCATGTTCTTCATCCGGCAGCTATCCTTAGATTTAGGGATTGCGGACGAGCGGACGGTCAATCTGACACAGAAACACATACGCGGCCGGCTTGCCGAATCGCTCCTCTTTCTGCGTGATGCCTACGGAGTGGAGGAAGACGGGTTCACGCTTAGCATTTACCTCTCGCGGGAAGACTTGGCCAACCTCTCAAACATGACGACCTCCAACGCTATCCGCACCTTGTCGAATTTCTCAAACGAGCGCATCATTGCCATCGACGGGCGCAAGATAAAAATCATCGACGAGGAGAAACTGAAGAAAATATCCCGTATCGGGTAAAAAAAGCATCACAAGTTCCCGGCCAGAAACTTGCGCATTTCCTCTCCCTCCATACCTCTCCGGCGGGCATAGTCGTGCATCTGTTCTTCCGAAATGCGGCCTACCGGGAAGTAATGGGCACGGGGATGGGCCAGCATAAGCCCGCACGTCGAAGCCGAAGGGCTCATGGCGCCCGTCTCCGTCAGCCGGATTCCGATCCGCCCCAGCCCAGCCAAACGGTCGATGAGGAAAGCCGAAGATTGGTCTGGCATGCAGGGGTAGCCGACAGCGGGGCGTATGCCTTGGAAGCGCTCCGCATGAAGCCCCGCAATGTCCAGCCGCTCATCAGGCGCATAGCCCCATTGCCGCTTTCGGACGGATTCGTGCATTTTCTCCGCCCCTGCCTCCGAAAGGCGGTCGCACAAGGTTTGGACAATCATTCCGTAGTATACGTCACATGCCTCCGCTTCCATGCGTCCCGCATGGGTCGTGGTGGCAAAAACCCCCACCCTGTCCCATTGTCCGGAAGAGGAAGGCCGCACGAAATCGGCCAAGCAAAGGCAGGCTTCTTCATGCCCCGAAGGCCGTTGCTGGCGCAGCAGGGGGAAGCGGAAATCATCCGCCTCCATCCCTGTTCCGCCGGAAGCCAGATGGAAAACGAGGTCATCCCCCTCGCTATTTGCCCAAAATATTTCAGCCAGCCCCTCTACGGTTATCCCGTTTTCCCCTAAGCGCATCAGCATAAAGCGTGCATCGTCATACAGCCGGGCGGCCTCTTCCGCTTTTTTCCGTTTCTCCTCGGGAAACGAAGTGACCCAGGCGTTGCGGCACGACGGGCAGTCGTGTATCTGGGCGACATGGGCAAAGCGTGGACTGAACCCCCAAGAATGGAAAAAATAAATCCAGTTTATGTACTCCACCACTTCATGCACTGGATAGGAATAGAGCATCTCTTTTCTTATGTCGTATGGCAAATTAGAAAAAACAGGATTATTCCGAGAAGCAAAGCTCCTGTCCCCGGCAGTCCTCCACCGGGCAGCCCCAGTCATATGCCTTATGCCCGTTCACCCATGTCGCCACGACCCGGTGGTGGAAGGCATGGCCTTCCAAGGGCGACCACCCGCACTTGCCCAAGATGTCCCCGCGGCAGAGCGTCCACTCCGCTTCCGGGTCTACCAAAACGAGGTCGGCTTGGTATCCTTTGCGCAGGTAGCCCCGATTCCCGATGCGGAACAAACGGGCAGGGGCATGGCACATCTTTTCTACGACCGTAGGATAGTCGAATACCCCTTCCGTGCACAAGTCCAACATGGCGATGAGCGAAAACTGGACCATAGGCATGCCCGATACCGCGCGGAAGACACTTTGTCCCTTTTCGGAAAGGAGGTGGGGCGCATGGTCGGTGGCCACCACGTCAATCCTTCCTTCCCTCAACGCCTTCCGCAAGGCTTCCCGGTCGGAAGCCTGTTTGACAGAAGGATTGCACTTGATGCGGTTTCCCAATTTCCCATAGTCTTCCATGCTGAACAACAGGTGCGCCAGGCAGGCCTCGGACGTGATTTTCTTTTCTTCCAAGGGGCGGCTCGAGAAAAGGGACAGCTCCCGGGCCGTCGTCACATGCAGGACATGCAAGCGGGCACCGTACTTCTCGGCCAGTTCCACAGCCTGTGCCGACGAGGCATAGCAAGCCTCCTCGTTGCGTATCCGCGCGTGGAGGGCTGCCGGGGCGGCGCTTTCGGCGTCGCCGGGATATTGCTGGCGGAAGAACTCCATATTGCGGTCCACGATGGACGTATCCTCGCAATGCGCCGCGATGAGCATATCTGTCCCGGCAAACACCCGTTCGAGCGATTCGCGCCTGTCTACCAACATGTTTCCCGTACTGGAACCCATAAAGAGCTTCACCCCGCACGGGCGATGGGCAAGCGAAGAAAGTTTCTCCAGGGAGGAGGCATTCTCGTTGGTCGCCCCGAAATAGAACGAATAGTTCACCCTGCTGGCTTCCCCGGCACGGCGGAACTTGGCCTCCAACGCTTCTTCCGTGACGGTGGGCGGCACGCAGTTGGGCATGTCCATGTAGGAAGTGACCCCGCCCGCCGCCGCCGCCCGGCTCTCGCTCTCGATGTCAGCCTTATAGGTCAAGCCCGGGTCGCGGAAGTGTACATGGTCGTCGATGACTCCGGGGAGCAGCAACAACCCCTTGGCTTCTATGGTCTCCAGATTTCCGCTGCCGGTTTGGGCCATTTCCGTTGCCGCTTTTTCCAAGAAGTGCCGTGGCTCTTCGTCTTTCCCCGCAGGGGAAACGACTTCTGCGATGTGTTCGCCCTCTATGAGGACATGTCCCTGACATACGCGCCCTTCATTGACCAGTGTGGCGTCCTTAATAAGTGTCCTATAACTCATCCGTATCGTGGGTACAATTATGGTATGTATCTTTCAACCTCTGTCGCATTTTTCTTATCCTCCGCTTTATCGAGCCCATCTTCAGGCGTATCACCCCGAATACGGCCTCGCCGAAGATTCCTCGGCTCATCTTGGAGTTCCCCAGAACCCGGTTTGTAAAAATGACGGAGATTTCCTTTATCTTGAATCCAAGCTCATGGGCCGTATACTTCATCTCTATCTGGAAGGCATAACCCTTGAAGTGTACTTGGTCGAGGTCGATGGTTTCCAGCACTTTCCTGCGGTAGCATACGAACCCCGCGGTAGTGTCGTGTATCTTGAGCCCTGTGATGATACGCACATACTTGGAAGCGAAATACGACATGAGCACGCGCCCCATCGGCCAATTCACCACGTTCACGCCCGTTATGTAGCGGGAGCCTATGGCCACGTCCGCCCCTTCTTCGCAGCAAGCCCGATAGAGGCGGGGCAGGTCGTTCGGGTCGTGGGAGAAATCGGCGTCCATTTCGAAGATATAGTCGTAGCCATGCCCGATAGCCCACTTGAAACCGGCGATATAAGCCGTTCCCAATCCTAACTTCCCTTTCCTTTTCAGGATAAACAGGCGGTCGGACAGGGCAGGTTCCCCAATGAGCCGTTCCACTATCTGTGCCGTGCCATCCGGCGAACCGTCGTCGATGATCAAGACATGAAACGCCTTCTCCAGGCCTAACACTGCCCGGATGATGTTCTCCACGTTTTCTTTCTCGTTATAGGTCGGGATGATTACTAAACTATCTGTGTCTTGCATAGGGGAATCGAGTGCCGTTGTGAAGTACAAAAGTAGTGTTTTTCGTTAGCAAGCAGAAAGGATTCTTCTGTTTTTTAGTATTTTTGCGCAGAAATTAGAGGCACTTTGTCTCTTTTCCGCCGCATGGCCCGGGAAAAAGTGCCAGCGGAATCCGGGAAAAGTGCCATATGTTTCCCACCTTTATGGACGTATTCGATTTACAAGAGTCATATACCCGGCATCCTTCGCTACAAGCATTAGCCCGAACCCTCTCCGATCCTGCTGTCCACTCGTGCCATGCCCAAGGCCTTTGCGCCTCGGCTTCCGCAGCCGTAGCCTCGGCGTTGTTCGCGCGGCTGGGGCACTCGCTGCTCTACGTGCTCGACGACCCGGAAGAGGCGGGCTACTTCTATCACGACCTGGTACAGATACAAGGTGAACGGCAGGTACTTTTTTTCCCCTCCTCCTTCCGCCGTTCCATCCGCTACGGGCAGAAAGATGCGGCAAACGAAATATTACGCACCGAAGTGCTGGCACGCCTGCAAAAGAGGGACGGGGCGCTCATCGTGGTTACCTTCCCCGAGGCATTGGCCGAACGGGCCATCTCGCGCAAACAACTGGACGAGAACACGCTATACCTGCGTGCCGGGCAGGAAACGGACTTGACTGCACTGGCCAAGCACCTTGCCGGGTTGGGATTCCGGCGGGAAGACTACGTGTACGAACCCGGCCAATTTGCGGTAAGGGGCAGCATTCTTGACATTTTCTCGTTTTCTTCGGAATATCCCTACCGTATCGACTTTTTTGGGAACGAGGTGGAAAGCATACGGACGTTTGAGGTAGAAACGCAGCTCTCAAGGGATTCCCTTGCGGAGATTGCGGTTATCCCGGAGTTGGGGCACACCACAGGCGGGAATCCCGACGGGCTGTGGGATTTCCTCCCGCAGGATACGGTCGTAGGGGTGAAAAGCTACGAGCAACTGCATGAGAAGATGCAGAGGCTGATGGAGGCGTCTTTCACGGAACAAGCGGTCGTCGCGAGGCAAGATGAACTTGGGGGGGCGGAAGAACCAAGCGGAAGCCATGACCTGCATGCGCTCTTGGTGCCTGAAGAGGTGTGGAATCCCGCCCTAAGCCGTTTCGTACGCTACGAGTTCGGCGTCCACGCTTCGCCCGATTCGCAAGCCTCCGTCCCTTTCTCGTGCCATCCCCAACCCCTTTTCCACAAGAACTTCAACTTGGCGGGCGAAGCATTCCACTCTTTCCTCAGCCATGGGTATTCCTTATATATATGTACTGACAGCGGGAAACAGGTGGAACGCATCCGGAACATCTTTGCCGACAAGGGCGACCCGATACCCCTCTTCTCACTCGGCTACACGCTGCACGGGGGTTACTACGACGAGACCTTGAAAATTTGTTTCTTCACCGACCACCAGCTTTTCGACCGCTTCCACAAATACAACCTGCGTAGCGACAAGGCACGCACGGGAAAAGCCGCATTGACCCTAAAAGAAATCCAATCGTTCCGCATGGGCGACTACGTGACCCACATAGACCACGGCATCGGTCGCTTCGCGGGTTTGGTGCGGCTTCCCGTAAACGGAGGCGCCACACAGGAAGCCATCAAACTGGTTTACCAAGGGGACGACGTGGTTTTCGTGTCCATCCATTCCCTCCACAAGCTCTCGAAATTCAAAGGGCGCGAGGGTGAACCGCCCCACATCAGCAAGTTGGGTACGGGGGCATGGGAGAAAATGAAAGAGCGGACGAAGAAAAAGATAAAGGACATAGCCCGCGACCTCATCCGGCTCTACGCCCAGCGGAAAGAAACCAAAGGATTCGCTTTCAGCCCCGACAGTTTCCTGCAACACGAGTTAGAGGCATCGTTCATTTACGAAGACACTCCCGACCAACTCAAAGCCACCCAAGCCATCAAGCACGACATGGAAAGCCCCACACCCATGGACCGCCTTGTCTGCGGCGACGTAGGCTTCGGCAAAACCGAGGTGGCGATACGGGCGGCTTTCAAGGCCGCGACCGACGGGAAGCAAGTCGCAGTGTTGGTACCTACCACCGTATTGGCCTTGCAGCACTATAAGACTTTTAGCCAACGGCTCAAGGATTTCCCCTGCCGGGTAGACTATCTCAGCCGGGGACGCACAACCAAAGAAACAAACCTCCTGCTCAAAGATCTGGCAGCAGGAGAGATACAAATCCTCGTAGGCACGCATGCCCTTATAGGATCGCGGGTGCATTTCAAGGATTTAGGCCTGCTAATCATTGACGAGGAGCAGAAATTTGGTGTCAGCGTAAAGGAAAAACTTCGGCAACTGCGGGTTAATGTCGATACACTTACCCTGAGTGCGACCCCGATTCCACGGACACTCCAATTTTCCCTAATGGGCGCGCGGGATTTGTCTGTCATCAATACGCCACCCCCCAACCGATATCCGATCCTAACCGAGATCCATACCTTCGACGAGCACCTCATCGCCGATGCGATCGGCTTCGAGATGAGCCGGGGAGGCCAAGTATTTTTCGTACACAACCGTGTGCGCGACATGCAAGAACTAAGCGCGCGTATCCAGCGCCTTGTGCCGGACGCGCGAATCTGCATCGCCCACGGGCAAATGGAGCCGAAAGCTCTGGAACAGGCTATCTTCGATTTTGTAAATGACGAGTACGATGTGCTGATAGCGACTTCCATTATTGAAAATGGTATTGACATTTCCAATGTAAACACCATTATTATCGACAATGCGCAGAACTTCGGGTTGAGCGACTTGCATCAATTGCGCGGCCGTGTAGGGCGCAGCAACCGGAAGGCTTTCTGCTACCTGCTGGCCCCGCCCCTTTCCTCGTTGCCCGACGAAAGCCGCCGCAGGCTACAGGCCTTGGAAGAATTCAGCGACTTGGGCAGCGGCTTCCACATTGCCTTGCAAGACTTGGACATACGCGGGGCGGGCAACCTGCTCGGGTCGGAGCAAAGCGGATTCATTGCCGACGTAGGTTACGAGACCTACCAGAAGATTCTCTCCCAAGCCGTGCATGAATTGAAGACAGAAGAATTTGCCGGACTCTATACCCCCGACCGTCCCGACTCCAACATGGAGGGGGAGAATTACGTGGACGAGTGTACAGTAGACAGCGACTTGGAGCTTCTTTTCCCGGAAAGCTACATCCCTGGCAGCAGTGAACGCATGCTTCTCTACCGGGAGCTCGACAACTTGCACACCGACAAGGAACTTTCCGAATTTCGCCATCGCCTGGAAGACCGCTTCGGCTCCATTCCGCCCGAGGGCGAAGAGCTTTTGCGTATCGCCCCCCTGCGCCGACTGGCGTGCCGCCTTGGAATCGAACGGATTCTCCTCAAGAACGGCCAAATGTGGCTCTACTTTGTCAGCCGGCCCAATGCGGACTATTACTACCAGAGCGACACGTTCGGGGCCATCATATCCTATGTCCAAGCCCATTCCAAGTTATGCTCTTTACGTGAAAACGGGGGCAAAAGAAGTTTGCGCCACATCGGAGTCCCCTCCGTGGAGGAAGCCGACCGCATACTGACCCGCATGTACAACGCGTTAGTGCAACAGAAATGAGACGGGAATGCCATATTTATGTCGTACAGCATAAAATAAAAGTTAAAAACAGAGAGGGTTTGACACGGTTCATGCAGGGAAAGCCTTATATTTGTGCTGTCAAACATAAAAATAGGTATTAGCTATGAGAAAGATTGAATCCGTTTTCAAAGAAAACATGCACAAGATCGAGGATAACATCTTGCGCTTGTATGGCTTCACCGCAACGAACAATCCGTCGCTCTAAGAAGCCTTTTTAAATTTAGAGAATGAGTTATTAACTACTTTACCTTCAAGAACGGCCCGACAGCGATGCCGGGCTGTTTTTTTGCCTTGCCGCGTCGGGGAAAAGCAGCATGCCCCAAGGCAGCCTTCCCGCTGCGCACGCACAGCCTCCCCATCGGGCAAGCCGGAAAAAGGACTGCACCTATTTTAGGAAACCTCCTGCACTTTTTCTCAAAAGTACCCGTACTTTCCATACCTTCCCCTAACGCAAAATAACCGCCCTACCCCTCATCCAGATTAAAAACACGACAAAATGAGAGGGGAAAAGCACTTTTTTCTCCGTCCCTGCTTGCGCAAAATTGAAAAAGTCGTTACTTTTGCACCCAATTATTCCGCAACAGGTCGAAAAAAGCGAGCCCATACGGGCTACACCTGCCGGTCCAACCTACAAATTTACCACACACAATGTATGCAATTGTAGAAATCAATGGCCAACAGTTCAAAGTAGAGGCCGGAAAGAAACTCTTCGTCAACCACATCCAAGGGGCAGAAACCGGAAGTGCCGTAGAGTTTGAAAAAGTTTTGTTAGTAGACAAAGATGGAAACATCACCGTAGGAGTTCCTACCATAGCAGGGGCGAAGGTCGTGGCTGAAGTACTTTCTCCGCTGGTAAAGGGCGACAAGGTGCTTGTTTTCCATAAGAAAAGAAGAAAAGGCTACCGTAAACTCAATGGCCACCGCCAGCAGTTTACCCAAATCAGCATTAAAGAAATCGTAGCGTAACCCTAAAGAAAACAAGAAGTAGATTATGGCACATAAGAAAGGCGTCGGAAGTTCCAAGAACGGACGCGAATCACACAGCAAAAGATTAGGCGTGAAAATTTTCGGCGGCGAGTTCTGCAAAGCCGGAAACATCATCGTGCGTCAAAGAGGCACCGTGCACAATCCCGGAGAGAACATGGGCATGGGGAAAGACCATACCTTGTTTGCCCTTATCGACGGCACAGTGTCGTTCAAGAAAGGCCGCGGGAACCGCAGCTATGTTTCGGTCATTCCCCTCAAGGAAGAGGCATAACCCGAACGGCTATAATTAAAACCAAGAAGCCGCCAAAGAAAGTCGTATGACTTTTGGCGGCTTCTTGGTTTTATCTTATGCGAACCGTGCCAAACGGCTTCGCAAGGAAGGTACGAGGGCTTCAATGGCCTCGAAGTATTCCTTCCCTTTTTCCCCGGCACGACGGGCAAATGCCTTTCAACACATAGTTCACCCCGCGCAAAAGGAAGCCCTCGGGCAAGGCGACCAACGGCACATGTTCGCAATCAAGGCAATACGTCTGGTGGCAATGCTCGCAATAGAAGTGGGGGTGCATGTCGGCAACGGAGCAATCCTCCGGGCTCTCACACAGTTCGTACTTTACCGAACCGCTCCCATCCTCGATATCATGCACCAAGCCATGCTCGCGAAACAAGACCAAGGCACGGAATATCGTTGAACGGTCTACCGTATCGAGGCCTGACTCCACATCTTGTAGCGAAACCGGGGCACTCGCTTTCATCAATTCCCGCAAGACCAGAATCCGGGTCGAAGTTGGCTTTATCCCTTTCTGGTACAGGCGTTCCAAACACCCCCCCTCGTCGTTCGTCGCATCCATATTCTTTACGTTGTCCTAATTGTACGCGCAAAAATAATAAATCCCGGGCACACTGCCACAAGCCCTGCGGGGATTCTCCAGAAAACCGCCGGGGCTTTTCCCGGAAAGGCGCAGCGGTTCCAGACAAAGCATACGCGACTTCCCGCAACGGGGCATTTGCTTATGAACAACATGTTGATAACCTTTCTCTACTTCACTGCCGAAAAAATTTCAGGATCACCGGAAAAATCATATCTTTGCCGCATCAATGAAAGAACTGATTACCCATATCGAGATTCTCCTGCTCACCAACGATTGCGTGATAGTACCCAATTTTGGCGGATTCGTCACGTACCGCTTGCCGGCAAAGTGGGTAGAAGAACAGAATTCTTTCCTCCCCCCGGTACGGACCGTAGGGTTCAATCCCCGTTTGCAACTCAACGACGGCCTGCTTGTGCAGTCCTACATGAATTTCTACGGCACCTCTTTCCCCGATGCCAATAAGCGCGTGTTGCGCGGGGTCAAGTTGCTCAAAGAAAAGCTCTACTCAGAGGGGAAAATAGACTTCGCCTCGATGGGCATGTTGCGCCTCTCGCTCGACGGGAGCTTCCATTTTACGCCCTATTTAGAAGGCATCAATTCCCCCGAGCTTTATGGATTGGCCGAGTTGCACATACTCCCCCTTGCGTTCAACGAAGCATCTGAAGCAGAGGCCGCCCCGGCTTCAAACGTGCAAGAACCGGGAGAAATGATTCCCGACGGCGAGGCTTTGCCCCAACCGCGGCATGCACGCCTCCGGAAAGTGGCAAGCGAGACTTTCCGCTGGGCCACCGCCACGGCTGCTGCCGTGCTGATCCTGCTGTTGTTTTCCACCCCGGTGAAAAACATAATACCCGAAACTTCCTACAAAGCCCAACTCGTATCCTCCCGCTTCCTCAGCCAGGAACAGCCAAGAGAGGCTGTCCCTGCAATCCAATCGCCCGGCACCGACGGACAAACCGCCTCCGGGGAAAAAGGAACACGCCCTGCAACCGTGGAAACGACCTCGGATACATACAAGAAAAAGTATGCCCCAAATGCCCGGTCGGCCGCGACGGAAACGCCACAACCGGCTACACCCAAATATTTCATCGTCGTGGCTTCCCTCAGCGCCGCCGAGAAAGCTGCCTCTTTCTGCCAGGAGTTGAAAGGAAAAGGCTACGAAAACGCACAAGTAATCCACGGGAAAAATACCCAGAAAGTCTGCATCGACGCCACTTCCGATGAGGATGGGGCGCGTGCCCTGTTGCGGAAATACCGGGAAACCTACGCCGACGCTTGGCTCTTGACCCAGGCCATTGGAAAATAGGCGCAAAGACCTCCGGACATACCGGCACGCCCAACCTATGAAAAGAGTACCTTGTCCCAAATGCCAGCACTTGACCATCTTCGACGAGACCCGCTACTTGGCGGGGCAGACCCTCGTCTTTGTCTGTGAACAATGCAAGAAGCAGTTTGCCATACGCATCGGGGCCGGTAAGTTGCGCCCCACCCGTAAGGAGGAGAATTGGGACGAAGTGGAGCAAGAGGCCGTTGAAAAGGGACTGGGCTGCTTGATTGTTGTGGAAAACCGATTTGCTTATAAGCAAGTGCTTCCCTTGCAGGAAGGGGAGAACCTCATCGGGCGCAAAGACGCGGGGACTTCCGTCACATTACCCATCGAGACCAGCGACCGAAGCATGGACAGGAAACATTGCATCCTTCATGTAACGAGCAGCCGGCAACCGGGGAAGTTCACCTACACGCTACGCGACTTTCCCAGCATTACGGGCACTTTCTTACAGAATCGCATCCTGGACGATAAAGAACGGGCTGTCCTCCACGATGGGGACGTCATAACATTGGGTGCCACGTCCCTCATCTTCCGCTCCGCGGAGGGAAGCGATTGAACCCCCACCCTATCCCGCCATCGGCATCCGCCCCTCCGATTCCACCGGCATATCCCTCTTCCTTGCTTGTCGTCCCAGTCCCGAGAAACTGGCGGTACTGTACCTCTACATCGCTTGCTTGCCTTGCGGGAACGGCGGTGAAGGCGCTCCTTGCGGAAAAGCACGCCGCTTTTTACTAAAAGCCACAGCACTTTTACCCGAAAGACTATGCGCCATGGCTAAAAAGCCTGGCCGTTTCCCCACAGAAACCACAAAAAAACAGTAACTTTGCACGCCTGATTCTGGAAAAGGCTCGGGCAACTGGACAAGAAAACAACATCACAAGATATGAATATTTCATATAATTGGCTGAAAGAATACGTAGACTTCGACCTTACGGCCGAAGAAGTAGCTTCCGTATTGACCTCCATAGGTTTGGAAACAGGCAGCGTAGAAGAAGTACAAACCATAAAGGGCGGCTTGGAAGGGCTTCTCGTCGGTGAAGTGCTGACTTGCGAGGCACACCCGAACTCCGACCATTTGCATGTGACAACGGTAGATTTAGGCGACGGGCAACCGACGCAAATCGTATGCGGCGCGCCCAACGTGGCAGCCGGGCAGAAGGTTGTAGTAGCTCCCTTGGGCAGTACGCTCTACGATGGGGACAAACCGATCAAAATGAAGAAGATGAAACTGCGCGGGGTGGAGTCAAACGGCATGATTTGCGCGGAAGACGAAATAGGAATCGGCACTTCCCACGAGGGAATCATCGTGCTCCCGGCTGAAGTGAAAGCCGGGACGCCAGCCAAAGAATATTATCAAGTCCAAAGCGATTACGTACTTGAAGTTGATATCACGCCCAACCGGGCTGATGCATGCTCCCATTACGGCGTGGCCCGCGACCTCTATGCCTACCTGCGCAGCCACGGAAAGGAAACGGCCTTGAAGAAACCCTCCGTCGAGGCTTTCCAAGTAGACAACCACGACCTTGATATCGACATCGAAGTCGTAAACCCTGACGCTTGCCCCCGCTATGCAGGCATAAGCGTCAAGGGAGTTACCGTAAAAGAAAGCCCTTCTTGGCTTAAGGAGCGGCTTTCGGCCATCGGCTTACGCCCGATTAACAACATAGTGGACATTACAAATTATATTCTCCATGCCTTTGGCCAGCCACTGCACTGCTTCGACGCCCAAGTCGTAGGGAAAAAGGTAATCGTCAAGACACTTCCGGACGGTACCCCCTTTACGACGTTGGACGGCGTAGAACGGAAACTGGACGAACACGACCTGATGATTTGCAACGAGTCCGGCCCGATGTGCATAGGCGGCGTGTTTGGCGGATTGGAATCGGGCGTCACGGAAAAAACCACGGATATTTTCTTGGAAAGTGCCTATTTCCATCCTACTTGGATTCGTAAAACGGCCAGAAGGCACGGGCTAAACACTGACGCCTCTTTCCGCTACGAACGGGGAATCGACCCCTTGGGGCAAGTTTATGCGTTGAAAATGGCAGCCCTGCTTGTGAAAGAACTGGCCGGAGGCACTATTTCCTCAGAAATCAAAGACATCGTAGGCGACAAACTGGCAGAACCTTTTATCGTGACCTTGCCCTATGCGCAAGTGGACAGCCTGATTGGGAAAAAAATCCCGCACGACATGGTAAAAGGCATTGTCGAAAGCCTGGAAATGAAGATAGTTGAAGAAAAAGACGGGGAGACCCTTACGCTCGCTGTGCCGCCCTATCGGGTAGATGTACAGCGCCCTTGCGACGTGATCGAGGACATTTTGCGCATCTACGGCTATAATAATGTGGAAATACCCTCCGCACTCAACTCGAACCTCACGGTGAAAACCAATGTAGACCGCAGCTATAGATTGCAAGACATACTCTCGGAGCAACTCGTGGGTTGCGGTTTTTGTGAAATCATGAATAATTCGCTGACGTGCGCGACGTATTACGACAACCTTTCCTCTTATCCCAAAGAAAACCTGGTCATGCTGCTCAATCCGCTCAGTTCCGACTTGAATTCGATGCGCCAGACTCTTTTGTTCGGGGGATTGGAATGTATTGCCCACAACATCAATCGGAAAAATGCCAACTTGCGCTTCTTCGAATTCGGGAATACCTACTTCTTTCATGCCGAGGAGCGGAAAGAAGGTAAAATACTCAGCCCTTATGCGGAAGAAATGCACATGGGGCTCTGGCTCACGGGAAAGAAAATAGCCAATTCTTGGATGCATTCCAATGAAGAGAGCAGCATTTATGAACTGAAGGCTTATATGGAGAACTTGCTCGTCCGGGCCGGGCAGGAAATTCGGAAGCTCTCCGTAAGCCAAGGAGCGAGTGATTTGTTCTCCGCGCAGCTCGATTACTTCCTGCCCGGGGGCAAACGGATTGCCCACATTGGCATTGTCGACTACAAACTGCTGAAATCTTTCGACATAGAACAAGAAGTTTACTATGCCGACATCGACTGGAACCGGCTATCGCACAACGTACAAAACGAAAAGATCAGCTATAAAGAACTTTCCCGCTTCCCTTCCGTCAAAAGAGACTTGGCACTCCTTTTGGATACTTCCACCGCTTTCTCCGAAATCGAAAAGATTGCTTACGAAACGGAACGCAAACTACTGAAAAAGGTGTGGCTCTTCGACGTATATGAAGGGAAGAACTTAGAACAAGGGAAGAAGTCATACGCTGTAAGTTTCCTTTTGCAGGACGAAAGCCAAACGCTGACCGAGAAGCAAATTGAAAAAGTCATGCAGCGCCTCATACAGGCTTTCCAAACGAAACTTGGCGCACAGCTGCGATAGAAACAAGGGAACAGAAGAGAACCGGAACAAAAACAAAACACATATAAAAACAAACACCACTTATGGGAAGAGCGTTTGAATATAGAAAAGCCACAAAACTGAAAAGATGGGGCAACATGGCCCGCACCTTTACCCGTATCGGAAAACAAATAGCCATCGCCGTTAAGGCCGGAGGCCCCGATCCGGAGAACAACCCCCACCTGCGTGCCATCATTGTTACGGCAAAACGGGAAAACATGCCCAAGGACAACATCGAGAGGGCTATAAAAAACGCAATGGGGAAAGACCAGAAGGACTATAAGGAAATGAACTACGAGGGCTACGGGCCGTATGGGATAGCCATTTTCGTAGAGACCGCAACCGACAATACCACCCGTACCGTGGCCAACGTGCGCAGCGTATTCAACAAGTTCGGCGGCTCATTGGGAACTTCGGGAAGCCTCGACTTCCTTTTCAGCCATAAATCCGTCTTTACCATCGCGATAAAAGAGGGGATGTCCGTGGAAGATTTGATTTTGGAGCTGATTGACTACGGAGTAGACGAGGATTACGACGAGGAAGACGGGGAGATTACGATTTATGGTGAGTTCCAGTCGTTCAATTCCATCCAGAAGTATCTGGAAGACAACGGCTACGAAATAAAAAGTTCGGAGTTTACCCGCATCCCGACCGACCAAAAAGATGTTACTCCAGAGCAACGGGAAACGATTGACAAGATGGTTGAACGGTTGGAGGAGGACGAAGACGTGCAAAACGTATATACGAACATGAAACCCGAAGCGGGCGAATAAATCCCTGTCCCCCCATACAAGAATGGAATATCACTATAAGACACGCGGGACGTGCAGTACGGACATTTACGTGGACGTGGAAGAAGGAATCATCCGCAACGTGCGTTACGAAGGGGGCTGTAACGGTAATCTGCAAGGCATTGCCCAGCTTGTACGCGGCATGAAGGTGTCCGAAGTACTTGCCCGCTTGGAGCATATCCGTTGCGGTATGCGCCGCACTTCGTGTCCCGACCAGTTATGCCAAGCATTGCGCGAAATGGGCTACACCGCCTGAATGGATTTCTGGCCCATTCCCCCAAATGGAAACAAACACCTGCGGCTTCCCAAGGAAACCGCAGGTGCTTTTCGTATAAAGCGGCTAAGGGAAAAACGGAAAAGCCATCTGCAAATTCACTAAAAAAGCAAAAGACAAGCCGTAGGCCGCCTTCGCTTTTTATGTACCTTTGCGCAACAGGGGAAGGATCTCTTTCCTGAGAAACCAATACGATATGAAGAATTTCATAAAAGACTTATACCGGCGCGACCACAAGCGTTACCTCGGCGGACTGGACATCTTCCGCTATATCGGCCCGGGAATGCTCGTCACCGTGGGATTCATCGACCCTGGGAATTGGGCCTCGAACTTCGCTGCCGGATCGGAGTTTGGCTATGAATTGCTTTGGGTGGTAACGGTTTCCACTCTTATGCTCATCATTCTCCAGCATAACGTGGCCCATCTCGGGATAGTTACAGGCCTATGCCTCTCCGAGGCTGCCATGCGTTACACCCCCCGGTGGATTTCCACCCCCGTACTGGGTACGGCCATAGTAGCTTCCATATCTACCTCATTGGCGGAGATACTCGGAGGAGCCATCGCGTTGGAAATGCTCATGAACATCCCTATCAGATGGGGGGCAGTACTGACTACCCTCACTGTGATCATCATGCTTTTCAGTAATTCCTACAAGCGTATCGAGCGTGTCATCATCGGCTTTGTCTCGCTCATCGGGCTTTCATTCATCTACGAACTGTTCCTCGTCGATATCGACTGGCCTGCCGCCGCACGCGGCTGGGTGGTTCCCAGCCTCCCCGAGGGAAGCATCTTCATCGTGATGAGCGTTTTGGGTGCAGTGGTCATGCCCCACAACTTATTTCTCCATTCCGAAGTCATCCAAAGCCACGAGTACCACAAGAGGGACAGTAGCTCCATTAAAAAAATACTGAATTATGAGTTTCTTGACACCCTCTTTTCCATGAGTATCGGATGGGCCATAAACAGTGCCATGATCCTGCTTGCCGCAGCAGCTTTCTTCCAAGTCGGGGCACCTCCGGTGGAGGAACTCGGACAGGCACAATCGCTCCTTGCCCCCCTGCTGGGCAAGAACGCTGCGGGCATCTTTGCCTTATCCCTGCTTTTGGCGGGCATATCTTCCACCTTGACCAGCGGAATGGCGGCAGGCTCCATATTTTCCGGACTATTCAACGAATCCTACAATATCAAGGACAGCCATTCCCAAGCAGGGGTACTCTTATCATTGGGCGTGGCGCTACTCGCCATTTTCTTCATTGAAAACCCGTTCCAAGGGCTGATAATATCACAAATGCTACTTAGCGTCCAGCTTCCTTTCACTATCTTCCTACAAGTCAGCCTTACCTCATCGACCCGCGTAATGGGCGAATATGCCAACTCGCCCACAAGCCGTGCCTTGCTCTATGGCATTGCGGTAATCGTCTCCATGCTCAACCTCTACCTTTTCTATACAGCACTTGCTTCATAAGCCCAAAGAAAACGGGAGTACGATTTAGCCACGGTATGGCCAATCGTACTCCCGTTTCCCCCCTTCTTTCGTTTGGGGTATTAGTTTCTCAACATTTGATACCTAACTGGTGGAGTACTTCACGGATTTCCTCATACGTCGTCAGCCGGGTGGGCACAAGCGGTAGGCGCAGTTTGTTTTTTATAAGCCCCATGCTGTGCATCATAGCCTTCACTCCTGCCGGATTTCCATCCACAAAAAGCAACTTGAACAGTTCGGCAAAACGATGGTGAATGATGCGTGCGTTACGAAAATCGCCTGCCAAGGCCAAGCGGGTCATCTGGCTGAATTCTTTCGGGAATGCATTCCCAATGACGGAAATTACCCCGACCGCACCCAAAGTGATGAGGGGGTAAGTAATCCCATCATCGCCGGAAAGCACCTCGAACGTATCGGGCTTGTTTTTTATGATATCGTCGATTTGGCTGAAATTGCCGGAGGCTTCTTTAATGGCTACTATGTTTTGACAGTCGCGTGCCAAGCGCAATGTAGTTTCAGCCGCCATGTTTGCTCCGGTACGGCCAGGCACGTTGTAAAGGATGACAGGTTTGCTGCTCGCGTCGGCAATCGCACGAAAGTGTTGATACATACCTTCCTGCGACGGTTTATTATAGTAAGGGACAACGGACAGGATGGCATCTATGCCACGCAAGTCGTCGTGCTTCAATTGCTCCACGACCGTGCGTGTATTGTTGCCGCCCACTCCCATGACAATGGGAATGCGGCCATTGACACGCTCCACGATTAATTTGCGTATTTTACTTTTTTCTTCCTCTGAGAGCGTAGGAGTCTCGGCCGTGGTTGCCAATATGACCAAAAAGTCCGTCCCATTCGATAATTGAAAATCTATCAGCCGTGTTATTGCTTCGTAATCGACACTTTCATCTTCATTAAACGGGGTGATAAAAGCAACCCCCATCCCTTTTAGCTTGGATTGTATCATAATTGAAAAATGATATTCGTTTAGAAGTGCAAATATATAGCATTTTCAGAGGTTAATCGGCAATCATCTGTAGAAATTCTTCTTCACTAAGGATAGGAATACCTAATTTCTCCGCCTTTTCCCTTTTAGAAGGCCCCATATTCTCACCCGCTAAGAGAAAAGACGTCTTCGAGGAAACAGACGCGGCGTTGCGCCCTCCGTGTTGTTCTATGAGCTGCTTATACTCTTCACGCGAATGGCGGGCAAACACGCCACTGACCACCACAGACTTGCCTGCCAAAGCATTTCCAGAAGGGGCGGAAATGGAATCCATCTCCATACGCAGGCCGAATCCTTTCAAACGAGCCACCAGTTCTTTCTCCAGTGGATTAGAAAAGAATCCCAGCACACTGCGGGCTATGCGGTCACCTACTTCGTGGACAGAAAGCAAGTCTTCATAAGTAGCTGCGGCAAGTGCATCCATAGAGCGGAAGGCGCGCGCCAACGTACGTGCCACGGTTTCCCCCACGAAGCGGATGCCCAAGGCGAAAAGAACCCGTTCGAACGGAACCGACCGCGAAGCCTCCAAGCCTTGCAAAATGCGTTCGGCTGATTTCTCGCCCATACGTTCCAGACCGGCAATCTGCTGCGCTGTCAATTCATAGAGGTCAGCAGCGGAACGGACAAACCCTTCTTGGAAGAACAGATCGATCGTCTCTGGGCCAAGCCCGTCGATATCCATGGCCCGGCGGCTAATGAAATGCTCGATTCGCCCTTTTATCTGCGGAGGGCAGCCAGTGCTGTTAGGGCAATAATGTGCCGCTTCTCCTTCGTAGCGTACCAACAGAGTACCGCATTCTGGGCATTCCGAGATGAAATCCACCCGTTCCCCCAACGAAGAGGTACGAGCGTCCATGTCCACCCCCGTTATCTTAGGAATGATTTCCCCTCCCTTTTCTACATATACGTGGTCGCCTAAATGCAAATCCAGCCCAGCTATGATGTCTGCATTATGCAACGAGGCTCTTTTTACCACTGTCCCGGCCAATAATACAGGGCTTAAATTGGCAACAGGGGTAATCGCCCCGGTTCGCCCCACTTGAAACGATACGGATTGGAGCTCTGTGAGGGCACGTTCTGCTTGGAATTTATATGCGATTGCCCAACGGGGTGACTTGGCAGTATAGCCCAACTCGCGTTGTTGCCGCAAAGAATTTACTTTCAATACGATGCCATCCGTAGCGACAGGCAAACGTTTGCGTTCTACATCCCAATACGAGATATATTCGAACACTTCCGGCAACGAATGGCACAAGCGCATGGAATCTGCCACCTTGAATCCCCAACGCCGTGCAGCCTGCAGATTTTCATAATGGCTGTCGCCTGGTATATCATCACCTAAAATATAATAAAAATAGGCATCCAGATGTCGCCGAGCCACCTCTGCCGAATTCTGCAACTTGAGTGTCCCCGAGGCAGCATTGCGCGGATTGGCAAACAAGGGTTCTTCGCGGGCTTCCCGTTGGCGGTTCAATTCTTCGAACACACTCCAAGGCATCAGGATTTCTCCACGGATTTCAAAACGGTCGGGAATATCTGTCCCTTCGAGCAACAGCGGTATCGAACGGATTGTACGCACGTTATCGGTCACGACATCGCCCTGCACTCCATCGCCACGTGTTACGGCCTGCACCAAACGCCCTTCCTCATAGACGATAGAAATGGAAGTGCCGTCGAACTTCAACTCAGCACAAATCTCATAAGGCTCGGAAGCCAATGACTTGGAAACCCGTTCGTAAAATTCTATTACTTCCTTCTCACTATATGTGTTGCCCAATGAAAGCATCGGATACTGGTGCTTTACTTGTTTGAATTCTTTTGACAAATCACTCCCTACGCGCATCGTCGGGGAATTGGCATCATAAAGTTCCGGATGCTTCCGCTCCAACTCTTGCAATCGGCTCATCATTTGGTCGAATTCGTAATCACCAATGGAAGGGGCGTTCAACACATAGTATTTGTAATTATGCTTGTGGAGTTCGACACGTAACTGCTCTATTTCTTCTTGCTCGGTCATAATTCTGTTTTTATCGATAGGGAAGTTCATATTTCCGAGCACAAAAATATAAATTTCCGCAAGGAATAGGGGACAAAGCGGCGGGCTTTTTTCAGAAGTTCGTCTGCACTAAAAGAATTATACCTCGTTTTTTCCTACTTTTGCATCCCGTAATCCCTACGAAGTAATATGAGAATAGATATCATCACTGTGCTGCCCGAAATGATTGAAGGCTTCCTCAACTGTAGTATTCTCAAGCGAGCCCAAGACAAAGGACTCGTAGAAATCCACCTGCACTTCCTGCGTGACTTTACGCAAGACAAGCATCGTAGGGTGGACGACTACCCATACGGCGGGATAGCCGGCATGGTCATGAAAATTGAACCGATTGAAAATTGTATCAACTTTTTGAAGTCGGGGAGAAACTATGACGAAATAATTTTTACTACCCCCGATGGCGAACAATTCTCGCAATCCATAGCGAACGAACTTTCGCTGAAAGATAACATCATTATCCTCTGTGGGCATTTCAAGGGTATTGATTACCGCATTCGAGAGCATTTGATTACACGCGAAATCAGCATAGGGGATTATGTCTTGACTGGTGGCGAACTGGCCGCAGCCGTCATGACAGACGCCATTGTACGCCTATTGCCCGGAGCAATCAGCGATGAGCAATCTGCTCTTTCCGACTCCTTCCAAGATAACTTACTTGCACCACCTGTCTACACACGCCCCGCAGATTACAAAGGATGGAAAGTCCCTGAAGTATTACTCTCGGGACATGAAGCGAAAATACAAGAATGGAATCTTAACCAAGCCTACGAACGGACTAAAAAACTAAGACCCGATTTGTTGAAATAAACCCATTACCCAAAAAAAGTATCGAATAAAGCATTGCGGCGAGGATGAAAGGTAAGACCTCATCCTCGCCGCAATGTTTCCGCCATAATAGGAAGGCTGGTTAAATCTCCAGCGCTCCCACAATATCCTGGATACAGGAAAAATGATGGCGGTCTAAATATTCGTTTATACCCTCAACGATTTTTACACAAACAGCAGGGTCGATAAAGTTTGCAGTCCCTATCTCTACGGCAGAAGCGCCTGCGAGGAAAAACTCGATAGCATCCGTAGCATTCATAATCCCCCCCAACCCAATTACGGGAATCTTTACAGATTTTGCCACTTGCCACACCATTCTCAAAGCAATAGGCTTCACTGCCGGACCACTCAACCCGCCCGTTATTGTCGAAAGCAATGGCTTCCTCCGTTCCGCATCAATAGCCATTCCCAATAAAGTATTGATGAGCGAGACACTGTCGGCTCCGGCGTCTTCCACGGCCTTGGCAATCTCCGCAATATCCGTTACATTAGGAGAAAGTTTAACTATCAGTGTTTTTCCATATACACGGCGCACGGCCGAAACCACCTCGGCCGCACTTTTGGCAGATACGCCAAAAGCCATTCCGCCCTGTTTCACGTTGGGGCAAGAGATGTTCAACTCTATTGCCGGAATGCGTTCCAATCCATCGATCATGCAAGCTGTTTCCACATAATCTGTTATCGCAGAACCGGATACGTTAACTATCATTTGGGAATCTATGCCACAGATCTTGGGATAAATATATTCACAGAAATACTCCACCCCCTTGTTTTGCAACCCAACGGCATTTAACATGCCCGAAGGAGTCTCTGCCATCCGTGGATAAGGATTACCTTCCCGATGATAACGCGTAGTACCTTTCATTATTATCCCTCCAACCTGCGATAAATCCAGAAAGTCTACGAATTCAAGCCCATATCCAAACGTACCCGAAGCCGTCATCACCGGGTTTTTCATCTGTAAGTTTCCTATCGTAGTTTTCAATTCTGCCATAATAAGTCCTCCGTATTAAAAATCGGCCCCTCGGTGCATATGCACTTATGTCCTTCCTTTGTGTTTTCCACACAGCAAAGACATGCACCTACTCCGCAGGCCATTTTGTTTTCCAATGAAACTTCACAAGGAATCCCCTTAGAGGCCGCATAAGCAGCAACTGCCTGCATCATGGGCTTAGGGCCGCACGAATAAATCCATCCAAAGTGCCGCTTTTGCAATATACTATGTTGGATAACCAACCCTCGTTCACCCAATGATCCGTCTTCGGTCGTTATAAATACCTCGCCCAGCTCGGCAAATTCTTTCAACTCCAGCAAATCGTCAGATGTCCGTGCTCCTAATAAAAACAAAGGGGCATACCCTTTTCGTTTCAATTCGCAGCCCAAAAACAAGAGTGGAGCGATTCCTACCCCCCCTCCAACCAAGAGGAGAGAAATGCCGTCTTCTACTTTCGGTAGTCGCGTTCCCGACATAGTAAAAAAATTTCCAAGCGGGAATAAAAGATTCACCCACTCTCCACAAGCTAAATGACCTAATGCACGAGTGCCATCACCTATCATACGAATGAGAAACCATACTTCATTGCGGGAATAATCCACATAATTAATAGAAATAGGACGACGAAGAAAGGTTGTTTTCGACCCATCTACCCGCAATTCTGCAAACTGCCCGGGCAACATCTCCGGCAAGTTTTCAGAAGGATTGGTTAATTTCAACAATACATACTCTCGGTTCAGAACTTGCCGATCGACAACAAGTAAGTCCAACATATATTTCTTCATAGCGCTTCACTAACTGGGAGTTTTTATTAAAGACCGTAGTATTCACAAAAACTCCTTGATTTATTATACACGCAAATATACGCTAAATTTCCGGTTTGAATATCTCAAATGTATTATCGTCGAAAAAGATTCTTATTTCCACGATTTTACGTTCAGACTTTTCAACGTATTTAATGACCTCTTTTACAGGAGCTTCTTGACCAAAACCAAGTGTTTCTGTTGCCTTTTCCTTTGCATTTTCAACTGCTCCCCTATCCTCGTGAGGGAAAATCCCATTCTCAAGAGGGAAAAACGATGAAGGCTTTGGATCAGATGGGATGGATTTCCTTTCCATTTCCCCTTTTCCATTCAATAACCACTCAATACTTATCTCAGGGAAACGATTGACAATCTTCATAATAACCTCAAGGCTTGGATTATTTCTACCTTGTGTTATATGAGTAATAGTCGCTCGTCCCACATGGATTGCCTCAGCAAATTCGGCTAAACTGAGCCCTTTTTGCTGGCGAATAAAATCAATACGATTTTTTATTACAGATAAGTCTGTCATTTCCATAATGAAAAAAGAATCAGAGTACAAATGTAGCAATTTTCAAGTATATCTCAAAGCAAAACAATTCCAAACTTAAACAGCTGCAAAAGGAAACAGAATTCACAGACATGTGCGCCGAAATGTTTGTTCTATTTGTAAACAGCTAAGATTCTTATTAAAGACTTAAATTAGAATTTATAGATAATTCCTTAATTATTAGGAATAGTATCCGGATTCCTTTGTAAAATACCATCCGAATATCGAACATTTCAGGATCAATACTGCTATAATCACAGAAAAATAGTTCATGAAATAATGATATGTAATTGGTTATATTGCTATTATCTACAAGTAAAGAAAACTGTTAAATAGCGATATTTGCAATTCTATCTGTTTACATTGCAAAATCACCCAATTGAAAATCCGAACACAATGGGGACATCCTCATCTAACAGAACTATGAAATAGCAATAGATATTCGTGTATTTACATTTGTAACCTCACTTATATTTGACTGCTTTTGTGAACTATTGTTTTCGTTTGTATCCGTTCGATATAATCATACTAAGTAATAATAATATACATATATTCTTTCACACAAATTCCCATCAAATGCGAAAAAGAACCCCTTCCCTACTTTTTTAATGAAGAAATAGACTCTTTTATACGATGAGACAGATCCCAATTATAATCTGGAGATAAAATCTCCAAATACTTCCATTTTCAGTGGGGAAATACGGAGACGCTGGAAAAATTAAAATCTCAGAAGGGGGAAAACAATCTATCTTTGAAGTAAACGACTAATTATTAGGGAATAACCTATAGGATATACGGCATATCAAGCCTGCAAATCCAATGTAAAAGAGAAATCCAATTGTAAATCAATCGTCCAGAAATAAACAAGAACATGGGGAATTCCAATCATGCAGCAAGAGGCATCAATTGGAAACACCCCCTTATTGCTTGGACGATGGCTGTAGACTTGCCCGTAAAGTCCCATAGCCTTCGTTCAAAAATACACAGGGGAAAGTTAAGACGTCCCGAGAAAGAATCCGGAAGCGATACGTTTCCCTTATACCGCAAGATTTCTTTCAATGAAGAATAGAAAAGACCAAGTCGCGAAGATTATCCCCATCCGACAAATTACCAGTGGCGTCTATCCCTTTCGAACGGGCATCCGCCAAACGAATCTGATGAATTATCTGATAAACTTTCATCCCGGAATAATTTTTGAGGCCATTCACATAATCTTGTGCAGCCCATGTCGAACGCAATCCCAGAAATTTAGTAAGTCCCTCCGCATCTTTACGCGGCGCGTAACAAGCCAACATAAGATTTGCGAAAAAATTAAACAGATTTGCAAATATCGGTTGTACGGGATTCTGCTTACTGTTTTTCATCATGTATGCGACAATCCGCACGACTTTCTCTACATTACGTCCCGCGAGAGCCGAACGTAATTCAAAAATATTATACTCTTTGCTGATTCCGACATTCTTCTCTACCAAATCCGCTGTAATCCTTTTTTCACCGGGAGGGAGCGCCAATGCCAATTTATCCAATTCACCTGCCAATCGGCTGAGGTTATTCCCTACATGCTCGGCCAGCAGACGGGCGGTAACCTCCTCGATGACCAGTCCATTCCCCTGCAGATAGGAAGAGACAAAGCGTGGCAACATATTTTCGCGCAAGCGTCGGGATTCGAAAAACACACCTTTCTCTTGTGCCAACGAAGCCATCTTTTTCCGCTTGTCATAAGTCCCGTGCATGTAGCAAACCACCAAAATGGTCGACAATAATGGGCGTTGCAAATAAACAGCCAATCCTTCCAGATTGCGTACCATCTGCGCTTCCCGCAAAATAACGACTTGGAAATCTGCCATCACCGGATAACGGCGCGCAAGAGCCACGATGTCCGGCACTCGGTCGGCATAATCCAGCCCGTAAAGTATGGACAGATTGAAATCCTTTTCCGAATCGGCCAATACATTGTCCTCTATCAATTTTGCAATTTGCCCGATGTAATAATCTTCCTCACCTGTA
Source organism: uncultured Bacteroidaceae bacterium (assembly GCA_964439955.1). GTDB lineage: Bacteria > Bacteroidota > Bacteroidia > Bacteroidales > Bacteroidaceae > UBA1794. Next base: position 46,420 of record CAYTPX010000002.1, on the reverse strand, counting down.
AGGAAATAAATCGGGGCAAATTTACGAGCTTTCAAATCGCGCACGACTTGTCCGTATCCGCTTTCGTTTATCAACATTTTTCTAATAGCAAATCCTTATATCAGTCATTATTTTTCATCCAAGTAAGGCATTACTTCCCGCAACTGGACGGCAGATTCTACGGAAATTCCGTACTTTTGGCCGGAAATTATCAAGCAACTGCAGGTGCAAAAATAACCAATGTTCACATTAAACCTCCCAAAATACGGGACAAAAATCATAAGGCGTGCGGGAAAGATCAATATCTGGGACGATTTACGCCGCCGCTATGTCGTACTTACGCCAGAGGAATGGGTTCGCCAACACTTCGTCCATTTCCTCATCGAGCACAAATCGTATCCAGCCGCCTTGTTGGCCAACGAAGTTTCCCTCCAACTCAACGGCATGAAACGCCGTTGCGACACCGTATTGTACGACCGCAATATCCGGCCTCGCATGATTATCGAGTACAAAGCCCCCCACGTTCCCGTCAACCAGCAAGTGTTCGACCAAATATGCCGCTATAACCTCGTGCTCCAGGTCGATTATCTCATCGTAAGCAACGGGCTGTCCCACTACTGCTGCTCCCTTGATTATACGACAAAAAGTTATACATTCATTTCCCAAATACCGGATTACAAAGAACTCCGCAAGACTACAATTCCGGACGTCTGAATGTAAAGATCTATTCAACCCCTTAGTCCTTCCAAAAGAGAATCAAGGCTTTTTTGAAGAGGGCATATTAAAGTTGCGCGGGCGTGCAATAAAAGATATTGCACACCCGCGCATTCCTAATTTTCCCGCCGTTAGGAAAAAGCGTGGAATCAGTCTTTCACTCCGGCCAGCTCCTTGTCTATCATGATGCGCCCGCAATACTCACAGACGATAATCTTTTTGCGCATCCGGATATCCAGTTGGCGCTGGGGCGGAATCTTATTGAAGCAACCGCCACACGCGTCGCGCTGTACATAGACGATGCCCAAGCCATTGCGTGAGCTTTTGCGGATACGGTTAAACGCGGTCAGGAGGCGCGGGTCGATAGAACCCTCCAGGTTCTTGGCTTTCTCGCGCAAACGTTCTTCTTCTGCTTTGGTCTCGTGGACTATTTCGTCCAGTTCACCTTTCTTTTCCTCCAAATCTTTCGAACGCTCGGCCAATACCTCTTTTGAATGGGCCAACTCCTTATTGTTATCTTCCATTTGGCGTGTAAAGTCGGCTATCTTCTTCTCACAGAGCTGCATCTCGAGCGTTTGGAACTCAATCTCCTTGGAAAGGAAATCAAACTCCCGGTTGTTACGCACGTTGTTTTGTTGGTCTTGGTATTTTGCTATGGAAGACTTGGCCTGCTCAATAGCTACCTTCTGCGAGGCTATTTCGTCTTTCAAGTAATTGATTTCTCCCTGCAACTTCTCTACGCGGGTATTTAGTCCTATGATCTCATCCTCCAAGTCCTGCACCTCGAGGGGAAGTTCGCCCCGCAAGCGCTTGATTTTGTCAATCTCTGAAAGGATCGTCTGCAACTGGTACAGGTTCTTCAACTTTTGCTCTACGGAAAATTCTTCCGGGTTTTTCTTTTCTCTTGCCATGATTATGCTGTTTTGATATTCTACTTACGTCGGTTTATAAATAATGTATCGGATTGGTACGTACTTTCGTGCACTGTACCGGCAACGAAGGGCATAGGCGCTGCAACGTCTCCTGCAAAAGATACGGCGTGAACTGCTCTGTTTCGTAATGTCCAGCCTCGGCCAACAAGATTCTCCCTTCGTACCCGAAAAATTCGTGGTACTTGATTTCGCCCGTCAGGAATACATCCGCCCCCGCCTTCAGTGCTTCGGGAATCAGGAATGCGCCTGCCCCCCCGCATAATGCTACCCGCTTGACGCTTCGCCCGGTCAGGGCATTGTGGCGCAGGCAGGCCACGGAAAACACCTCTTTCACCCGTCCCAAGAAACCAGCCTCGCTCATTTTTTCCGGCAACATGCCTACCACACCCGAGCCTACGCCACTCCAACCTTGGGAAAGGGGATAGAAGTCATAAGCCGGTTCTTCATAGGGATGGTTTTCGAGCAAGGCTTTCAAAACCGCCCCCTTCCGATAGGCCGGAAGGACTGTCTCGACGCGCACCTCACGGCCTGTATAAAGTTCGCCCGGGCGGCCGCAATAAGGGCGGGTGTCCGCTCCTGCGCGGAACGTGCCCGTGCCCTCCGTACTGAACGAGCAGTTGTCGTACCGACCAATCGCCCCACACCCGGCCTCGAACAGCGCACCACGGAGCAAATCCGCATGGGACTCGGGGACATAGACCGCCAGCTTTAGGAGCATCCCTTCCTTAGGGCTCAAAATACGTACCTGCTGCAAACCCAAACGGCGCGCTATTTCAAAGTTTACTCCTCCGGCCAGATTGTCCAGGTTCGTATGCGCCGCATAGATGGCCACGCCATGGCGGATGGCCTCCAGCAAGCAACGGCCCACGTAATCGCCATCGGTAATAGACTTCCGCCCATGGAACAGGAGCGGGTGGTGTGCCACAATCAGGTTAGCCCCCATTGCGACGGCCTCGTCTACCACAGGCTCGGTCACGTCCAGACACAACAAAGCCCCTGTAACTTCCGCATCTGTTAATCCGACTTGCAGGCCGGCATTGTCGAAACCGTCCTGAAATGGCAGAGGCGCGAACCGTTCAAGGGCATCGAGCACTTCCTTTATTTTCATTCCTAACGTATAAAAGGGTACGAAAAGATTCTGCAAAGATACGCAAAAGGCGGTGATTCTAAAATACCCTACCTCTATTTCTTCAAAAAAGCGACTCGCCTTTTTCCGGCAAGTGCCAGCGCTTGCAGTGAAAAACCGGGGCACATTTTGGCACAAGTCCCGCCATGTTTGAAAAGAACCGCTTACCTTTGCATCCCATTAGACAACACTTCAAGAACCCATTATGCACGACTTTAAACATCTACTTCCGGAACATCTGTCCGAAAACCTCAAAGAAGAACTCAAAAAAGCCAAGGAGAACCGGCTGGTCCGCTTCGTCAAAGACTGGACGTTGCCCGTGGCCATGGCCGTGGGGGTGGGAAGTTATTTCTTGTTTGCCTGCTTCCCTCCGCTCGCCCCGCTCAGGCAACCACTCGAAGGCGCAGCCGGATTCCTGACCCCTACGCTCATCTTCGCCATGTTGCTGCTGACCTTCTGCAAGGTCGATACGCGTGACTTGGCTCTTCACCGCTGGCACATCTGGCTCCTGTTGCTCCAGCTCGTGGTTGGTAGCCTGCTGGCCGCCGCGGCCTACGCCAGCCACGAGACATATAAAGAAGTATTGGAAGGCATGACGGTCTGCGTCATCTGCCCGACAGCCACGGCAGCGGCCGTCATAACCCAAAAACTCGGCGGGAAGGCTTCCAGCGTGGCTACTTACACGCTCTGCGCCAACCTCCTCGCCGCGGCCTTCGTCCCGTTTGTCTTCCCTATGCTCGAACCCTCGGAGAGCCACACGTTCTGGCAAACGGCCGGCATTATCTTAGGCAAAGTGTTCCCCACCTTGGTTTGCCCTTTCCTGGCAGCCCAACTCCTGCGCTACGTGTGGCCCCGGCTCCATGCCCGCCTCTTGTCTGTCCATGAGCTTGCTTTCTACCTTTGGGCGGTATCCTTGGTCATCGTCTGCGCCCAAACCACCCGTTCCATCGTACACAGTACCAAGTCGCCCGCGGTGGAAACCCTCATAGCCATGGGGGCTTTATTAACCTGTGTGCTCCAATTTGCCGTAGGCAAGCTGGTCGGGGCACGGAGCGGGGAGCGCATCAGCGCCGGCCAGAGCTTGGGACAAAAAAACACGGTGCTCGCCATCTGGATGTCCTATACCTTTTTGGATCCTGTGAGTGCCATCGCGCCCGGCTCCTACGTACTCTGGCAAAATATCATCAATAGCTGGCAACTTTGGAAGAAACGTAAAAATTAGCTATGGCTATCATTTAGAGTAACGGGGCGGTAACGGTATATGGGAAACGAGAGAGGGAGATGAGCCAAGGGCAAGCGTCAGCGTGCTAGTCAGTCGCGAAAATGCACCTTACATTAAGCAAAGAAGGCAAGTATATCTAACATACTTGCCTTCCTTGCTGTATTCCCCTGCCCGGGGAGGCAGGAGAAAATATCTATTTTCAATTATTCTCCGGACGGAGCTTGCGCACTACTGCGCCTGTTTGCCACATTTCGCTTTCACGGAGAGCCTTCAGTTCTGCATTCAACTTTTCGCGGTAATCGGGCTGCGAATTGGAATCGATGGAACGCTGCGCTTCATTCCCGATTTCTACCTCGTGGTAAAGTTTCTCAAACACGGGCTTCGTGGCATCATGGAACGGCCCCATCCAGTCGAGCGCGCCACGTTGGGCGGTCGTAGAGCAATTTGCATACATCCAATCCATGCCATTCTTGGCAAATAGCGGCATGAGGGACTGGGTCAATTCCTCCACTGTTTCGTTGAAAGCCTCCGAAGGGGTATGTCCATGCTCACGCAACGTTTCATATTGAGCCAACAGTAAGCCTTGAATTGCCCCCATCAGCGTACCGCGTTCACCTGTAAGATCGGAATAAACCTCCCGTTTAAAGGTTGTCTCAAACAAATAACCAGATCCAACGCCGATACCCAATGCTATCACACGATCCCAAGCCTTGCCCGTAGCATCTTGGAAAATCGCGAACGAGGAGTTCAACCCACGTCCTTCGAGGAACATGGTGCGCAAAGAAGTGCCTGACCCTTTCGGGGCAATCATGATGACATCCACGTCTTCAGGGGGGACAATTCCCGTGCGGTCTTTATATGTGATTGCAAAGCCATGGGAGAAATACAAAGCCTTACCCTTGGTCAAGTACTTCTTAATCATCGGCCAGCAAGCGATTTGCGCCGCATCGGAAAGAAGCACTTGGATAATCGTGGCTTTCTCGCAGGCTTCTTCGATTCCGAAAAGCGTCTCACCCGGAACCCATCCGTCAGCCACGGCCTTGTCGTATGTTTTCCCTAGACGTTGGCCTACGATTACGTTGAATCCATTGTCCCTCAAATTCAAAGACTGGCCGGGGCCTTGTACCCCATAGCCGATTACTGCGATTACCTCATCCTTCAAGACTTCACGAGCCTTCTCCAAAGGAAATTCCTCGCGGGTGACCACATTCTCAATCACGCCGCCAAAATTCATTTGTGCCATTTTGTTTTCGTTTTTTTACTATGCAACACTTTGGTTATGTATAACAATCGTTTGTTCCTAATTCACGTTTTTCCGCCCAAACCCTATCCGGCAACGGCAAACGGTTTCCGAAGAATTTTTCCTAATCTCCGCGCAATAAACCAATTCCCGAGGGTTTTCAAGATAGAAAGAAAGCACGTCGCCCGGATAGCCCTCTGCCACGTACGCCATCTCAAAGCGGCGCACATCATAATCCCGGTAATGCTCCAAGGGGAACAGGTTGAGGACATGCTCGATATACTTGACGCTATTGAAATGCCCGTTAATGTCTATATCGGAATAGAGCGGTACAAGCCTCAAGGCTTCTTTCCACTCTTTCAAACGGATGCGCTCCGGTTCCCCTATCGGGCAAGGGCGGTCCGCACACAAGTATCCGGAAAAATCCATCCCATAGCGGGAAACCAGATCAACCGGCTTGCGTGTCCTCAAATCAATCATGGCCCATACGGAACGGGCATAGGCAAGGACACGCCCGTCGCCTCCACGCACGCAGAAATTACGCCCCGTGAAAAAGCGGAACACGCTTTCAATCCACGTATCAACCACGTATTCTTCATACTGACGCGGCATTTCCACAATTTCCAGCACCAGACGGGAAAGCACCCACGTGAGGTTTTCCTGCCGGAGGGAAGGAATGCCAAAGCCCCGCTCCTTGCTGTGGAAATCTGCCGCATTCAGCAATTGGTTTCCCAAAACAGAAACAGGCAGCCGCCCGCAAAAGTCGGTCTGGAACGGCTCGGCCATGAAAGAATAGCATCCTACTTTTTCCTTTTCCATATTGGCACGCTCTTTATCCGGTCAAGGGTCTTTTCGTTGTCTCCTCCGGCACTTTTCTTTGTTTCCTGCAAGGGTTTTCCAAAAAACTACTGCTGCTTTTCCTCCGCCAAGCGTGCCTTTTCTTCGCGGTAACGTGCCTCACGGGCCTCCAAAAAGCCGTTCACGCGCTCCACACAGCTCTTCGTGATGGCAATCCGCCCCGAGCGTACGTATTGCAACATGCTGCCCGTCTTTTGCAGTTCGTTGTAAAGGCTGATAATTTCTTCCGTCATTCCAGCTTTTTCCACGATGCAATACGTGGAATTGACCTCCACGATGATCGCGTTGTGACGCCGGACAATCTTGGACACTTCCGGATTTCCCTGCACCTCGGGAGTGGAGAGCTTGTAAAGGGCCACCTCGTGGAGGAATATCTCGTCGTCCGTAAAGAAATGGGCCTGCAAAACATCGATCTTGCGTTCAATCTGCTTCACGACCTTCTCTATGGTGTTCCGGTCACTCCACGTAGTAATCGTGTATTTATGCACGCCGGGAATAGAAGAGGCTGAAACGTTCAGGCTTTCGATGTTCAATTGCCGCCGGGTAAAGACGGCCGTTATCTGGTTGAGCAACCCCGCGATATTTTCGGAGTAGACCAGCAACGTATAAAATATCTTGTCCATAATGCGCTATTCCTTTCTATCGGTTCAACATTCCAACAGCATCTTGTCTACCGGACTGCCCGGGGGGCTCATCGGCATCACGTTGCCCTCTTCGACGACACATGCCTCCAAGAGGAACGCCCCGTCCGTGGAAAGCATCTCGCCGATGGCCTCGCCCAGTTCCCCACGTCCCATGACGCGCCGCGAAGCGATGCCGTAAGCAGCCGCAATCTGCATATAATCAGGATTCATCATCGGGGTGAACGAATACCTGTGCCCGAAGAACATGGCCTGCCACTGCCGCACATTCCCCAAAAAGTTGTTGTTCATGAGAATAATCTTCACGGGAGCTTTTTGCTCCATGATGGTGCCGAGTTCTTGGAGCACCATCTGGATTCCCCCATCCCCTACAAACAGGCATACCGGCCGCCCGGGCTTTGCGAACGTAGCCCCTAAGGCTGCTGGCAAACCGAAACCCATCGTGCCCAGCCCGCCCGAGGTTACGATGCTGCGCGGCTTGCGATAACGGAAATAGCGGGCGGCCATCATTTGGTTCTGCCCCACATCAGTCACAAGAACCGCACCGTCGCCCGTGGCTTCGCTCACGGCACGCACTACTTCGCCCATGTTCAGCGGCCCTTGCCCCGGGTGTATTTCCGGTTCGATCACGCGCTTCTTTTCCAGCTCCGCATGCTCCTTGAAACTTTCAATCCATTCCGTATGCTTGGCGGGCTCTATCTTTTCCGTAAGCATGGCGAGCGTCTTCCGGCAATTACCGAGGATAGCCACATCAACAGGGACGTTTTTGTTTATCTCCGCAGGGTCTATATCCAAATGGATGACTTTCGCCTGGCGGGCATACGCGTCCAATCTCCCGGTCACACGGTCATCAAAGCGCATCCCTACCGCAATCAGTACATCGCACTCGTTCGTTTTTATATTGGGTGCCAAGTTCCCATGCATTCCCAGCATCCCTTGGTTCAAAGGATGAGCCGAAGGAATAGCCGAAAGCCCCAAAAGCGTACAACCACAAGGTATATCTGCCTTTTCCAAGAAAGCCATCAGCTCTTGCTGCGCATTTCCCAATTCTACCCCTTGCCCGACCAAGGCCAAAGGGCGGCGCGCTGCGTTGATGAGCCGTGCCGCTTGTTCCAAGGCGGAAGGTTTCGTCTCGGGTTCGGGGACATAACTCCGTATGAAGTCCACGTCTTTCGGTTCGTAATCCACCATTTCCGTCTGCGCGTTCTTTGCGAAATCCAAGACAACCGGCCCGGGACGCCCGCTTCGTGCAATATAAAAAGCACGGGACACGGCCCATGCCACGTCTTCCGCCCGGCGGATCTGGTAACTCCACTTACTGATGGGCTGGGTAATGCCTACCAAATCGACCTCCTGGAAGGCGTCGCTTCCCAAGAACCCCACGCCTACTTGCCCGGCGATGACCACAATCGGCGTACTGTCCATCATGGCATCAGCCACTCCGGTAATGGTATTCGTGGCACCCGGCCCGCTTGTCACCAAGCAGACCCCGACTTTCCCGCTTACACGCGCATAACCTTGGGCGGCATGCGCCGCACATTGCTCATGGCGCACCAATACGTGGTTCAACGTATCACGGTGGTCGTACAAAGCGTCGTACACCGGCATGATAGAGCCTCCGGGATAACCGAAGATCGTCTGCACGCCCTCATGTTCCAACGAACGCATCAAGGCCTCCGCGCCTGTCATTCTCTCTTTCATCTAAAACTCTTTCCTTTCTCCGATACGGCGCTTTTCCCGAAAAGCCTTTGGGGAAACGGGGAAAAGCGCTGCATGTATTTTCGGTTTCTATTGCATCACTTTATTATTCTCACCGCCCCCTTGTCGGCCGAGCTCACCAAATTGGCGTAAGCCTTCAGGCTCTTCGGCACGGCACGGTCGCGGGTCAAGGGCACAAACGGGCGGGCGGCCAGTTCCTCGTCGCTCAGTTTCACGTTGATCGTGCGGTTGGGGATGTCAATCTCAATCACATCGCCATCGCGCAACTTGCCGACATTACCGCCCGAAGCGGCCTCGGGGGAGATATGGCCAATGCTGAGTCCCGACGTGCCGCCGCTGAAGCGGCCATCCGTTATCAAGGCACATTCCTTGCCAAGGTGCATGCTTTTAATATAAGAAGTCGGGTAAAGCATTTCTTGCATGCCCGGCCCTCCCTTGGGCCCCTCGTAAATGATAACCACCACATCGCCGCTTTTGACCTTCCCGCCCAAGATTCCTTCGCAGGCGGCCTCTTGCGAGTCAAACACTTTGGCCGTGCCAACGAACTTCCAGATGCTCTCGTCCACGCCGGCCGTCTTCACCACGCATCCGTCTTGTGCTATGTTTCCTTTTAAAACGGCCAATCCGCCGTCTTTCGAGTAAGCATGTCCCATGTCGCGAATGCAGCCTGCCGCGCGATCCGTGTCGAAACTTTCGTAATAATTGGCCTGCGAGCCCATCACTTGGTTGAAGCGGCGTCCCGGGGCACTGGCATAGCGTTTTTTCGCTTCCTCGCATGCCCCCGGGCTGAGGATGTCGTATTTCTCAATCGCCTCTTTCAGGGTCATCCCGTCCACGCGGCGTGTTCCCGTGTCCAGCAGGCCACCTCTTTCCAATTCGCCCAAAATGGCCATTATCCCGCCTGCGCGGTTGACGTCTTGGATGTGGTATTTCTGCGTCGTGGGCGCCACTTTGCACAAGCAGGGCGTGCGCCGCGAAAGCATATCGATGTCGTCCATCGTGAAATCCGCCCCGGCTTCTTGTGCGACCGCCAGCAGATGCAGCACCGTGTTCGTCGATCCTCCCATCGCGATGTCCATCGTCATGGCATTGAGGAAAGCCGGGCGCGTGGCAATGCTGCGGGGAAGGACGGTTTCATCCCCCTGTTCATAGTATTTGTACGCATTCTCCACGATCAGGCGCGCCGCATCCTTGAACAGTGCCACGCGGTTTTCGTGTGTGGCCACGATTGTCCCGTTGCCGGGCAAAGAGAGGCCGATGGCTTCCGTAAGGCAATTCATGGAATTGGCAGTGAACATGCCCGAACAGCAGCCGCACCCCGGGCAAGCGCACTCTTCGACACGCTTCACTTCCTCGTCGCTTATCGTGGGATCGGCAGCCTGGATCATGGCATCTATAAGGTCTAATTTTTTTTCCCCAAGCTCTCCGGCCTCCATCGGGCCGCCGCTGACGAAAACAGCCGGGATATTCAGCCGCATCGCAGCCATTAACATCCCCGGGGTTATCTTGTCGCAATTACTGATGCAGACCATTGCGTCCACCTTGTGGGCGTTGCACATATATTCCACGCTGTCGGCAATGATGTCCCTGCTGGGAAGGGAATAAAGCATCCCGTCGTGCCCCATGGCGATGCCGTCGTCAATCGCAATCGTATTGAACTCAGCGGCGAAACAGCCCAACTTTTCAATCTCGGCCTTTACCAACTGGCCTATTTCATGCAGGTGGACATGCCCAGGCACGAACTGGGTGAAAGAATTGACCACGGCAATTACAGGCTTTCCCTGCATTTCCGGTTTCATCCCGTTGGCGGCCCAAAGCGCGCGCGCACCGGCCATTCGTCTTCCTTCCGTACAGATGCTACTACGTAACGGATGCTTCATTTCTCTATCCCTTTGTTTTTAGATTTCATATTCGGGGCGCAAAGATACACAGGTTTTCCTGTATGGCCAAATAAGTAATAAGAGGAAAAGCCGATTTCCTGTAGAATCGCAAGAAAACTTACGCGGCAAACTACAATTATTCAATCCCCGCGATAAAAAGATGCACAAAAGAGCCTTTCCCCGTTTCCTTTTCCCATCACCCGCGCTGCATATTTCCGCCATGAATACTCCCATTTTGCCGGGGATGCGCCGTCCGCACGGCTTCCACCCGTCGCGGCTTCGGCGGAAAAGCCCCGGCACTTTTCCCAAAAGGCGTGGGAACTTTCCGGTAAAAGCCGCTGTACTTTTCTCCTATTCCCACTGGGAATTTCCCCCGCCCATGCAAAAGAAAAAAACATCCCCGAAAGGGATTTCAAGGAGAACAGGGAACATTAGAAATGCAAAACAAAGAGGGTTTCCCGGGATACTTTTATGAAAAAACATTAATGCCACGCATTTCTTAGGGGCAAACCCTTGCAGATTTCCAGAAAGCCACTACCTTTGCGACATGTTTTTCATGGTATTAGATTTTAAGGTTAATGGAGATTGGGTTGTCGGGAGACAACCTATTCTTTTTTATATACCCCCGTTCCCTTGAAAGTACCCCGCCCCGGGTTGCCCCGGCAGGGCGGTTTCCCAAATTTGCGGCAACAGCTGGACGCGTCCCCTCCGCAGGGCATGCGTGACTCCACTCCATGATTCTGTAGATTTCCCCATGATTAAAAGATGTTTTTTATAGAGGGTTTCCCCGGAAAACCCATATTTTTTCTCTAAGTTTGCGACTGCTTTTTTACGAGACAACGATATGGAACCAGACAAAGATTGCGTGGAAGTACAAATATGGAGCATTGTTGAAAGCAACAAATCCTCCAACGCTTACGCCCTCATACTGGAAGAAAAGGGCGGAACCCGCCATCTCCCCATCGTAATCGGCAAGGCCGAAGCGCAATACATCCTCATCGCACGGCAACAAATCTTCACCCCTAGGCCGCTCACCCACGACTTGTTCCTGAAAGTATTGGCCGCCGTGGGCTGGAGTGTCGAATACATGGTCATTTACCAAGAACGCGAGGGGGTCTTCCATGCCTACCTTGCCCTCCGGCAAAGCGCAGACGACGAAGACTTCTACCACATGGATGCCCGCACTTCCGACGCACTTGCCATCACTTTGAAGGCACGAAAACCCATTTACGCCAAGAAAGAAATCTTAGACCGCCTGGGCGTTACGCGGGAAGACGTGGAGCGCGGAAACCTGGAAAGCGCATTCCGCCGCAGCGTCTTTACCGAGCAAAGCAAAGAAGAGCTGGAGGAAGAGATGAAAAAAGCCATCGCCAACGAAGACTACGAACGTGCCGCCCGCCTGCGCGACCGCATCTCTGAACTACGCCACATGCAGGGCGAAAACGAACATTCCATATAACATAGCAAACAACCCCATAGGACATGCCCTTATTCTATGCCCCCGACATTGAGGCCACCGGCTTCCTCCCCGACGAAGAAGCAGCCCACTGCTTGCGTGTCCTGCGCCTCCGCGAGGGCGATGCCATAGACTTGACCGACGGGCGAGGCCATTTCTTCCGCGGCACCATAGCCGAGACGGGGAAACGGGCCGTGCGCGTCCACATCGGGGACCGCACGGTTTGGGAAAAGACTTGGGACATTGGCCTCCACTTGGCCGTGGCACCCACGAAAAACGCCGACCGCATGGAATGGCTCTGCGAGAAAGCCTGCGAAATAGGCCTTGACAAACTGACCTTCCTGGAGTGCCGCTATTCCGAGCGCCGCACCATCAAGACCGACCGGCTCCGCAAGATTTTCGTCTCCGCCATGAAGCAAAGCCTCAAAGGCTGCCTGCCCGAGATGGAAGAGATGTGCCCGTTCGAGCGGTTCGTGCGCACCGCACGCCCGGGGCGCAAGTTCATCGCCCACTGCCACGAAGGGGAAAAGCTCCCGCTCGCCGCCGTCCGGCTCCGAGGAGGAGAGGCTTGTACCTTGCTGATTGGCCCGGAAGGGGACTTTAGCGAAGAGGAAATACGGTTGGCCGCCGCATGCGGCTACGAACCGGTCAGCATCGGCCAATCCCGTTTGCGTACGGAAACGGCCGCCCTCGCCGCCGTTACGCTCCTCAACCTGCTGCACCCGAAACAATAACCTTTTACCCACCGGATACAAATGACCCACACTTTTCCCAAAAAAACACGGCACTTTTCCCTAAAAGTGCTGCTCCTTTTCCTCCTTCCCGCAGGGCTTTTCTCTTGCGGGAAGAAAGACTTTGCCCAAATGATACCCGCCGATGCCGCCCTCGTCGTGCATTCCAACCTGAAAGCCGTAGCCGAAGAATACGGAGGCATGGAACAGTTGGGGCAAACGGCCGCAGCCAGCGGGAATCCCCTACTCTCCGCCTTGGCTGGCGACCCGGAAGAATCCGGAATCGACTTCGCGGAAGACGTCTATCTTTATGCCACGCTCAACCGGGACGAACCTACCTTTTTGTTTGCCTTGTCCGATGAAAGTAAATTCGCACGCAAGTTAGAAGAGCTAAACGCCCAAGGAGTCTGTGGCAAAATCCAGCAAGGCAACCCATTCCGCTGGACCGCTTTCCCCGGGAAAGGGCTATGCGCCTTTGCCGACGGTTTCGCCGTTTGGGTCTATGCGCCGCTCACCCCGCCGGAAAATGTATTGTCCCGGCTCAGGGAATTGCAAGGCTTGGACGAGAAAGACACTTTCATCGCACAGGAAGAATGGGAACTCCTCAAGTCCCAGCCCGGCAACACGCGCTTCTTCCTTTCGCTCGAAACGCTCCCTAATACTGCCGCCGTGGCCACAGCCCTCGGCATGCCTTCCCACCTGTCGCCCGAGGATTTGCGGCTTTGTGGCAACATCTCCCTGGAACCGGGGAAGGCCTCTTTGGAAGCGGAGTTCTACTCCGGAAACACGGAAGTGGAGGATTTCCTGGAAAGCCGTTCGCTTGACGAGCACGCCCTCTCCGGGAAATACTTTTCCTACCTGCCCGACGACCTGCTGGCCTGCATCGCCTTGAAAATAGACGGTGACGGATACTCCAAAATAAACGCGGTTCCCGACATAGGCCCTGCGCTTTCCACTTTGACGGAGCTGTCCGGGATCGATGCCGAGCCGTTCCTCAACTCCTTTAGCGGCGACTTCCTGATCGGCATCCAAGCCTCCGGGACGCAAAACCCGTTACCCGGAGTAACCTGCTATGCAGAGAGCGCCGACCAAGGGACAAGGGAAATCCTGAAGAAGGCACTGGGAAAAGGATGGGGATTTTTCGGGCCGGTATTCAAAACCGTAGCCCCCGACAACTACGTATTGGAGCTCGCGCCCGAAATGTCTCTCCGCTTGGGCACGAAAGGCCAGGACTTCTACTTCACGACCGCGGCGGGAAAACCATTCGAGACACCCGCCCGCACGCTCCGCGACGCGGGCTACGACGCCCTCCGCGACGGCAAACTGATTGCATACCTCCTCTTCTGTCCCGGAATACTGCAAGAGGAAAACGGGCTCATCGGGGAATACTTGGGCGAAAACGCCGATCTCCTATCCGGAATCCGTGCCGTGGAGTTTGCCGCACGCCCGGGGCGGAAGATAGAACTCAACGTATATTTCCGGCAATAACCGCAAGGCTTTTGCCCGGAAGCCTTGCCGCTTTTCCCGGGAATGGGCGGCACTTCCGGGCAAAAGCCTTGCCGCAAAAAGAAGGACAACATGGAACGAATCACAATCGAACAGGCGCTCCCTGAAGTATTCCGCGACGGGCGGCCCATAAAGAGCGACGTATGGAATACGCGGACGGAGCTGCAAAAGGGGAAAAACTACTTGGTTGAAGCAGCTTCCGGCACGGGCAAGTCGTCCCTCCTGAGTTTCATCTACGGATACCGCCGGGACTTCGGCGGGAAAATCGCTTTCGACGGCAAGGATATACTGGCATTCACGGCAAACGACTGGGCGCACATCCGGCAATACTCCCTCTCCATCCTTTTCCAAGACTTGCGGCTTTTCCCCGAATTGACGGCATGGGAAAACATACTCATCAAGAACAACCTGACGCACTACAAGGCCAATAACGAGATAGAAGCATGGTTTGAGGCGCTCGGGATAGGCGACAAGAAGCGACAGCCCTGCGGCAAGCTCTCTTTCGGCCAGCAGCAACGGGTCGCGATGATACGCGCCCTCTGCCAACCCTTCGACTTTATTTTCTTAGACGAGCCAGTCTCCCACTTGGACGACCAGAACAACCGCGCCATGGCACAGTTGCTCATTGAGGAAACCGGCAAACAGGGCGCCGGCATCGTCGCCACTTCCATAGGGAAACACATGGAACTTCACTACGACACATTGCTTAAACTATGAGACTCATCTGGAAACTTCTCCAACAACACATAAGCCCGGGTCAGTTGGCCGGCTTCTTTTTTGCCAACTTGTTCGGCATGGCCGTCGTCTTGCTCGGCATCCAGTTCTATAAAGACGTAGCCCCCCAGTTCAGGGGCGGCGACAGTTTCATCAAAAGCGACTTCATCGTCCTGTCCAAACGCATTAGTACGCTCGGTTCCCTGTCGGGTAGTGCCAACGCTTTCCGCCCCAAGGAAGTGGAGGAAGTGGCCGGACAGCCTTTCGCAACCAACGTCGGGGCTTTCCAACCCTCCACCTACGACGTCAGTGCGGCGCTCAACATCGGCGGGAAAGGGGCTGACGGGATTCGCTTTTCCACCGACATGTTTTTCGAATCCGTACCCGACGCGTTCGTAGACGTGCAGGCCGACTCGTGGCACTATACGCCCGGAACGCCGGAAATCCCTATCATACTCCCCAAGGACTACCTCAACCTCTACAACTTCGGCTTTGCCCAAAGCCGGAGCCTGCCCAAGATTTCGGAAGGGTTGATGGGGCTCATCCGGCTCGACATACGCATCTCCGGGCGTGGCAAGTCGCAACACTTCTACGGACGCATCGTGGGATTCTCCACCCGGCTCAACACCATTCTTGTGCCGCAGGGCTTCAATGATTGGGCCAATGCAGAGTTTGGCAAAACTCCGTCCGCCCCCGTCCGGCTAATCGTGGAAGTGGACAATCCGGCAGACGACCGCATTGCGCGTTTCGTGCAGGACAAGGGCTATGAAACCGAGGGGGACAAGCTCGAGGCGGGGCGCATCACCTATTTCCTGAAGCTCGTCACTGGCATCGTACTGCTTATAGGAGGCATCATCAGCCTCTTGTCTTTCTACCTGCTCATGCTCTCCGTCTACCTGCTCTTGCAGAAGAATACCAGCAAGTTAGAGAACCTCCTGCTCATCGGCTACCGCCCTTCGGCCGTGGCCCTGCCCTACCAGATGCTCACGGTAGGGCTGAACTTCGCCGTACTGCTGCTGGCTTGCCTCATCCTTTCCCTCGCCCGCGGGCAATACATGCAAGTACTCAGCCAGCTATTCCCCCAGGCGGGAACGGTCTCCCTTATGGGTTCTGTCATGACCGGTACGGCCATATTCGTGATTGTCTCCCTGATTAATTGCTGGGCCATACGCAAAAAAATCAATTCCATACGGCTTCACAAAGGCTGAGCCGCACACGTCCTGTCCAACCATCCATACGCTTTTCCCATGAACCTCCTCCACTTTTTCCGAAAACCACTGGCACTCTCCTCCAAAAGCGCCGCATTTTTCTCCCTCGGGCTGCTCTCCCTTGCCGGGGCATGCAGCGATGAGGATTTTTCCACCTCCCCTTCCGACCAACCGCTCTTTGCGGCCGACACGCTTTTCTTCGACACGCTGATCAGTACCATACCCAGTTCCACACAACAGATAGTACTCTACAACCCGAATGACAAAGACCTGCGTATCGAGAGCATAGGACTCCGCAGCCAAGGTTCTTCGGGATTCATGATCAACGTGGACGGGCAACCCGGGAACGATGCGGACGGGAACTACCAAGAGATAAGCGGCGTGGAGATATGGCGGCAAGACAGCCTCTACATTCTGGTAGAGGCCTGCCTCCCCGAGCAAGGGTCTGCCACGCCACAACCCGTGGTCGACGAGATTATCGTGCAGACCAACGGGGTAACCCGCAGCATCGTGCTCTATGCCTATGCCCAAGACGCACTCATCCTGCGCGGGCACACATTCAGGCAAGACACCGTACTTTCGGCCGGGAAACCCTTGGTGGCATACGACAGCCTTGTCGTCGCCCAAGGAGTCACCCTCACGTGCCAGCCTGGGGCGCGGCTCATGTTCCACAACGGGGCCGGGCTTGACGTCTACGGCACCCTGTACGCCGAGGGAAGCACGGCGCAACCCGTCGTCTTCCGCGGGGACAGGATGGACCGCCTTTTCAGCTATTTGCCCTACGACAACACGCCCGGATTATGGGAAGGCATACACTTTCATCCCGAAAGCGAGGGCAACGTGATCGCACATGCCGACATCCACTCGGCCAACACCGCCATACAGTGCGACTCCTCAGCCGACCGTTCACAGCAAAAGCTCACGCTCTATTCCACCCGCCTCCACAACTCGGCCTATAACGCGCTCTCACTCCAGCAGTGCAGCGTGGAGGCCACGAATTGCCTGCTCAGCAACTCCGGCCAGGAACTGGTGAGCATCGTCGATGCCGAGGCGCGCTTTGTCCACTGCTCCCTGCTCAACTTTTACCCTTTTGCCGCACACGGCGACGCATTGCTACGCGCCTATTCTAACCTACCCGGTGAGGGGAACGGGGGCAGTGCCTCCAATCCTGCGGCCGACACGACCCGCGTGTGGATGGAAAACTGCCTGCTTTCAGGTAGCGGGAGCTCCGCGTCAGGCAACAACAGCCTCACGACGGAAGAAAAAGGGCTGTATGCCGCCGGAAACGAAGCGGCGGTGTACATTGAACACGCAACCTCCTTTTCCGACGACGAGCACTACGCCAACCTGAACGAACGGGGCGACTACCAATACGACTTCCACCCCACAGCTGAAAATGCGGGCGTCAATGCGCTAACCTCCCCCGAGGCTTTGGCGACGGCACAGGGCGTGCCCGAGGATCTTGACGGCAACCAACGCCTGCAAGACGGGATGCCCGATGCCGGATGCTATGAGCTCCAATAAGGGAACACCGCCCACAGCCGGGATTTCCCTTGCCGCTTTCCCAAAAAAGGGGCAAGGCTTTTCGGGAAAAGGACCACCCCTTTACCGGGCAAGGGCAGGGGCTTTCCCAAGCATCCTGCAAATGAAAGGTGATTGCCGCCCCATTAGGTGTCCAAATTGTTCGCCCATATCGCTTTTTTTATGTACGTTTGCTAATTAAAACACCCCAAAGGAATGCAGCAGAAGGTAGCTTCGGCCGAAATAGACACCGACAACAAGGAGTTCCAAGATGCGCTACACTTGACTCAATACACCCGCACTTCCCTGTTCCTCACAGGCAAGGCCGGGACGGGAAAGTCGACTTTCCTGCGCTACATCTGTGCCCATACGAAGAAGAAGTTCGTAGTGCTCGCCCCGACAGGTATTGCGGCCATCAACGCCGGGGGCGCCACACTCCACAGTTTCTTCCGCCTCCCTTTCCGGCCGGTACTGCCAGACGACCCGGACTACAGCTTGCGTGAAAACAAGATTTACCGCACCTTGCGCTATACGGCCGAACACCGCGAATTGCTACGCAAGGTGGAATTGGTCATCATCGACGAGATTTCCATGGTGCGCGCAGACCTCATCGACCTCATCGACCGCATCCTGCGCGTCTACTCCCGCAACCTGCGCGAACCTTTTGGCGGCAAACAAGTCCTTTTGGTAGGCGACATCTTCCAGTTGGAGCCAGTGGTCAAGAGCGACGAGCGCGAAATCCTCAACCACTTCTACCCCTCCCCTTTCTTCTTCCATGCCCGGGTTTTTCGTGAGTTCCCTTTGGTTTCCATCGAATTGAAGAAAGTATATAGGCAGAAAGACCCGGTTTTCGTCCGCCTGCTCGACCGCATACGCTCGGGAGAGGCAGGCTCTTCGGAATTGCATCTGCTTAACTTATGCCACCAAAAAGCCACGCCTGCCGGGGACGAAGGGGAAGAAGTGTGCATCACCTTGGCCAGTAAACGGGGGACAGTGGACTACATCAACGAACACCGCCTGCAGCAACTCCCCGGCGAGGGCATCGTTTTCCGCGGCGAGGTGAGCGGCGACTTCCCCGAAACGGCACTGCCAACTTCCATGGAACTCACGCTAAAGCCCGGCGCGCAGGTCATCTTTGTGAAAAACGACACGGAAAAACAATTTGTCAATGGCACGGTAGGCATCATTACCGAACTTGGCGACGACGGATTCATCACCGTCCGTACCGAAGAGGGACGCCTCTGCTCCGTGCGCCAAGCGCTATGGAACAACATCCGCTACCGTTACAACGAAAAAGAGCGCCGTATCGATGAAGAAACCATCGGCAGCTTTAAACAATACCCCCTAAAGCTCGCATGGGCCATCACCATACATAAGAGCCAAGGGCTCACCTTCAACCGGGTAAATGTAGACCTTAGCGGGGGCGCCTTCGCCGCCGGGCAGACCTACGTGGCACTCAGCCGCTGTACCTCGCTGGAGGGACTTTCGTTAAGCACCCCCGTCACCCAGTCCGATATCTTCGTAAGCCAGGACGTGCGGGCTTTCGCCGCCCGGTTCAACGACCCGCAGGCCATCCGGAAAGCCCTCAAGGAAGCCAAAGCCGACGTGGAGTACCGTGCGGCGCTGGACGCCTTCGACGATGGAGACTTCGGCAGGAGTTTGGACCACTTGTTCTGCGCCATGCACGAACGATACGACTTGGAACAGCCACTCATACGACGCTTCCTCAGCCGGAAGCTGGGCATCATACGCCGTCTCAAGGAGGAGAACTCCGCCCTGCGCTGCAAGGAAGCGGAGCGGAAAAGGCTACTCAGGCGGCTTGCCGACGAGTACTGCCAGATGGGGAACGATTGCATTACGTTGGCAAAGGACGTGCGTTCCGCCTTGGCCAACTATAACAAAGCGCTGGAACTTGACCCGGAACACGCGGAAAGTTGGGTACGGAAAGGCGTAACCCTCTTCGACGCACCCCAACAAGATGCGCACGAAGCCCTAAAATGCCTGAACCAAGCCCTCCGGATCAGCCCGCTCAATTTCAAGGCACACTACAACCGCGGGCGAATACGTTTCCACTTCGGGATGTACGAAGAGGCGCTCAGCGACCTGCTGCGCGCTGCCGAGCTGAAGAAGACGCACGCCGGGGTACACGACCGCTTGGCCGAAGTCTACGAAGCCATGGGCAACGAAGAACAAAGCGAGCTCCATCGCCGCATTGCCGGGGAACTGCGCAGGCTGAAGCAGCAGGATTCGGGGTGAGCCGCGGGGCAAGAAACAGGAAAAAGACGAATATCCCATCAAAAACATACGCACATGAAGAAGAAAAAAGGTTTAATTGTTACCGGCTGTGGCGTGGCATGTATCTTGCTGCTGATGGCCGTGGTTCCCTTGTTCCTCGGGGGGAAGATACAAGAAATCATCAAGCGTGAGGGGAACAAGATGCTCAACGCTCGATTCGACTTCGAGAGGCTTGACATCAGCCTGTTCCGCGATTTTCCCAGGGCATCCATCGCTTTGGACAATTTCTACTTGGCCGGGGCGGGCGACTTCCAAGGGGACACGCTTGTTTCCGCCGGGCGGGCTTCCGTTTCAGTCAATATCCTGTCGCTCTTCTCCGATGATTTCCAAATCGAGCGGGTGGCACTCGAGAACGCGACGGTACACGCTATCGTATTACAGGACGGACGCGCCAACTGGGATATTATGAAGGCTGACACGGCCACCGTGGAAGAAACGGCGGAACAGGAGACGGGCTCGGAAGGAAGCATAGGCTTCCAACTGAAGAAACTCTCCGTGGAAAACCTGAACGTCACTTACGACGACTACCAATCGGGGCTGCATGCTTCCGTCAAGGGATTCACCGCCAGTTGCTCGGGCGACTTCGGCTCCGGCCAAACCGCCATGCAACTTTCGGCCGCAATCGACGCGCTTTCCCTGCGCATGGGACTCATCCCTTACCTCGCCGAGGCGGAATTCGAGGCGGAAATCGACTTGGACGCCGACTTGAAAAACAGCAAGTTCACACTCAACAAGAACCGCATCCGGCTCAACGCCATAGAGACTTCGCTTGACGGATGGGTATCGCTACCGGACAGCAACCGCATCGACATGGACTTGAAGCTGAACACCAACGACATCGGCTTCAAGGAATTGCTTTCGCTCATCCCCGCCATCTACCAAAAAGAGTTCGCCGAACTGCAAACCAACGGTACGGCGTCACTCACCGCCGAGGCGAAAGGCACGATGATGGGCGACTCCATCCTGCCTGCCTTCCAAGTGGGGCTCTCCGTGAAGGATGCCTCTTTCCGCTATCCCTCGCTGCCTGCGGGAATAGACGACATACAAATCGAGGCCAAGGTGGGCAACCCCGGCGGGGACGCGGACGGTACGGTCATCGAAATCAATCCCTTCAGCCTCCAAATGGCCGACACCCCCTTCGCCCTCAGCGCGACGGTCAAGACCCCGGCCAGCGACCCGGATTTCCAAATGCAGGCTGGCGGGACGATTGATTTAGGGAACATACAGAAGGTCTACCCCATGGAAGCCGGCACGAAGCTCACGGGCATACTGACGGCCGACGTGCAGATGCAAGGGAAATTGTCCTACGCCGAGCAGGGACAATACGACAAGTTCCAGGCCACAGGCTCGCTGGAATTGAAGGACCTCCTGCTCCATAGCGAGGGAATGGAGGAAGTGAAGGTCAATAACTCGCTGCTCACTTTTTCACCCCAAGACGTGCGTCTCGGCCAGACGGAGCTGGCCATCGGTGAAAACGACCTGGTTGTCGAAGGCTCGTTGAGCAACTACTTGGGCTATTTCCTGAAGGGACAGACACTGAAGGGTACGCTGGGATTGACATCGAGCTACCTGAACCTGAACGACTTCATGGGCAGCACGGCGGAAGGGACTGCGGTCTCCGGCGGAAATGCGCAGGCGGAAACGGAAGGAAGTGCCGCCGCTTCTGAAGAAAAGGCGCAAGGCGAAGCGGAAACCGCGGCAAGCGCCATCGAAGTGCCCCGCAACATCGACTTCCAGCTGACCACGGACTTCAAGAAAATACTCTTCGATAAGATGACGTTCGAGTCCGTGCAAGGCAAGCTCGTCGTAAAAGACGGGACGGCCGGCATGCAAGGGCTTTCGCTCCGAACTATGGGCGGGACTGTGAAGCTCAACGGGAGTTACTCCACCGCCGCCAACGTGAAAAGGCCGGAACTGGACGCCGCTTTCCAGCTGGACAACATGTCCTTCGCACAAGTCTACGAGGAACTCGACGTCGTGCGCTCGCTGGCTCCCATCTTCGAGAACCTGCAAGGTAACTTCTCGGGCAGCATGAACTTGGCCGCAACCCTCGACGAGACCCTCTCGCCCATTACCGAAAGCATGAACGGGGGCGGCACGCTATCGACGAAAAACGTGAACCTCTCCAATATCGAAATCCTGAAAAAAGTGGCCACGGCCTGCAACAAAACGGATTTGCTCGAGCAGGACGTGAAAGACCTCGACATCCATTTCAGCCTGGTCAATGGCAAACTCATCACCGAACCCTTCACCCTTAAACTGGGAAGCCAGTATTCCCTGACCTTGGAGGGGAGCACCACGCTTGACAAAGCCATCGACTACACCGGCACAATCGCCCTGCCCGGCGAGGGCAACGCGCTGCTTTCGTCCATCGGGCTGAAGATAGGGGGCACGTTCGGCGAACCGAAAATCTCCATCGACACCAAGTCCATGGTCCAGGAAGCGTTGGGCAACGTGGCAGAAAGCGCGCTCAGTACCATCGGGGAGAAGCTGGGCATAGACCTTTCCGATGCGGAGAAGCAAAAAGAGTCCCTCGTTGCTGAAGCCAAGAAAGCGGGAGAAAAACTCGTTTCCGCCGCCCAAGGGCAGGCCGACGAATTGGCCAGCAAGGCCGAAGGGAACTCCCTGAAGCTCATGGCCGCCAAGAAATCGGGCGAAGCCCTCGTGAAGGCGGCACAAGAACAGGCGGACAAACTCGTGGAAGAAGCGGAGAAACAAGGCGACGCCCTCATCGAAAAGGCCAAAGCGGCACAACAGTAGAACCGGGCAGCCTCCTACCCTGCCAGACAAAAGACAAGACCTATGCTAAAACGGCTGTACGAAAAAGGAAACCGCCCCGCGGAGCTGGAGCGCATCTGCTCCCTGCTCCGCGACGGGGCACTCCTCATCTACCCCACCGACACGCTCTACGCCATCGGTTGCTCCGCACTGGCCGTGCGGGCGGTGGAACGCATCTGCGCACTGAAGGGCGTGGACCCGCGGAAAAACAACCTTACCGTGCTCTGCCGCGACCTCAGCCAGGCTGCAGACTACGCCCGCATCGACAACCAAGCCTTCCGGCTCATGAAACGCAACCTGCCGGGGCCGTTCACGTTCATCCTGCCTACCGGGTCGAAACTGCCGCGCATCTTCCGGCTGCGCAAGGAAGTCGGCATACGCATCCCCGCATGTCCCGTCCTGAACGAGCTGCTCGACCAGGCCGACACGCCCCTGCTCAGCATGAGCGTGCCCCTACTCCCTGATGACGACCCGGCACTGCGCACCGACCCGGAGCTGATACACGAACGGTGGGAGGCGGAGGTCGGCCTCGTGATAGACGGCGGGACTGCCCCCGGCGTACCCAGCACCATCGTGGACTGCACGGGTGACGAGCCGGAAATCACGCGCCATGGCGCTGGCGTCCTCCAAAGATAACCCCGCTTTTACGCACGCCTTAACCTAACCTCCCCGGGCAGGTTAGAAAAACAAGAAAGGCCGTTTCCCGATGTTCCCCTTCCGGGGTTTTCAGGAAACGGCCTCCTTTTTGGATCGAAACGCGCTAACCTTTCACTATCAGCACCACGGCATAGGCCGAAATGCCCTCCTCGCGACCCGTAAAGCCAAGGCGCTCGGTGGTCGTAGCCTTCAAGGAAATGTCCTCTTCCGGCACTCCCATCGTGCGGGCCAGGACGGCCTTCATCTGCGGGATATGGGGGGTTAGCTTCGGACGTTCGGCGCACACCGTAACGTCCGCATTGCCCAACTCATAACCTTGGGCACGTACCAACTGCATCGTGCGTTGCAAAAGGACTTTGCTGTCTATGCCTTCGTATTCCCCGGCCGTGTCGGGGAAATGGAAACCGATGTCGCGCAAATTGGCAGCACCCAGCAGGGCGTCGCACAAGGCATGTATAAGCACGTCGGCATCACTGTGCCCCAACAACCCGGAAGTATGGGGAATCAGGATTCCGCCCAGCCACAAAGGCCTTCCCGGCACAAGGGCGTGGACATCATAGCCCAACCCGGTACGAATCTTCATCATGGCATGAAATTCAAAAACACAAAATAAGACTTAGTCAAGAAGAGGGTGTGCAGTCCCCATCAACGGCGTCCGAACAAATCGCGTATGCCGTCCATGTCAAACGAGAGGGTAAAACGCAACGTCTGGTCAAGCGGGTTGCTCTGCGAGGCGGACAGCAAATATCCGGCATCAAGCGAGAAAACGCTCATGCGGAAACCGGCACCGAAAGTATAATACTTGCGGTTGCCCTTGTTTTCGCTCTCGTGGTGGTAGCCTGCACGCAAGGAAAACTGGCTATGGTAGATGTATTCCATGCCTATGGCCCACGTTATTTCCTCCAATTCTTCCTTAAATCCGCCGGGCGCGTCGCCAAAGGACTTAAAAATACCGGCAATGGAAGAAATATTGTAGTACTCGTCGTCAAGGCGTTGTTGGTAGTCTTCATCGGACTCCCCGTCTTCTTTCTGCGGCATCGTCGGCACGAGCAGTTTGTTGAGGTCGATACTTATACCAAACACATTGTAATCATTAATCGGATAAAGCAACGAAGTCCCCAGACGGAGGTTGGTCGGTATGAAAACGCTGCGGTCGCCGGAATAGGAAATCTTACTTCCGATGTTGGATATGTTCAGCCCGATGGCCAAGTTGCACTCCCGTTGGCCGAGCATGATGTACTTATTCCAATACATGGCCAAGTCCGCAGCAAAAGCGGAGCCAGGATGCACGTCGGATTCATCGCCCAAATTTCCCATATCCGAATGGATAAAACGTAAGGCTACCGCCGCAGAGAAATTCTCGGAGAGCATGCGCGAATAAGCCACATCGGCACTCATTTCGTAAGGCCGTACGGTATAGCCCACTTCGCCTTGCCTATTGACAGAGACGTCACCCAAGGAAAAATAATTGATAGAGGCGCTGAGTGCCTGGTAGTCCCCGATCCGGTAATAGCCTACGGCATTCATGAGGGCAATGTCATTGACCAACTTGCGCAACCAAGGGGTATAGGAAAAAGCAAAGCCTGCCTTGCTTATCGTAAACGGGTACTTTGCGGGATTCCAATACTGGGAATTGACGTCCGGGTCAGTGGCTGCGCCTACGTCGCCCATGGCCCCTGCACGCGCGTCGGGAGCTATATTCAAAGAACTTACACCGTATTGCACCGGATTGAACTCACTGGCCTTGTCTTGGCCCTGCACTGGAATGGAAGAGAAGAGCAACAAGGAAAGGCCGAGCAGGAGAAAACGAAAAAAATAGCTGGCGGTTTTCATTCTATATGTCATGGGATTTATTACTGCTATTTAAGCGGAAAACTAATTAGTTTATTGTGCTATTACGATGAATTTTTGGACTTCCGTGGCTTCGGCACTGCCGTTTTCTGAAACATTGGCCCGATACAGGTACACGCCTTGCGGCAAACGTGCCCCACCTGAGGTGGTCAAGTCCCAAGTATAAGTGTAGACCGTGGAAGAGGTGCGGTCTACAAGCTCGGTTTCCCATACGAGACGCCCTGTAAAATCATAGACTTCGAAACGCAAAGTAAGGTCGGACGAGGGGCGGTCGTGGGTGAAGCTAAACGTAATATAGTCCGTTGCAGGCACAGGGTAACAAGTCAATTCTCCGAGTGACGGCGCTTCGGAAGAAGATACCGTGAAATCATAGGAAACCGTGGAAGAATTGTTCTTCGTATCCCAAGCTGTCAAATACAAGGTATGCTCCCCGTCTGGCAAAGAAGAGAACTGGTATTGCACAGTGCCTTGGCGGTAATCGCCGGAGAGGAGCTGGAAATAGTCATTCAACGTATAGGTATAGTCCGGATCGTGGTCGATGCTGACAGAAAGGTCATGCCCTATCCCGTTTCCCGCTACATTGATGCCTTCTTCGTCAAAGATCGTGGCGTAGAGTACGGGGTTTGGCCCTACGGGACGTGAGAGGTCGCGGTCAGCAGAGTTAAGGAAAAGGCTGATGTCCGGCCCTAAGGAATCCGTTTCCAAGGCCCCTTCTGCCGTTCCGCCAACCCGGAAATTAGAGAAAGCCCCCTGCCCTTCCTCCTGGCCGTCGGAAGAAAGAGCATAAAAGTTAATCATTCCTGCTTCATTACTGTAACTGATATCAAGCGGGACAGGGAAAGTGACGGAAAACTCACCGTCCCGTATGGAATCGGAGCCAACAAAAAGGCGGTTGTTGTACTGGTCATATTCAAAAGCCTCCAAGTCTGTATCCTGATGGGCATTGTTGTAACAGACGACATGCTCCTTAGAATCATATACCGTGGAATAGATCAGGCCGGAGAAGCCGGGGATACGTTCGCCTTGGTATGTCTCCACATGGCCTTTCATCGTCACCAATCCGCCGGCTTGCATCCACAGGTCGTCCCCATCGCTGGCCTGTCCGTTGATGGAGTCAAGCACAACACGGTGGTTCGGGAAAGTCAAGCGCAGGGCAGGGTCGCCGATAAGGGAAAAATTCAACTTATTGGAATCGTTGCTCAGGTAGGACTCGTTTTTCGCCAGACGCATGATATCACCCAGACGTGGCGCATTTCCTTCCTCATCACGATTGAACAGATGCGCATTAAACGCCCTGTTCAACCTGTCGTTGTTAGAGGAAAACACCGTGCGGGAAGTGGTAAACAAGGCCACAGCCCCGCCATCAGCATTAAGGAAGGCATATTCACCGGCCGTCGTCCCCACGTCGTCGTAGCGGCAAAAGTCGCACGTCGCAGTGACCCACAGCCCCTGCCGCGCGTTGCTCATGTTGCGAATCAGGTCGGTCGTCAGCAGGAATTCCGCGCTCCAGCCCGTCGTCCCGCCATGCCCCGTATAGTTAAGCATCATAAGCCCCTCGTCTATCAGTTCCAGCAAATGGTTCGTTGCTTGCGGGTAGGTATAGCCCGATGCCGTGGAGGTACGCGGAAAAGCGTCTTGGTAGAGCCGATAAACGAGTATTTCGGGGTATTGTTCTTCAACCGACGTGGCCAATTCCTCAGCAGCCTCCATGAACAAATTGGAGAGGCGGCTCTCCTCGTCATCGGCGGCATAGCAGATTTTATTTTTCCACGCCCCGGTCTGCTCCTTGTTGATGTAAGCCAAGGTCTTCTCCACCATGTCGGACGCTTCCTGCTCCGTACGGACCGGGAAACGGCCCACGCCAATATCCATCTTGTCGGCACGCAGGTTTACGCCTTCGCCCTCGTCCATCATCCCCAAATAGTCGTCGGTCACGTAAGAATTGATTTCGGAGACGCTGTTCTTCGATTGGTAACAAAGCAAGAAATCATCCGGATCGTACTGCGCCCAATCAGTCGATAACATCCGGTTATCGTAGGCACAATCGCCCATCATCAAGAGATATGAAGGCACTTTCCCCCCGTCCGTGCCGCGGTCGTAGAACATCTTCATAAAACGGCGGTAGGCCGTGGCGTCCGGTGTCCCAGAGGAAAATTCGTTATACACCTGGTCGGCCCGGACAACGTGGACTACCATCCCGTCATTTTCCCTGTGGGTTTCGGCCAAAAGCGCCGCGCTTTCTGTAAAAAGCCCCGAGGCGGGTGTGATGATTACCAAGTCCGGTTGCTCCAAAGCATGGAGGTCCTGGTTTTCTATGGCGCCGATGACCGTGGGACTGTCGAAGCTGCCCTCCGGATTGACCACCACATATTCCCTCAACGAAGTATTGTCCCCCTTGAACGTGAGCACGTCGCCCGCCAACGATGTCGGGACGCTCGCGTATGCCCCCGGTGTCGTCACATCCCACACCAGCGTAGAAGAAGATGCGCCCGACACGGAATACAAAACCGAAGCGCCGCCCACGGAGGCAAGGCTGCGGAAGGCGGTATAGGAGTCGTAAAGGCGCAAATCGCGGGTATAGTTCAAAGCCAGGAAATTCAACCGCCCGCTCACCGAAGAAGGTCGGTCATGCGTCAAAGTCATCGTGTTTTGCTCCAAAAGGCCGGTACACTCATAAGTGGCCGAGGCAGTGACGGCCAAATAATAACTGTAGTAAGAATCGCTCGAATTGAGGCGCGGCATGGTCAATGTACCAATCGTATTGCCATTGGCCGCCACCTGCAGATAAGTATAAGCCGTATGCCGCGTAGAAAAGTCTACCGTGCAATATGCAGGCATGTCGCTACGGATGCCAGGGCATGAAAAGGAATAAGTCTGCGAATTCCCATTCACAAAATCATAGCTATCATACATTTCGCGTCCCGAGGAAGCCCAATTGTAGGCATCGACTTCGTAAAGGGCATAATCGTTGAAGACCGATACGGTATCGGTAGCCTGCGCCTCGGGGACTTCCATCTCGGGAAACGAAGCGGCCTCGCTCCCTTCCGTAAGGAAGTAATACCCGGCGCGGGCGTAAAAGTTCTGCTGGCGGTTGAAATAAGTGCCATCCGACGAGGGAATCCACTTCACCGTCCCTAAACCATAGAACAAGATTCCATCGGAAGCATGCCAGATCGGGACTTCGCACAAATCGTCGGGCGGCAACTCATTCAGCCCCTCCGACAACAAGTAGCCGCCATAACCATACAACCGCACCAACGAGGGATCAGAGAAGCCCAGCTCACGCAGACGGCTATTGGACAACTTGTAAACCCCGGTGGAAGGGATGCTGATCTTTACCCATCGGCCTTCTGACAGTACGGAATGGGTGGCATAAACCGACTCCTCAGGCGTATCGGCTTGAAGCGAAACACTACGCGTCGTGCGTTTCACGGTAGTTCCCTCTTGCAGCGTGATACGAAACGAATTCAGGCGCATGAGTTTCCCGTCCCGCAAGACGAAAGGGACGAACCGCACCAACAATATCCCTTCATGGCGCGATATGGAAAACGAAGTCTGGGCTATCGGCTCAGACGGAAGTTGCCCGATAAGCCCTTGCAAGGACTCAGGGTAATCCACGACTTGGTACTCTGGATAATCGACCGATACGGTATATTGTTTCCCGTCATAATCCGTCCCAAGCCTATATTCGCTGTAATACACAGGCAGGGAGTTCGCCTCTTCGTACACTGCCCCGGGAAAAGTAATCCCCAAAGCCGTCGTGTCGGCATGCCAAGCCAGCGTCGTAAAGTCCGTCGCACGAAGCAACAGGGAACACGCAAGGGCAATCCACAAAAAGCAGAAGCGCAATCTATTCATATATCTTTAACTTCCTATCAACGAATATGGAAATCAAGCAACTTCACACCGTCCAAATAGCCCTCCAAATGGTCACCAATCCCTAAAACTGCCGGACTTTCCCCAACGAAACCGGTGTAAACCAAATCACCCGTCTTTAGGGTATGATAACGGCTAAGAAAGGAAATCCCCTCATCTATTCCCATAACCAAATCACTTGTATTGCCAGTTTGGACCAAATGTCCGTTTATCTTCAACTCAACAGCCCAGTTCCTTTGTTCCGACCCGACGGGCACGAACTTACCCACCACGGCCGACCCGTCGAACCCCGTTGCCTCATCCCACGGCAAGCCCGCGGCAGCAAGCCTTTCCACATCGCTCTTGGCAAAAAGATTGACCCCGGCTGTAGCCTCCGCATAATAGCGGGAAGCAAAACGGGCTGGTATCGATTTCCCCAAACGGTTGAGCCGTATTACGTACTCCACCGAGGCGCACACCCCAGACAGGAAGTCCGGAAGGAAGAAAGGCTTCCCGTCCTTCAACAAAGCCGAATCAGGCTTCGTATAGAAGAAAGGGACTTGATTAGAAAACGGGATTGACTGTTGTTTATTGCCCAAGGAACTATTGTTTCCCCATACAAAGATTTTCATTGCTCGACTTTTGGATAAATTGCATACGGTTGGACATCATGGCAGATAAGCATGGGAAGGAGTGTTGTGGATGGCTGTAAGAGAGATGCCACGGGAACCTGCGCAGAACACGCCCGTGCCATCCAATTATTCCCGAAAATACCATTTTGGCTGCCATCTTTTCCGTCTGAAACTGTTGGAAAGAAGGGGTTAATTGGACAAATGTACAGCTTTTTCCCCGAATGGAAGTGTATTTGAAGAAAGTTTGCTATCTTTGGGAGACAAGAAACAGCATAGGAGCCATCCCCATAACTTATACATGCAATGAAAGACAACGATTGGAAAAAACGGCTAAACATACTCTATTCTACCAATCCGGACTTCCCGTATGAATACGACAAAGAACCGGAAACGGAAACCCTTGCCCCGGAACAGCAAAATCTCAGGGTGCAGATTGAGAAAAAAGGCAGAAATGGAAAAACAGCCACGGTAGTAAACGGATTCATCGGTCGGGAAGAGGATTTGAAATCATTGGCCCGCTATATCAAGAACCGATGCGGAGTAGGCGGAAGTGCCAAAGACAAACAAATCATCATACAAGGGAATTTAAAAGAAAAGGTGCTAAGTATCCTAAAAGAAGCTGGCTACATAAATTGCAAATGAAGGGCATATAATGCCAAAGCGCCGGATGAAGTAAATGAATCATCCGGCGCTTTGGCATTATATGCCCTTCATTATTTCAAAAAGCAACGCTTACTCCTGATTCAAAGTAAAGCGGCTGAACGAAAGGACTGTCAAGTCTTTGTCAATACCTTTCAAATATTCAGCGACAGTCTTCTTCGGATCTTTCACGTACTCTTGGTTAAGCAGGCAAACTTCTTTATAGAACTTGCTAATGCGGCCTTGTGCAATCCGCTCAATCAAGTTCTCCGGTTTCCCTTCCTCGCGGGCCTTGTCTGCGGCAATTTCCTTTTCGCGGACAATCAAGTCTGCCGGAACCCCAGCTTCGTCCACAGCCACGGGTGCCATAGCTGCAATCTGCATAGCAATCTCATGGGTCACTTCAGCAGGCACATCGGCCTTATTGAAAGCCACGATGGTAGCCAAGCGGTTTCCCGGATGGATATATACGGCCGTCGTCGGGCCTTCCACCACAAAGTAGCCGTCCAGTTCCATCTTTTCACCCGTGACACCACTACGGTCAACTACTGCATCTTGCACCGTGCCCTTACCCAAAGGAAGTGCTTTCACCTCATCCAGAGTCTTGCAGCCAGCATCCAAAGCGGCATCGATTATGTTATTGGCCAATTCCACAAAGTCGGCATTTTTTGCCACGAAATCCGTCTCGCACTTCAAGGCAACCATCACAGCAAAACCGTCTTTGTTCTTCGCAAGGACACAGCCTTCCGAGGCATCACGATCGGAGCGTTTTGCTGCAACTGCTTGGCCTTTCTTGCGAATGATTTCCATCGCCTTCTCAAAATCATTGTTTGCCTCATTCAGCGCATTCTTGCAATCCATCATACCAGCACCCGTCATTTTACGCAAGTGTTGGATATCTGCCATTGTTACTGCCATATTCTTATCGTTTTCTTTTCGAGATTAAACAATATTTGACAAACCTTTTTTCTCTTACTCTGCCGGTGTTTCTTCCGAAGCAGGGGCGTTTTGCTCGGCGGGAACTTCGCTTGCAGCCTCTTCTGTTTCCTTTTCTACACGAGCTTTACTTACCCGTTTCTTCTTCGGGGCAGCTTCTCCGGCAACTTCCGCATCCACTTTCTCAGCCTTGCGCTCTTCCAAGCCCTCAGCTATCGCGGCACAACAAACATCGAGGATTACTTCTATCGACTTTGTAGCATCGTCATTGGCCGGAATCACAAAATCCACTTCGTTCGGGTTGGAGTTCGTATCCACAATCCCGAACACGGGAATACCCAAACGGTTAGCTTCGCGCACAGCAATGTTTTCCTTTAATACATCAACAATAAAGAGTGCCGAAGGAAGGCGGGTCAAGTCGGCAATGGAACCTAAGTTCTTTTCCAACTTGGCACGTTGGCGGGAAATCTGAAGAATCTCACGTTTCGAGAGATTTGCATACGTACCGTCATTGGTCAGCTTGTCAATGTTGGCCATTTTCTTCACTGCCTTGCGGATTGTGGGGAAGTTGGTCAGCATACCACCCGGCCAACGTTCAATGACATAGGGCATATTGACGGAAGTAGCCTTTTCCGCAACGATTTCCTTTGCTTGTTTTTTAGTAGCGACAAAAAGAATCTTTTTACCAGATTTTGCTATTTGCTTCAAAGCGTCTGCCGCCTCTTCGATTTTAGCGGCAGTTTTATGCAGGTCTATGATGTGGATACCGTTACGCTCCATGAAGATATACGGAGCCATCGAAGGATTCCACTTGCGTTTGAGATGCCCGAAATGGCAACCGGCCTCTAAGAGGGTATCAAATGTTATACGTGCCATAAATTAAACTAATTCGTTTTTCGTTTACATTCTTTGTTGTTCTTGTTAACTCTCACAGTTTAAAAACCAATCCAAGGGTAGCCGTAAACCGAAAGCGAGTCCCATGAATTTAGATACTAAACGTGCTTACCGGGAATGGCTTCCCGGATTTGTCAAGCGATAAGCCGCATGCAATACAACAATATAGAATCGGCTTAACGCTTGCTGAACTGGAATCTCTTTCTTGCCTTGGGACGCCCTGGTTTTTTACGCTCGACAACGCGCGAATCACACGTCAGGAAACCCTCGCCACGGAGAAGTTTTTTGTCCTCTTCGTTTATCTTCACCAATGCACGGGCAATGGCAAGGCGCAAAGCCTGGGATTGTCCGGTGAAACCGCCGCCGCACAAGTTCACCTTGATATCGTACTTCTCTGCGACATTCAAAGTATTCAGCGGCTGTTTTACCACATACTGGAGTATCGACGAAGGGAAATATTCAGCAAGACTCCTCTTGTTGATTGTGATTTTCCCCGTACCTTCTTTCACGAAGACACGTGCCACGGCACTCTTACGACGGCCTACTGCATTTATTACTTCCATTGACTTCTTCCTTATTTAAGTGTATTTATATCAATCAGCCTCGGTTTTTGGGCCGCTTGTTTGTGCTCGGCATCCTCATATACATACATATTAGCCAACAGTTTGGCACCCAGCTTGTTCTTGGGGAGCATGCCCTTCACCACACGGCGCAACAATTTCTCTGTCCCATTGGGACGCGCTTTTAATTCTGCAGGAGTAAGTTTACGCTGGCCACCGGGATAACCCGTATAATTCAAATAAATGCGGTCAGTCCACTTGTTTCCGGTGAGTTTCACCTTGTCTGCATTGATAATAATCACATTGTCGCCACAATCCACATGCGGGGTAAAATTCGGTTTATACTTCCCGCGGAGCAATTTAGCGACCTTAGAGCCCAAACGACCCAATACTTGGTCGGTGGCATCTACGATGACCCATTCTTTCTGCACAGTAGCTTTGTTGGCAGAAACGGTCTTGTAACTTAAAGTATCCACTTCGCTAATTCTTTTTTGTTGTAACTACTAAAAAACTAAATAAACCATATCGGATAATAATCGGCTTGCAAAGGTACGACTTTTCTGTTTCTTGGCAAAAGAAACGCACTTTTTTTCACAAGCGGCAGGGTCAATCGGCAAATGCAAGATTACGAAATTAAATTGAAGAACCCTTTTTTGGGGTGGAAAAGTCCAGTTTTTCCCTTGGCCTTCGGTCTATTTTGTATCACACCCCTTTGATAAACTTTGGAGGACGAACCCTGCGGTTTCAACGGGACGGCATGGAAACACATGCGGAAACAATGCCCTCCCCATTCCAGAAGCCATCCCCTATACTGAAATTTAACTAACCGTATAGATTTAACAGCTTGGAAAACCCTACCTTTGCCCAACATTTTAAGTGCGGAGACTTTCATGATTCGAGAATGCAGCGTGACGGTTCTGCCCCACCAGGCGGCGGATGAGTTGGAATTGCGGCGGTATCTGCAGCTGGAGCTCGGCTTGGCACCGGGTGAACTTATGGCGGTGCGTGTTTTGCGCCGGAGCATCGACGCGCGCCGGCGTGAGGTAAAAATCAATTTGCAATTACGCCTCTATTTGAATGAGAAGCCGGATGACGATTTGTTTCCGACGACTCTTTACCACGAGTTGCCCGCGTCGGCCCCGACCGCATTGATTGTCGGCGCGGGGCCGGCGGGCTTGTTTGCCGCCTTGCGCTTGATAGAACACGGCATTCGCCCCCTCGTCGTAGAGCGGGGCAAGGACGTCCATCGCCGCCGTTTGGACATAGCCCGCATATCTAAGGAGCATTTGGTTGATCCTGATTCCAACTATGGCTTTGGCGAGGGAGGGGCGGGCGCCTATTCCGACGGGAAATTATTTACCCGCAGCAAGAAGCGGGGCGACTCGACCCACATCCTCCATGTTTTCTGCCAGCACGGGGCCGATACGGCTATCCTGCGCGATGCGCATCCCCACTTGGGTACGGACAAACTTCCCGGTATCATTGAGCGGAT
The DNA here is from genome assembly GCA_964439955.1 of uncultured Bacteroidaceae bacterium. Taxonomy (GTDB): domain Bacteria; phylum Bacteroidota; class Bacteroidia; order Bacteroidales; family Bacteroidaceae; genus UBA1794. The sequence continues at coordinate 12,384 of CAYTPX010000002.1, read as the reverse complement.
GCGGCAAACGATTGTCCGCTGTGGGGGGGAAGTCCGTTTTGAATGCCGCATGGAGGAATTGTTGCTTTGCGGCGGAGGGGGCAAGCCGTTGCGCGTGGCCGGATTGCGGACGGCCTCGGGTGAAGAGCTGGCCGGGCCGGTCATTTTGGCCACGGGCCACTCGGCACGCGACGTCTATCGCCATCTGTTTTACCATCCGGCTGCAACTTTTGGCTTAGAGGCCAAGGGCATAGCCGTGGGGGTACGGTTGGAGCATCCGCAGCATCTGGTAGATTGCATCCAATACCATAATCCTCAAGGCCGGGGGGCATGGCTTCCGCCTGCTGAATACCGTTTTGTGGCTCAATGTGGTGGACGCGGCGTGTACAGTTTCTGCATGTGCCCGGGTGGAGTGGTCGTCCCGGCCGCTACGGGGCCGGAGCAAGTGGTGGTCAATGGCATGTCGGCTTCCAGCCGCTCCGGGCGTTGGGCCAATTCGGGCATGGTGGTAGAGTTGCGGCCTGAGGACGCGGAGGAAGTATTGGCCGGTTTGCCGCGCAGGGGGCAGGTGGACGGGAAAGAAGAAGGCCGGGGGGCTTTGCGGATGATGGCCTTGCAAGAACGGCTCGAATATTGCTGCTGGGAAGAAGGGGGACGTCGGCAGACGGCGCCTGCGCAATGCATGTATGACTTTGTGCGTTCGCGTGCCGGCCAGGACTTGCCCCGCACTTCATACAGCCCCGGGGTTGCCTGCTCCGAATTACACCGCTGGATGCCAGGATTCATACGCCGTCGTTTGCAAGAAGGGCTGGTGGAATTCGGGAAAAGGGGCAAGGGTTTTCTGACGAACGATGCCGTGTTGATTGGTGTGGAGACGCGCACTTCGGCCCCGGTGCGCATCCCGCGGGATGCGGCGACCTTGCAACATGAGGAGGTGGACGGGCTGTTCCCTTGCGGCGAAGGCGCTGGTTACGCCGGGGGTATCGTCTCCGCCGGGGTTGATGGGGAACGTTGTGCCGATGCCTTGGCCGGATGGATGGGATACCCCATAAGGAAATAAAGTACCAATGAAAGAAATTGCACTTATTGCTGCGAATACCGCGGAAATCTTAGGTTTGGAACTCCTGATAAGGAGGACGGTGGAGTCCATGGGAGATTCGCTCCCCGAGGTGGCGGGAGAAGGGGGAATAGTCGTACGCCGTTTCCGCGACTTTGCCTCGTTTATCGATGATACCCCCGACATGTATGGACTTTACTTTATTTCGTCGTTCACTTTCCTCAATTATAACTTCTTTTTCGCCCCACGGGCAAGCCGTACCGTCGTACTGGTGCGCGATGGGGTGGAGAGTTTCAAGTTCGCCTCGCCCGGTATCCGTTTGCTTTCCTTGGAACAGGATGAAAGCGGGCTTGTCCGTCAGTTGGCCAACATCATAAGTGGAGGGAGGCAAACGAAACAGGCCGAAAGCGGAATCCAGTCTTCGCTTTCGGCTCGTGAGGTAGAGGTGTTGGTCTTGTTGTGCAAGGGCTATATCAATAAGGAAATAGCGGACAAGTTGTATATCAGCCCGACAACGGTTATCACACACCGGAAAAACATTACCGAAAAACTGGGGATAAAGTCATTGGGTGGCTTGACCGTCTATGCCATAATGAACGGATATATCGAGGCGGACTCCATTTGAAGGCTTGAATCCGCCCTGCCCGACATGGGGCGAGTGCCGGGGGAGACATTACCCTTGCCTTCCTTGTTTCTCCCGGAGGGCTTCCAGTTGGGCGCGGCTTTTGCTCTGAGTGACCATATAGACTCCCGTGAAGACGAGGACTATGGCTACTACTTTCAGCCATCCCAGCCCTGCGATTCCCAGCAAGACTGCCACCAGGCTGGCCACAATAGGCTGCACGTAGTTGTACATGCATGCCACGGTGGGACGCAATGCATGTTGCCCTATGGGGATGAGCAGGTAACTCAGGAATGTAGCTCCCAGTACGACAAACGCGCTACCGCCGATTTCGACTGCCCCCATGGCCGTCCACTGTGCAGAAGCCAATTCCGAATAAGAAAACGGGATGATGACGATGCTGGCATAGGTAAACATCCACTTCATCAGCGTCACGGCGGAATAGCGACCAATAAGGTCCTTGTAAAGGACGAAGTAGCAGGAATAGCTGCATTGTGCCATGAAGCAGAGCAAATTGCCCCAGATGTTGCCCGTCGTTCCTGAAGGAGACGGTGTTCCTGTCCCGCTTAGGATGAGCACCAATGCGCCCAACGCACCGAAAAATATGCCTAACACTTTCAATCCGGTGATGGGCTCTTTCAGGAATATTGCGGCCAGAACCATGACAATGATAGGGGTTGTGGTCGTGATGATGGAAGCATCGATGGGTGAAGTCATCCCCAAGCCCATGATGAAAGAGCCCTGGTTGAGTACTATGCCCAACATAGAAGCGAAAAAGAGGCGTATCATGTCGCCGTGGGGTACATGCTCGTGCGGGGCGAAGAATGATGCAATCCAAAAAGCGGCGGCGGCCCCGATGATACGAAAGTCGGTTAGCAATAAAGAGGATATGACTCCGGATGCCATGACATACTTGGAAAACGGAGACATGAGCCCCCACATGACATTTGCACCGCCCATAGCCAAATGCCCTTTGAGTTGTTGTCGATCCATCATGCTGTAAAAAATAAAGCCTCCCTGCAGGTTGTGAGGGAAGGCTTTATGGATATTGGTTGATTCCTAAATGGATAACTCTCGTAAGACGCGTACCAGATTCATATCGATGGGCTTGTCGTTCTTTATGGCCCGCGTGAAAGGTACGTATACCATTTCGTTGTTTTGGATTCCTATCATCACGTTCCGCTGCCCTTCAAGCAATGCGTCGATGGCCGCCACGCCCATCCTGGATGCGAGGATACGGTCGTGTGCAGTGGGGCGGCCGCCCCGTTGCACGTGACCTAAGATAGAAACACGCACGTCGTATTGGGGGAACTCCTTTTTCACGCGTTCGGCGTAGTGCATGGCGCCTCCCGTAATTTCACTTTCAGCTACTAAAACGATGGAACTGCTTTTGCTTTTTCGGAAACCGTTGCTGATAAGTTCCTGGAGTTGGTCGACTTCAGTGGAAAGTTCCGGAATGATGGCCGCTTCCGCTCCCGCGGCTATGGCGCCGTTCAAGGCCAAAAAACCGGCGTCTCGTCCCATTACCTCTATAAAGAAGAGGCGTTCGTGCGAAGTGGCCGTGTCGCGTATCTTGTCTACTGCGTCAAGGATGGTATTCAAGGCCGTATCGTACCCGATGGTCGTATCCGTCCCGTAGAGGTCGTTGTCGATTGTGCCAGGGAGGCCGATACAGGGCACATCGAATTCCTGCGCAAAAATACGTGCCCCTGTCAGGCTGCCGTCTCCTCCGATTATGACTAAAGCGTCGATGCCTTGGCTTTGTATATTTTCGAAAGCCAATTTCCGGCCTTCGGGTGTGGTAAATTCCTTACAGCGGGCGGTTTTGAGGATTGTGCCTCCCTGCTGGATGATATTGCTTACGTTTTGGGTTTGGAATTCAGCTATTTCATTTGTGATAAGTCCCTTGTATCCGCGGTAGATACCCTTGACTGAAAGCCCGTTGCAGATGGCTGCACGGGTTATGGAACGGATGGCGGCGTTCATGCCCGGCGCATCGCCGCCGGAAGTCAGGATTCCAATGCATTTGACTTTGCTCATAGTTTTATTTTCGTTTGGTAGTAAATCCCTTTATGTGTGGTAGTATTGTCCTTATTTTGCTTGGCAAAAGTACTCTGAAAAATCGGTATGGGGAAATTTTTCGCCTACAAAGAGAGGCACGGATGCCTCTTCTTTGCGGCTATTCTTCCCAATGACATCGTTTTGTATTGCTTTTGCCACAGCTCGTTTCTTCCTGTCCTGGAGGCTTTCAGGACGTCCGGTTTGCCCCATGGCCTCATTGCCGGCGGCCCCTTTGCAGGGTGAACTTCAGGATTCTCCCTCCGCGTGCGGGCAGGGAAACCGGGATCGGGGTGTCGGGGGCAAGGGGCAGGGATAACGAATCCCCGGAGAGGAGGTCGTGTACTTTCCGCTTGCCGGTGGGTAATTGCAGGAATTGGAAGGCATGTTCCGGGATTCTGATTTCGGTCTCTTTGGCCTCGTCGGAAAAGTTGGCGGCGATGAGCAGCAAGGTGTTCCCGTGTTTACGCAACCAAGTATAGACATGGTTCCCGTCAAAAGCCGGGCTGTCGGGATTGGCATACATCAAATCGTAAAAAGCACCTTGGCTTATGGCCGATTCCCTTTGGGGAAGGTTGAGAACCATGCAGTAGTATTTCCGGATGGCGCGCTCCTCTTCGGAGAGGTGCTGCTCATCGTAACGGCCTTGCCCTTTCCAACGAGACATGGAGGGCAATGCCCAATAGTCGAAGATGGTCGTGCGCCCGTCTAACCCGCTGAACCCCTCGGCATCCATGCCCCGTTCGCCAAGCTCTTGGCCGAAATAAACCATGAACGGGCTGACGTTGATTAGCGCCGAGACGAGCAAGGCGGGCAGGGCTTTTCCCGCGCTCCCGGCAAAGAAGTCGGAGGCAATGCGCTGTTCGTCGTGGTTTTCGAGGAAATTGAGCAGGTGCGGTTGCAAGCCGTCGGTGCTCTGCCAGCATCCGGTGATGGCCCGCGCAGGGGCATATCCACAGGTTACGGCGCGGAGCGTGTCGTACAACCCGACTTTGTCGTACAGGTAATCGAAACCTCCGAACCCGATGTAGGAACGGTAGGCGGCGGGGTTATATATCTCAGCGATGAATATTATGTCTGGATATTGTTCCTTTACCCGGGCAATGGCGTAATGCCAGAATTCTACCGGCACCATTTCGGCCATGTCGCAGCGGAACGCGTCGATTCCCTTTTCCGCCCAAAAGAGAAGGATGTGGGTCATCTTTTTCCACGTGTCGGGAATCGGATCGAAGCAAGTCGCGTTCCCGCAATAGTCGCGGCCGTAATTCAATTTCACGGTCTCATACCAGTCATTCATCTCGGGGAATGGGTCGAAACGGTCGTTTCCCGTAGCCTTTGCCGGGACTTCCGAATAAGAGAAAGGGGCACCCGCTTGCATGTCGAACCGGCCTTGCAGTGGAGATCCCGGGATGTAGTAGAAATTGTTTTGCGGGTCGAATGCTTTCCCCTTGTCGTCCTTTTCCCCCAGATCGGCGATTTGGCGCGGCTTGTTAATGGAATAGTATTGCCGGGAGACATGGTTGGGGACGAAATCGACAATGACGCCCAGCCCGGCTTTGTGGCTGCGTTCGACGAGCGCTTGGAATTCTTCCATTCGCTTCTCTACGTTTACCGCCAAGTCCGGGTCTACGTCATAATAGTCACGGATGGCGTAAGGAGAACCCGCATTCCCTTTCACAATGGCAGGGTGGTTGGCGGGAATCCCGTAAGCCGAATAATTGGTACGCGAAGCGTGGGCAATGATTCCCGTGTACCAAACGTGCGTCGCCCCCAGCTGCTTGATGCTCCGCAGGGCGGGAAGGGTGAAGTCGGCAAACTTCCCGCAGCCGTTTTCCCCGAGGGTCCCGTTGGCTTTACAGCCGTTGCCGTTTGAATTTCCGAAAAGGCGGGTAAAAACTTGGTAGATGATTAGCTTTGTAGTCCTTTCTTGGGTGTCCATATTTGCTTGTATGTCTGAAGGTTGTGGTTGATAAGTTCTTTGCTTGCGTTGTATCCTTGGATGAAGATTTCCTCAGCTTTCTCCAATTCGGTGTTGCTGTAGCCGTACAAATTGTTGGATTCGATGAGCAGGTCGGCTAATTCACGTTCGGGTATGCTGTTGGACTCGAACATGAAATGGTAGGTGCGCAATGCGATGTTCCATAGGTTTTTCTTATACTTATGGGCCTGCAGGGGGCTGACGTTGATGGCAACCACCTGGCGGCACATGTCCCGGATGGTGGAGACGGGGAGGTTTTTCAATATGCCTCCGTCTACATAGGTAATCCCTTCAATCTCCTCCGGCATGAAGAGTATGGGCATGGCGCACGAAGCAGCTAAGCATTTTGCTAAATCGCCTTCCCGGAAAAGGGCACTGCACCCGTTGTCCAAGTCTGTAGCCACGATGATGAGCGGAATCCGCAAGTTTTCAATCCGCTGGACTTTCAGGTTATCCCTCAAGAATTGGATGAAAGGTTCCAAAGAGAATATGCCGGAGGAGGAAAAGGACAGTTTGGTCAAATCCCTGAAGCTATGCCCGCTGAAAAAATCCAAGCACCGGTACGGTTCATTTCCGTCGGCAAGGAAAGCGCCGGCCAATGCGCCGGCGCTTACACCTGATATGATGTTGGGGTGTATGTCATGCTCCAAAAGGGCTTGTACAGCCCCTAAGTGTGCGAATCCTTTTATGAATCCTCCACTGAGTGCATACCCGATTTCATAGTCGAATGGCATATCAGAACATCACTTGTTGTCTTTTCATGCCTCGATGCCGTGGGAATTCACTTCTTTGGCGATTTTCTTGATGAGGCCTTGCAAGACAGCCCCCGGCCCGCACTCGGTGAAGTCGTCGGCCCCGTCGGCCACCATGTTCTGTACGGTTTGCGTCCAGCGGACACTGGATGTCAGCTGTGCTACGAGATTAGCCTTGATTTCTTTCGGATCGGTGTGTGGCTTCCCGTCTACGTTTTGGTATATAGGACATTTGGGGGTATGGAACTGGGTAGCCTGTATCGCGGTCTCCAGTTCTTCCTTCGCAGGCTGCATGAGCGGGGAATGGAAGGCTCCGCCGACCTTGAGGGGTAATGCCCGTTTGGCCCCAGCCGCCTTGAGCTGCTCACAAGCTGCATTGATGGCTTCCACTGAACCCGAGATTACGATTTGCCCCGGACAGTTGTAATTGGCCGCTACGCAGACTCCCACTTCAGCGTTTACCTTAGCGCAGATTTCTTCTACCGTCCCGTCAGGAAGGGCTATGATGGCTGCCATAGTGGAAGGAGTAGCCTCACAAGCCTTTTGCATGGCCATTGCGCGGGCATAGACTAATTTGAGCCCGTCTTCGAAGGAGAGCGCGCCCGCAGCTACTAAAGCGGAAAATTCGCCCAAGGAGTGGCCTGCGGCCATGTCGGGCTGGAACTTGTCGCCCATGCACAATGCCGAGATTACGGAGTGGAGGAATACGGCGGGTTGGGTCACTTTTGTTTGGCGCAAGTCCTCATCTGTCCCGTTGAACATGATGTCCGTGATGCGGAAACCTAAAGTTTCGTTCGCTTTTTCAAACAATTCTCCCGCTTTGGGCGAGTTCTCATAGAGTTCCTTGCCCATTCCCGAGAATTGGGCGCCTTGCCCAGGGAAAACAAATGCTTTCATTTCTTGGAATATCTATTTATAGTTTATGTTAGAAAATGCTTTTTTATCCTTTCGCTTCTTGGTAGAGGAAACGTTTGATGCTCCGTTTGGCAGTCTTTTCAAATTCTTCCGGATAGATCTTGTATTTGGCTATTTGGGCGAACTTGGGGAGGTTGGCGTTGAGCATCACCCGGTTTTCTTCCATAACCTTTTCCAAATCGGCCTGCGACAGGTTGTTTGCCTGTGCATCGTCGAAATCGGGATAAATCAATGCTACGAGTTTGTTGTTCTGCAATACGACAAGTGACTCGCTTACGTAGGGCATGTTGTTCAGCATCGACTCGATCTCTTCCGGGTAGATGTTTTGGCCCGATGAAGTGAGGAGCATGTTTTTGCGCCTACCTTTTATATATATATGCCCTTCCTCGTCCATCAAGCCTAAATCGCCAGTGTGCAGCCAACCGTATTGGTCGATGGTTTGGGCAGTTGCTTCCGGGTTCTTGTAGTAGCCGAGCATCATGTTGGCCCCTCGGCATATCACTTCGCCGGGCTCGTTATAGGGGTCAGGCGAATCGATGCGTACCTCCATGTTGTCGGCAGGTGTGCCACAAGAGGTCTGCTTGAGGTCTTCCCATCGGGAAGAGCAGATAATCGGGCCGCATTCTGTCATCCCGTAGGCTATCGTATATGGGAAGCCGATTTTCTTTAGGAAAGCTTCTATCTCGGAATTGAAGGGGGCTCCTCCTATAATGATTTCTTCAAAGTTCCCTCCAAATGCGTTCATTGCCACTTCCCGTGCCTTGGTTTTCAACACATCGCTGATGACCGGGAGTTGGAAGAGCAACTTACCCAAGGGATTCTCAATGCGTGGCAAAATAAATTTCTTGATGATTTTCTCCACCACCAGCGGTACGGTTGAGATGACCCGGGGGCGTATTTCCGGGAAAGACTGCATGATGATTTTCGGCGACGGCATGCGTGTCAGGAAATAGAGGTGTGCACCGGCCGAAATGCCATAGAGGAAATCGTACATCATGCCGAATACATGTCCCATGGGCAACATGGAGACAATGTGGTCTCCGGGGTTTAGGCGAATCATCCGGGCGCAGTAATCGACATTGGATGAAAGACTCCGGTAAGGTAGCATCACCCCTTTCGAGTAACCCGTCGTGCCCGACGTATAATTGATGAGTGCCATGTCTTCTGATGAAGTCTCCCGTTCGTAGTGTATATGTTCCGGACGGAACTTATAGGGGAATTTCTTCCCGAAGAGTTCGTTCAGGTGGTTAAAAGTCTGGGCGAGCTTTCCTGTCCGGTCTACGACGGGAGTGAAAGAGCTAATGTCTATTATTCCCTCCACATGGGGCATGGCTTCCTCGTTGAGTCCCTCCCACACCACATCGCCTACAAAAAGCAGGCGTGCCTCGCTGTGGTTGACAATCGTATGGATGTTATCGGGCTTGAATTCGTGCAGGATAGGTACGATGACCGCACGATAAGTCACGGTAGCCAAGAAGGTTACGCACCACGCCGCGCAGTTCCGGCTGCATAAGGCTATCCTATCGCCGGGCTGGATGCCGCAATTCTTAAAAATAATGTGGTATTTTTCAATCCTTCGGGCCAAATCATTGTATTGCAACGTGACTCCCCGATAATCCGTCAAAGCGTTCCGTGCCCAATTTTGTATGATGCTTTGTTCTATTTTTCCGATGAAACTGTCTATCTTGTCCATTATCTAACTAACTAAATTGAGGAAGCCGGCCAACAAGAGAAGGCAAAGGTACGCATAAAAAACGAATAGTTGTGCAACATGTCCGCAGATTCTTTTGTCTTATAACATTATATCCTTTCGTTTAGGACCACATCAGGAAAAGCCATCAAGAACAAGTTGGGATTGTTTGGGCTATTCCGGCATTTTTGGTAACGTGCCACGCACCTGCAAGATTATGGGCTACGGCGGAAATGTTTTTTTATCGTTTCAAAGAACTGTATGGGTCAGGAGACGAACCTGCCCTGCAGGAAATATCCCCAAAGAATACATACAAACCAGAAAAAATAGCGAAGACCGAATTGCTTCAGTCTTCGCCTTGTGTCGGAATGAGGCGACTCGAACGCCCGACCCCTACGTCCCGAACGTAGTGCGCTACCAACTGCGCTACATTCCGTTTTTCTTTTTCGGCTGCAAAGATAGGGTAATATTTTCGGTTAGCAAAATAATCTGCGAGTTTTTCCAAAGCAAACGCATCTAAATTTTGCAGGATATCCAATAGATATCGGTTGTCTTATCCGGTTTTCAACTTTTCCCCTTTTTACCCAACCTTGCTGCCCCCCTGTTTTTAGCAAGCTTAATATAATTCTTTCCTGCAGTGGGATGTTTTGTGCCGCATTCACAGGAATGAATGCCTCCCACTTCCAAATAAGGAATATGGATGTCAGATAAAAAAGCGCAAGCGCAAATTACTACATCCATTGCAACAAGGATGGGAAACTTACCCATGATTTCACGATAGAGCCAAGGGTATAATTTTGCTTGCTGTCCATAGGCTAGAATGAACGGCCATACGGGCTCGCCCAATGCGAGAACACGACAGCCGACCACGTGAAAGGGGAAGAGATGGAGTTGCAGTCTTCCTGATTATGATGTACTTTTGCACAAAGGAAAAAACGACACTGATGGATTCAAACGACACTATATGTGCCATTGCCACCGCCCATGGCGGTGCCATCGGCATTATCCGCGTTTCAGGAAGCCAAGCTATCACGCTTGCCGACAGTCTGTTTACCCCGGGACAGGGTGGCCTCCCCCTTTCCGGACGCGCCGGTTACACGATAGCCCACGGAGAGATAAAGGATGAGGAAGGGAATGTCGTGGACGAGGTGCTGGTTTCCGTCTTTCGCGCCCCCCATTCATACACGGGCGAGGACAGCGTGGAATTCATGTGCCACGACTCGGAATACATCTTGCACTCCATAATCCGCCTTTTGCTGCGGGCAGGATGCCGCACGGCGATGCCCGGCGAATTCACCCAGCGGGCTTTCCTCAACGGGAAAATGGACTTGAGCCAAGCAGAGGCGGTGGCCGACGTGATAGCTGCCACTTCGGCAGCCGCACACCGCGTGGCCATGAGCCAAATGAGAGGCGGATTCAGCCGGGACTTGAACCGCCTCAGGGAACAGTTGCTAAAACTCACAGCCCTTCTGGAACTGGAACTGGACTTCAGTGACCACGAAGAACTGGAATTCGCCGACCGGAAAGAACTTCTGGCTCTCTGCGAAGAAATCAAAGGAGCAATCAAGCAATTGACCGATTCGTTTCAATTGGGGAATACCCTCAAGGAAGGGATTCCGGTGGCCATTACCGGGGAAACAAACGCCGGCAAGTCCACTCTACTCAATGCTTTGCTCAACGAAGACAAGGCCATCGTCAGCGAAATCCATGGGACGACCCGCGACACTATTGAAGACGTGGTGCGGATAGACGGTATCTGCTTCCGGTTCATAGACACAGCCGGAATCAGGCAAACTGAAGACCCGGTAGAGAACTTGGGAATCGAACGCAGCTTCCAGGCCATGGACAAGGCACAAATCATCTTACTAGCTTACGACGCACAACAAGGGGAAGAATCCTTTCTTGCATTCTTCGAAAAGATACGCTCGCATCTCAGCAGGAAAAAAGTAATAATGGTTCAAAACAAGTGCGACCAGCTTCCAAGTTCGGCATCGACATTGCCCCACCGCCCACTCCCCCACTCCATCGAGAAAAGATTAACAGAATGCGGGCTTCAGGAATGGCACGATATTTCCATATCCGCCTTATACAAGCAAAACATAGAACAGTTGAAAGAATTGTTAGTGGAATTGTCGGGAGCCGGAGCAATCCAAATGGGCGAAACCATCATAACCAATGTCCGCCACTACGAAGCCTTATCCTGTGCTTATGAAGCCATTTCCCGCGTTTCGGAAGGACTCCGTGCCCAAATTCCTAGCGACCTCATTGCACAAGACCTGCGCGGGTGCCTCCATCATTTGGCAGAAATTGCCGGTGAAATAACTACCAACGAAGTATTATCACACATATTCGCGCATTTCTGTATCGGCAAATGAAAGAATATTTACCACACCAAACAGTATGCAAATACAGTACAAACAACGCGAAATAGCAATCAAGTAATCAGGTAATTGAATCTGTTTTTAAAGAAACATCCTTTTGCTGTATTTATATTGCTTATATTGATTTTTTGTTGTTATTTTGTTGCTTGAACAGATTAAGCAACAAAAAACAACAAAATTATGGGACAATCAAAAGAACCTATCCGCCTGAGGAAGCGGAAGACACCGTCAGGGCTGTATTCCCTATACCTTGACATCTACCTGGACGGCCAAAGGTCGTATGAATACCTCAAATTGTACCTCGTACCTGAAACAAGCCGGGAGGACAAGCGGAAGAACCAAGAAACGTTGAAACTCGCCGAGGCCATACGTGGCAAGCGGCTCGTCGAATTGCGGAACAGCGAATATGGTTTCAAATCCCCCTTCAAGGAGGAAAGCAGCTTTTACGAGTACTATATGGCGATGTGCAAGGAGCGGTTCAAGAGCGAAGCCATGGGAAACTGGGGCAACTGGAATTCCTGCCTGAAACACCTGCTGAAATACTGCCCGAAGCTGAAACAGCTCAAATGGCGCGACATAGACAGGGATTTCGTGCAGGGCTTCAAGGACTACCTCGAACACGAGGCCTGCGCATGGTCGGAGGACAGCCGGGAGCGTGTCAAGGACAGGCCGCTCGCCCGGAACAGCAAGGTTTCATACTTCAACAAGCTGCGCGCCTGTTGCAACCAAGCATACGATGAGAGGATTATCGCATACAACCCGGTACGGGGCATAGAGGGCATCAAGGCGGAAGAGGGGAAACGGATGTACCTTACCATAGACGAGGTACGGCTGCTCGCCCGGACGGAGTGCCACTACCCGTCCGTCAAACGGGCGTTCCTGTTTTCCTGCCTGACCGGGCTGCGCCGGAGCGACATCGAACGGCTCAAATGGAAAGACGTGTACCCGCAGG
>CAYTPX010000001.1:0-175150 GCA_964439955.1 uncultured Bacteroidaceae bacterium | reverse complement strand
CAGGTCTTATCGTCAATGCATGAAGTAAATAAACTTTATGCATCATACATGATAGGCAAACCAATCATTATACAAAACCGTTGGTACAATAAAGTATATAGTTGCGTTTGTTTATTATCATGGCGACCGGAAAATGGATCAGCACGAAGCTGTACGGAATCCGCGAGTAGCCGTAAGTTTTAATGGGGTGTTTATTAAGAGTGAATTAGGCCTTCCACCCGATTCAATGAGAAAATACGGGCATTCTACAGAGTTGGCCTTTAGTGATGCGAATTCTCCCCTTGATCAACCTTTCGTTTTTAACGGGCAAAGTTATAGGTCGTATTACGCGTATCGGACTTTACACTGGAAACCGAAGTTCGTTTCCCTGCAAGACCTGAAAGATCGCTATGCCGAGGGTCTCCATAGCGACTTGTGTATATTTATGTTTGATGATATTTTCCTTCCCTACGATGTCGGGAGCTATCTTTTCGATGAAGCCTACATCGATAGCGTACGGATATATCAGCCTTTGTTGCATAAGTCCCATCGTGTGCTGGACAGTATGCAGAACCTGGATGACTGCGGGCCTTTCGTCATTCGTGTATTTTCTAAATCGTATGAACGGGACTTGGCCGAACGAAATGAACAAGGTGCTTGTACGGAAATACTGCGCCATTTCAGTCAGTACGAAGAAGACCGGAGCAATACGGCCACTTTTCTGAACGGGACATTTGTAGGTTCCACCATTGGGCTGGATATAGATTCTCTCATGCGCCTTGAGAAAAAAGGCGCATATCGCGTGTCGGTTCGCCAGGAAGCGTATGAGGCAGGCGGGGTGTATTATGATTCCCGGATGGATATCGAGTGCGAGGATTATCGGTCGGAACTTGTTCCGCTGACCGGGTTGGTAGATCCTTATTCCGCTTTTGGCTCGTTTGGCGGCGAAACCATATGCATTGTAAACGGAATATTGGTGCTCAACCCGAAAAATATATTGATCGACAAAAATTATATCTCCGTCATACGGACTTTCTCGGATGGTGAAATGGACTGCTTACCAAGCAAATTGAATTCTCGCGAGCGATGGTCGCTGGGGGGATGCCCTTTCGGGGTGGTTCAGATTTATGTGAAAGATGCATATTATGTCAAGGAACGCGGCATTATACGCATAAGTTAGCCTATGGAAAGCAAGCCTGGTTTACTCGATACGACGTTTGTCCTCTTAGTCCGCCTCGACTCGATGGAGCGGTTGGAGAACGTGTTGTGCGTCACGCGCTTCCTCTTGCGGGAGTTCGACACGCATGTATTGCTGTGGGAATGCGCGGCCTATCCGAACGGGATACTGCGCAAACTCTTGCCGAGGAGCAAGAACCTGCGCTATGAGTTTCACGAAGACCGCGATCCGGTGCTTCACCGCACCCGTTGGCTCAACTGCATGTACCGCGAGGCGCGGACCCCGTGGGTGGCTGCATGGGACGTGGATGTGATAGCCGAGCCGCGGCAAATCACCGCCTCGGTACAAGCTTTGCGGGACGGGGTGTGCGAGTTTGTCTACCCCTACCGTAAATATTTCTTGGAGACCTCGCCCATCCTGCGGGAGTTGTTCCTAAAACGGGGAGACTTGCGCACCCTGAGCCGCAACCGCCAAAAAATGAAACGACTCTACTTCCCCGATCCTGTGGGCGGGGCTTTCCTTTTCTGCAAAACGACCTACGAAGCCATCGGATATGAAAACGAAGAATTCTATAATTGGGGCATGGAGGACGGCGAACGCTACATGAGGTGGAAAAAGCTGGGCTATCGCGTAAAACGAATCGATGCCCCGCTCTACCATTTGACGCATCCGCGTGGCTTGAATAGTACGGATATCCATCTGCCAAAGGAAGAGGATTTATACCGGATGAAGCAGCTAAAAGATTCATACTATTTGATATCTAATTCAACAGAAAGGAAATATGAGAGAGGAAACCCTACGAAAAATCTCTGAATTTATCATCCATTCTCCCCGTTCCCCAAGACCGGGCCTACTGGACGGCAACACGGGTATCAGTTTGTTCCTCTACCATGCGGCCCGGGAGACAGGCAATGAGGAATATGCGCAGTGCGCCGACCATATTATGCAAGAAGTGTATGGAGAGTTGAGCCCGTACGTGATGACTTTCTCCTCCGGTCTGCCGGGAATCGGATGGGGAATCGCCCACATGCTGCAACAAGGTTTCTGCGCGGGGAATGCCGACCTTTGAATGGCGACGGCCTGATCGGGCTGCTGCTTTATGCCGGGCAACGATTGAAATACACGGCACACAAGCCCGGAAGCGAGGCGCATGCGGTGCTTTTCGCTTTGTTGCGAGAAACAATCGACCGTGTCTATACCGAAAGCCCCAAAGTCTACAGGCGAATTAGCTTAGATGCCGATATCGACCTCTTCCATATATTTCTATCCTCTGCTCCTTTGGGCACTGGATGGCACTTACCGCCTTGGCTATTACCGCTCGAAAATCGTGCAGACCGTGAAGCAATGGGCATTCGTATTGGACGGCACTCTGCCGTCCAACCATTTCCAGCGGCTTTTGACGGCGGCTGCCTTGTTCGCAATGCACGATTGGGAATCCGGACACATCTCCACGGAACAAACAGCTAGGATGCTCCTCCGCACGATAGACTATGATAAGATACCCAAAGAATGTAACCTCTATTCCTACACACTGCGTTGTGGCATGTGCGGTTTTCTTTGGATGTTGGAGCAAATAGCCCCTTCGCTCCCGGATGAAGACCGCACGCGTTGCTTCCGGGCTGCACAGCGGATAAGGGAGCGTGACGTCCCGCCTTTCCTTTCCCACTTGGAGCGCATCGAGAGCGGGCAAGAACTCCTAAACCTATTCGACGGTCTGGCCGGAGCAGGAATCGCCTGCCTGAAGAGAAATCCCTTCGCCGATCTTTAGGCTCCTCTTCCACATATTTTCAAAAGTGGCAGCACTTTTCCCGGAAACGGGCAAGGCTTTTGGAAAAAAGCACCTGCGTTTCCGTCTGGTCGTCTTGCAGGCGGGGCAGAAGAGCCTTTCCGCCCGTCGCGCAAGGGGCATTGTCCTCCGGCGGGTCGGGGCGGGGATTCGGACGGAATAATGCGCTGTTTATGAACTGGATAAAGTCCTTTTCTGGGAATCGGGCTGCGGCTTTCGCCCGTAACATGCTTATAAAACCATGTTTTTAAACACATAAAAAGTGTGAAATATGAAGCCCGGTTGATACAACCTGCGGAAATGTGCCTTACCTTTGCAGCGTGAAACACGAAAAACACGGTATTAGTTATGAAGAAGTTTGATAAGGTTTTAAAAGATTGTTTACGCAACGTAGAAGAAAACACGATGAAACTGTGGGCTTTCACTTGTGAAAAGTAAGAGCCTGCGCTTGCAAAAATCCGGAAAGTGCTTCGGCGCTTCCGGGAGACAATGAATGATGCCGTCCCGTGAGGGAAGGCATTTATTTTTGGGATTTCATGGTAAACTGACATAGAGTTACGAATAACGGTTAGTGTCCCGTGTGCCTTGGAATAAGGCGCACGGTTTTTTTGTTTGCCTGCCTTGCCGGGCCGGGGCCGGTGGCGCGGTTCAGTAGGATGCGGTGGCGGGTATCCCGGCCTGGCGCACGAGGGCGACGATGCGGTCAAGCTCCCCGGGCGTGGCCTTGCGCAGGCCGTGATCGGGCGTTTCGCGGTCGATGGTGTAGGCCATGACTGCCTGCGGCCCGATTTCGCGCAGGGCGTCTATCCAGGGCAGCACGTGGCGGTCGGTCGTGTTGTCCATGTCTTTCCCTTCGTGGATGCCCTTGAGGAACATGGTTTGTATGATGACGTGCCCGCGGAACAGCTTCAGGTTTTCGATGGTCTCCTTGGCTGAGTAGCGCCCGGTGGGGCGGTCGAGGGCGCGGATGTAGGCCTCGTCGGCGGTGTCGAGCTTTTGTATGTTGTTGTCCACGCGCAGGAGTGCCTCGCGCACGGCTGGCTTGTGGATGAAAGTGGCGTTGCTTAGTACGCTCACCTTTGCCCCGGGACAGTAGCGGGCGCGCAGGGCGGCCGTGTCAGCGGCAATGGCGGGGAAGTCGGGGTGTGCCGTGGGTTCGCCGTTCCCGGCAAAGGTGAGCACGTCGGGCAGCCGTCCTTCCGCCTCCATGGCCTGTAGTTGCGCCTCGAGGGCGTGGGTCACTTCCTGGCGCGTGGGGCGGCCGAGGGTGGGGCGGTGCGTGGCGTTGAAGCCGCACTCGCAGTAGATGCAGTCGAACGTGCAGAGTTTCCCGTCGGGGGGCATGAGGTTGATGCCCAGCGAGAGGCCGAGCCGCCGCGAGTGGACGGGGCCGAAGATGGGCGAGGGGTAGAGTACGGTGGACATAAGCCGGAATCGTGTTTGTCCTTCCCCGCCGGGGGCGGGAGGAGGGGTTTGGCTTGCAAAAGTACCGAATTGCGGGGGATGTGCAATGCCTGCGCGTGCCTTTTGCGCGTAAGCCCCGCATGCCTTCCCGGAAACATGCGGGGCTTGCGCGGTTTTTCCTTGTGTGTTTGTTGCTTCCCCCTTGCGGCTTTCCCCGGCCTGCGGCGGGGCTGTAACCTCTCTTATGCGGGCACGGACAGTTCCCTTTGCTTTTCTCCGGTCATATTAGGTAAGGCTTGGTCGTTTTTCTATAAGAGAAATGCAAAAGGGACAACAGGCCTATGGGGCCTGCGGGTAGGTCGGTGGGGGGTTAAATCATGGGCAAATGGGGGTTAGGGTAAAAAAATAAGGATGCATTCCTGTACATTTCCGGCCTATAAGACGGTACGACCAAGTAACCGATGACCGACCGGAATACGATGGGGAATGCATCTTTTGGGCGATGCACCCGCATTGCGTATTCTTCCGGTCTGTGGTTTTGGTCGTTTCCTTATAGGAAGAAAGGCGATGCATGCGCATGTGTATTGTTTTCTCTCACGCGTGGGGGCGGCGCCGATGCGGGCATGCCGTTTTCCCCCTGCGGGGCAAAGGTACGAAAAGCGCGGTGGTTTTCGGGAAAAGCCTTGCATCTTTTTTGCCGCGGCCTTGCGTTTTTCCCGTGTTTCCCTTGGCCTTCCCGGGCCCGGGGGCGGGGAGGGGAGGGATGCCCGGCCAGGCCGTGGCGGCGAACGGGCTGGCCGGAAGTTTTGTTTTATGGATGCGATTCCTTACTTTTGCAATGGATTGCGCCAGCCCTGTGGGGCGGCGGGTCCGGACTTATCGGTTATAAAGACGTTTCGAGCGTTATCTTCCACCATCGAACTTCGCAATTTCGAAAACCCAGGAAGAGGCGGCAACGGGAGCGTCTGCGTTGGATGTGTATTATCCCGCGCACCTTGGCATTTTCCGGGTGCGGGCTGAATAATATTCATCGGGACGTGGGCTGGCTGCGCGTTGCTTATCCCTGGGAAAGGCAATGCGAAGGCCTGATGGTGGGATAAGCCGGAGAACAGAATCCCACGTCTTTCGCATATATGGAATGGCCGAGTCTCGGGAGCTCTGGCGGCATAAACTATTGGAAGGAGGGCTGGAACGATGGTCCACATCGGGCAGCAAATCGAAAAGGAACTGCGCCACCAGGGACGTTCGGTCTCATGGTTGGCCCACGCGCTGTGTTGCGACCGCACGAACGTCTACAAGATTTTCCACCGCAAGAGTATCGACACCGATCTGCTCCTGCGTATTTCCCGTATCCTCGACTGCGATTTTTTCCGTTCTTACCATCCTCTCGACGGGGACGGGAAGTGACTTGTGGCCGTTTTGTCCACAGTTTGTGGCTGCTTTGTCTACGCCACTTTTCTTCCCGGGCAGCCGGGATGGCTTACATTTGCATGTATTTATAAAAAAATCCTGCTCCCCGTTTCCCCCTGTTCTTAGGAGGAGGGTGGCAGGTGCATGGTTATTATTTTCTTAAAAACACAATCTTATGGGAAAGAAAAAGAAACTTATGGCGTGCGGCGCGCTGTCGTTGGCGGCCGTGGCGGCATGCGTCCCTGAGGCCTCGGGGCAGGACTTGGTGGTGTACACGGTGGATGGCGCGGCCAAGGAGTACCCGCTCGGCGAGACGAACCGCCTGGTGTTCACCGGTGGGACGATAGGCCTGGCCGACAGGGAAGGTAGCGTGGTGGAAACGTTTGCCTTCGGCGATGTCGATTTCATTACCTTCTCTTACGAGGTGACGGGTATCGCGGATGTATGGGACGGAAGCCGTCCCGATGGCGGGGGCAACGTGGTCCATTACACCGACGGGCATACCCTTTATGTGGGGCTTTACGGGGAGTCCGGCCCGTGCCGCGTGGTTATCTGCTCGGCCAATGGCGCCATGGTGGGTTGCGTGGACGGAGTGTCCCAAGGGTATAAGGATTCCTGCACATATTATACGGTGGACATCTCCTCGCTGCCGTCGGGAATCTACGTGGGTTCCATAGGGGAGGCTTCGTTTAAGTTCATGAAATAAACTTTTCCGCCTTATGAAAAAATCAATATTCTTGTTTGGATTTGCCGCATGCTTTTCCTTTGCGGCTTGGGCGCAGCCGTACCGCATGGAAGCGCATTTCAGTGATGGACGTTCGGTCAATCTGGGCTCTTCGGACTATTGGAGCCGGTTTGTTACCGGCTATGACAACTCCCAGAATCCGTTCATTTCCCTCTCAAACGGGGAGGAGGCCGTACCTTTTGCCTACGCCGCGGATTTGGACAGCATCGTCATTTGCACAGGCGTGGACATACCTACCATAGGCGCTTACATTGACACGGCAGCGCAATATTCCTACACCCGCCGCCTGATTGCCGATGTGGCGGGCGCGGACACCCTCGGGCTTTCTTCGCCGGGGCAGAACTATACCTTCTTCGTGGCTTCCGACGAGGCGTGGGAGCGTTTCTTCAAGGGTGAATCGGCTAACCCTTGGGGCGTAACCTCCTACGAAGAGCTGACCGATGCGCAGAAAGAAATCCTGTTCGGCAGCTATGTGCTTGACGACAGCCAGTGGGAACGGCGTTTGTCCGGTGGCGAAATGGGCGAGGACGTGGGTACGTATTTCCGCACCGACCCGGTGGGTTGCTACGATATGGGCGTGTTTACGCGTTATGTCCCGGCTGCTTCGCTTCCCTCGGGGCAGGACGGCCATTGGGATGCCCTCATCGCACAAGGGGGAGCCTATGTGGGTTATCCCGAAGGCGATGCCCCCGCGATGCTTGCCTTCACAAGGGATTTCATGGACGCCAGCGGCATGACCGACCTCGACTGCCAGTATGTGCTCGGCGGGAAAGGTACGGACGTGGCAAGTGATGAATATACATATATAGCGACGAGGTATCCCTATGGTCCGGTTTCATTGTACGTCAACGGGTGCGTGCCTGCCCGTGCCGTGGCCAAGTGCCTGAACGGTTATGTCTACGAGATGTGGGAACTCACCGTTCCCCCCGGCAACATGGCCGACGAGCTGGCGACGCAATCCGACTGTTCCCTTTTCTCCAGTTTCTTGGACCGCTTCACCATGCCGGTCGCCATCGGCCATACTTCCGATGGCAGCGAAGTGTATCGTAAGGTCTATTTCGCTTCTGAAGGCTCGTATGACGGGAGCGATTATGGAAAGGCCGGGGCATACGGCTTGTCCCATGACTCCAGCGGCAACGCGATGCCCACGCTGGCGTTCGACCCGACGTGGCACCACAACACCTATTCTTCCGGGACGTTCCAGCAGGACATGGCCGCCATGTTCGTGCCGACCGATGAAGCCCTTACGGAATGGTGGAACAGTTCGATGGGGCAGTTGGTGATGGACGGGCTGAATGACTGGTCCGACGTGGAGAACAGCTTGCTTGCGGAATTGCTCAACGTGCACATGAAAACGAGCTTTACCAACAGCTTGCCCTCCAACTTTTCCAAAATCCTGAACGACGGAAACCGCGAGCAGGGCATCGAAGAGAGCGACGTAGTGCGCACCATCCTGGCGAACAACGGCGTGATTTACGTGGTAAACAAGGTATATACGCCCGATGTCTATATTTCTGTCGTGGGCCCGCTCCTCAACGTTTCCGATTTGACCGTGATGTACCGTGCCGTGACCTGCACTGGGCAGACGGAAATAAATCCGGGTGGCTATAGGACATACTTGGAGTCTAGGGATAGCACGTTCATGTTCATGATTCCGACGAACACGGCGCTGCTCGACTACCGCGATCCGGTTTATTGGAATCCGGCTTGGTCATCGGGCGACTACCGCCAAATCAGCTTCGAGTACGACCCTTCCTCTACATGGGTATCCGGCACAGGTGAAAACTATGGTGTGAGTGCCACGTACCAGGATGTTACGAACGCTACTTCTTCAACCGGCTCGATCGGCGCAACGAAGGGTACCAACTTGTTGAAGGACATCTTGGAGAACTGCATCATCGTGATGGACGGCAACACCGCCGGGTCTGTATGGTTTGAAAACAAGCCGGGCTATTTCCAAACGAAAGGCGGCGCGATGGTGTACATCGACGGCTTTAATGAAGGCGGCAAGGTCTACGGGGGCGGCAACGACTACGACACCCCTGCAAGCGTGGAGACATTCTACAACCAATCGCAATACACCTTGGCATCGAACCAAGGTTTGACCGGCTCCGACGGAAACGGCGTATGTCTGCGGTTGGACCAGGTGGTGCAGCCCTCGCGCACGAGCGTGCTCGAAGCGTTGGCCGCGCACTCCGAATTCTCCGAGTTCTATGCCCTCCTGACCGGGCTGGATGAGGTGTTGGCCAGTTATGAAGATGAAGTTGGGGATGACGGCGAGGACGACGAGACCTCCACGGGCGGCATGTCCGACTTCTTGGCCTCGATAAGCACCAATCCCGACATCGCCCTCCTGTATAATCCTGTTTATACGTATACGGGCACTTCCACTTATACGAGGTCGCAAGTGATCAGTTTCTTGGGCGACTACAACTACACGCTGTTTGCCCCCACCAACGACGCAATGGCGATTGCCTACGAGCAAGGCCTGCCCCACTGGAGCGACTTGATGGCCTCGGGGATTACCGATGAGGGGCAGCGCCAAATCTGCCGCAAGATTATGAACTTCATCCGTACCCACTTCCAGGACACTTCGGTTGCTACCGACGGTACGGCGGGCTACCACAAGTCGCAGGCTTTCAACTCGGACGAGGGCGTGTTCTATGAGCTTTACTTCGACCCCACGAACGGTGTGGTCTATACCCTCGCGAACGCCGATGACCAAGCTAATTTGATAGACCCCGAGACGAAAGCCCCGGCCAGTGGAAACCTTTCGAACATCATATCCCGTGATTACCGCTTGAGTGCCGCGGCCACGAGCGACGATGCGACGATTTCTTCCTCCGCGCACGTGCTAATCCATGCCATCGATGCCCCCTTGTTCTTTAGCGGGGATGATAACGGGAACGGGATCAGAGACCAATTTGAATGATAACCCCGGCCGTCATGTGGTAGGGGATGGCTGGACTGAACGTGGATTTTTAAGGATTGTAGGGAGGGCGTGCCGAAAGGCATGCCCTCCCTTTTTTTGCGCCTTGCGGTTTATGGATGGGGACGCGGTGGTTTTCGGGAAAAGCCTTGCATCTTTTTTGCCGTGGCCTTGTGCTTTTCCCGCGTTTCCCTTGCGCCTCCCCGGGCCCGGGGGCGGGAGGGGTTATGGGAAACCCTCCCGAAGGCGGTAACCTACGGGAGGGCGGGAATCTTTTGGGCGTATGCGCCGGGGGTATGGGCTGCCGTAGGGTAGGGGCGTCAGTGGGCTTCGAGCCAGTTTCTGCCCCATCCGCAGTCGGCAACGAGGGGCACGTCGAGGGGGTAGGCATGCTCCATCTCTTCGATGACGATGCGTTCCACGCGTTCTTTCTCTTCGGGGGGCACGGAGAAGTTCAGCTCGTCGTGTACCTGGAGGAGCATCTTGGCGCGGATGCCCTCGCGGTCGAAGCGGGCTTGGATGCGTGCCATGGCCACTTTTATGATGTCTGCGGCACTGCCTTGTATGGGGGCGTTGATGGCGTTGCGCTCGGCGTTCCCGCGGACTACGGCGTTGCGCGAGTTGATGTCGGGCAGGTAGCGGCGCCGTCCGGAGAGGGTCTCGACGTAGCCTTTCTGCCGGGCGCGGATGATGCTTTGCTCCATGTAGTCGCGGATGCCCGGGTATGTTTCGAAATAGCTGGATATCAAGTCCCTTGCCTCCCCTCTTGAGACGCCCATGCGTTCGGCCAGGCCGAAGGCGGAGATGCCGTAGATGATGCCGAAGTTGGCGGTTTTGGCTTTTCGCCGCATGTCCTTGGTGACTTCGCCGGGTGTGGTCTTGTAGATTTTCGCGGCGGTGGCGGCGTGTATGTCGGCGGCATGGCGGAAGTCGTCTTGCATGTTTTTGTCTTTGCTGAGGTGCGCCATGATGCGGAGCTCTATTTGCGAATAGTCGGCGGAGAAGAAGAGGCATCCGTCGTCGGCAATGAAGCATTTCCGGATTTCGCGCCCGTCGTCGTCGCGCACGGGGATGTTTTGCAGGTTGGGGTTGCTTGAGCTGAGGCGGCCTGTGGATGTGACGGTTTGGTTGAAGGAGGTGTGGATGCGTCCGGTGCGCGGATTGACGAGTTGGGGCAGGGCTTCGACGTAGGTGCCGAGCAACTTCTTCAGGCCCCGGTAGTCCAGTATTTTCTCGATGACGGGGTGTTTCTTCCGGTACTTCTCCAGCTCCTCCTCGGAAGTGACGTATTGGCCGCTCTTGGTCTTGCGCGCTTTGTCGGAAAGCTTGAGGTGGTCGAATAGGATTTCGCCTACTTGCTTGGGTGACGAGATATTGAATTCTTTGCCCGCGAGGCGGTGTATTTCTTCTTCGATGGCCTGCATGCGCTGGTTGAAGCCCGTGGCGGTCTCCTTCAAGGCTTGGGTGTCGATGCGCACCCCGTTGCGTTCCATGCGGGCGAGTACCGGGACAAGGGGCATCTCGATTTGCTCGAAAAGTCCTTGCATGCCGCTGCCCTTGAGCTCTTCCCGCAGGTGGTGGTAGAGTTTGAGGGTCACGTCGGCATCTTCGCAGGCGTACCGGTAGACTTCTTGGGGCGGCAGGTCGCGCATGTTGCGCTGCCCTTTTCCTTTGGGGCCTATGAGTTCTTCGATGTGGATGGTGCGGTACTTGAGGTAAACCTCCGCCAAGTAGTCCATGTTGTGCCGCAACTCGGGTTGGAGGACGTAGTGGGCGATCATCGTGTCGAACAGGGGGCCGCGCAGTTCGATGCCGTAGTTTTGGAGGACAAGCAGGTCGTATTTTATGTTTTGGCCTACTTTAAGGATTTTTTCGTTTTCGAACAATCCGCGCACTTCGGCAAGGATTTCGAGTGCTTGTTCCCGTCCGGGCGGGATAGGGATGTAGCAGGCTTGGTTTTCCGCGGCGGCGAAGCTGATTCCTACCAATTCGGCGTCGATGGCATGGGTACTGGTCGTCTCCGTATCTATTGCGAGGATTTCCATTGTCCGCATTTCTTGAAAAAACGAACGGATACGCTCCTTTGTTTCAATCAGTTCGTATCGGTAATGGAGGTCATCAAGTGCTTTGAGGTTTTCGTTTTTGGGGATTTCTTGCCGGGTGTCCGTGGTTTCGGGAAAGAGATCGGCCTGTTTTCCCGTTTCGCGGTTGGGGTTGGGCAGGGAAGTGGTGCCGAGGATGCGTTGTCCCAGCGTGTGGAATTCCAGTTCGTCGAAGAGGGTCTTGAGTTTTTCTTTGTCGGGTTCTTCCCGTTGGAGCGCCCCGGGGTCGAAAGTGATGGGCACGTCGGTCTTGATAGTGGCGAGGAATTTGGAGAAACGAATTTGTTCGGCGTTTTGGATGACTTTCTCTTTTAACGATCCGCTTAGTTCCTCCGTCCGCTCAAGCAGTCCCTCGACCGAACCGAAGCGCGCCACGAGTTCGCGGGCGCGCTTTTCCCCCACGCCGGGGCAGCCGGGTATGTTGTCAGAAGCATCCCCCCAAAGACCGAGGATGTCTTTCACCTGTCTGGGCGATTCGATGCCGAATTTCTCTTTGACCTCCTTTATTCCCATGAAATCGAAGCCGCTGCTCCCGTGCCGGGGCTTGCAGATAAAGACGTTTTCCTGTACCAGTTGGCCGTAGTCCTTGTCGGGTGTCATCATGTAGACGCGAAACCCCGCGGCTTTGGCCTGTAGGGCGATGGTGCCTATCACGTCGTCCGCCTCGTAGCCGGCCTGCTCCAGGATGGGAATCCGGTAAGCGCCGATGATTTCTTTTATGCGGGGTATGGCCAGGCGTATGGATTCGGGTGTCTCTTCGCGTTGTGCCTTGTAGGCAGGGTAGGCCTCGTGGCGGAACGTAGGCCCGGCGGGGTCGAAGGCGATGCCTATGTGGGTCGGTTGTTCACGCCTCAGGACTTCTTCCAAGGTGTTGACGAATCCGAAAATGGCCGACGTGTCCAATCCTTTGGAGTTGATGCGCGGGTTCTTGATAAATGCGTAGTAGGCCCGGTAGATGAGCGCATACGCATCCAAGAGATACAGTTTCTTTTCGTTTTCCATCAAAAACAAGCATTACAAGGGTGTAAATGTACGAAAAAGAATTAGATTAACCTTTTTATTATTACTTTTGTGCGCAAATTAAAAGAGGATGGACAAATTAGTGCAATTGCGGGCACCTGTGGAGAATGATTTGAGGCAGTTTTCCGAACTCTTCGATGAGGTATTGGTTTCGTCGAATCCTTTGTTGCAAAAGGTGTTCGACCATGTCCGCCAGCGCAAGGGGAAAATGATGCGGCCCGCCTTGGTAATGCTCATGGCCCGCCTGTTGGGTAAGATCAATGAACGCACTTTCCGTGCGGCCGTCTCCTTGGAATTGCTCCATACGGCCAGCCTGATGCACGACGACGTGGTGGACGAAAGCTCGGAGCGGCGGGGGATTCCCTCGGTGAATGCGCTCTTTCATAATAAGGTGGCCATCCTTTCGGGCGATTATTTGCTGGCTGCCTCGCTCATGCAGGCCTCGCTTGCAAACTCCCCGGCCATTATTTCCCTGATATCCCGCTTGGGCGGCGAGCTCGCCGACGGCGAGTTGATACAGTTGCACACCATATCGAGCAGCGAAGTCTCCGAGGATGCTTATTTCAACATCATCAGGAAGAAGACGGCCGCGCTCTTTTCCACCTGTGCCGCCGTGGCCGCATGCTCCGTGGATGCCCCGGAGGAGGCTGTGGGGTTTGCCACTACCTTGGGCGAGTTCATAGGCATCTGCTTCCAAATACGTGACGACATCTTCGACTACTCCGAGTCTGCCCAGGAGCGCATAGGCAAGCCTACGGGCAACGACATGCGCGAAGGGAAGCTCACCCTCCCGGCCATTTACGCTTTCCGTTGCGTGCAGGGCGAAGAGCGCCAGCGCATCGGGCAACTGGTGCGGCGCATCAAGTCGCAGCAGGCCAGCGCGGATGATATTCACGAGATGATCGGCTTTTCCGTGGCAAAGGGAGGGATTGAATACGCCGAGCAACGCATGGAGGAACTGAAGAAAGGGGCCAAATTCATGCTTTCCACCTATCCTGATTCCCCCGTCCGCCGCGCCTTGGAGGCATACATCGATTATGTTTCCGAGCGCGAATCGTGACGTTTCCTTTGCTGTTTTTCCTGGGAAGCGGCAAGGCTTTCCTCGGAAAGCGGCGTCCCTTATAGGAAGAAGCCCCGGGTCATGCGTGAAGCAGACCCGGGGCTTTTTTCCGTCCCCTTACGTCCTTCCGGGGGAGGGGGCAGTGCCCTTCAGAAGAAGGCCACTTCCCTGCCTGTGATTTCGGAAAGCAGGCGGTTGGCGAGGCGGGAGGTGCCGATGCGGAAGTAGCGGTTCGACAGCCATCCTTCGCCTAAGACCTCTTTCACTATCGTGTAGTATTGCAGTGCGTCGCGCACCGTTTCGATGCCTCCTGCGGCCTTAAAACCGGCTTTCCGGCCCGTTTCCTCATGGTATTCGCGTAGCGTCTGGCAGATGACCCATGCCGCTTCGGGCGTGGCGCCGCTTGCCCCCGGGAGCTTCCCGGTGGACGTTTTCAGGAAGTCTGCACCGGAGTAGAGGGCCAGGATGGCGGCTTTCTTGATGAGCGCAGGTTCTTTGAGCAACCCTGTTTCCAATATTACTTTCAGTTTCCCCTCTTCGCCGCACAAGGCTTTCTGCTCCTCCAGATCGTCGCATACGGCTTCGTAGTCGCCGCTGAGGAATTTTCCGAGGTTCATCACGATGTCTATCTCCGTCGCCCCGTCTTTCCGGCAAAGTGCCGTCTCGGCCATTTTTACCTCCGGGAAGGTTTGTGCATGGGGGAATCCCCCGCTCACGGCGGCTATCTCCACGCCGTCGGCTTCGAGCGAGTCGCTTACGATTTTTACCAGTGCGGGGTAGACGCAGAGGGCGGCCACATTTTCCAAATCGCCGTATTCATCGACAAATTGGTTTACCGATTCGGTCAATCTTAGGATGGATTCTTCCGTGTCGTCCGTGTGGAGGGAGGTCAGGTCCGTGCAGTGGAGCAAGAATTTGCGTGCCTCCTTTGTGTCGTTTTCGGCAAGGTGGTGGTCGATTAAATGGCGGGTCGCGCGGGCTACTTCAGCCTCGTCCAGACGGGTTTCGTAGCGTTCCAGGGCGGTGTCGTACTTGCTTTTTTCAGGTTCGTGGGTGTGCATGTTGGTTTTGTTTTTAGGGTTTTGCGGGTGTAGGGGAG
This sequence comes from uncultured Bacteroidaceae bacterium, assembly GCA_964439955.1. Lineage (GTDB taxonomy): Bacteria > Bacteroidota > Bacteroidia > Bacteroidales > Bacteroidaceae > UBA1794. Next base: position 160,439 of record CAYTPX010000001.1, on the reverse strand, counting down.
GGGTCATTTGCTTTTCAGTTTGGGGTTCTCGAGGTGGCGGGTGGAGTCGCGGCGGGTTTTCTTTGCGATGGTTTCGCGGAAAGCCTGCGTCAGGTCTACTCCGGTCTGGTTGGCTAAGCAGATGAGCACCCACAGAATGTCGGCCATCTCCTCGCCCAGGTTGGATTGTTCGCCTTCTTTGAACGACTGGTCGCCATATTTGCGGGCCATGACGCGGGCGAGTTCGCCCACTTCCTCGGTGAGTACGGCCATGTTGGTCAATTCGCTGAAGTAGCGGACGCCGTAGGTCTTGATCCATCCGTCTACGGTTTTTTGGGCTTCTTCTATGGTCATTTCTTTTCCGGGTATGGGAGTCTTTGGGAATAGTGCCGCCACTTTTGGCATAAGGCGGAAAGGCTTTTCCTGCCGGGGTGCGGCACTTTTCATTCGCGGTTCTTGCTGTCCATCCAGATGGTTACGGGGCCGTCGTTGAGCAGCTCTACCTTCATGTCGGCGCCGAACACCCCTGTTTCCACCTTCCTGCCGAGGTGTGCGGACAGCCCGGCGCAGAACTTCTTGTAGAGCGGTATGGCCGTTTCGTGGCGTGCGGCGCGGATGTAGGACGGGCGGTTGCCCTTTTTGGTGGCGGCCATCAGGGTGAACTGGCTTATGGCGAGGATGTTCCCCCCGATGTCGCAGACGCTCCGGTTCATGACACCCTGTTCGTCGTCGAAGATGCGCAGGTTTACGGCTTTTTGCGCCAGCCAGTCCGCGTCCGTCTCCGTGTCGGCTTCCTCAATCCCGACAAGTATGAGCAATCCCTGTCGTATGGCGCCGTGGATACGCCCCCCGATCGTGACGGAGGCATGCGTTACTCTTTGGATTACGATTCTCATGATGGGTGCAAAAGTACTGTTTTTCCGCCGGATTGGCGGGGTGGCCTCAGGCTTTTTCTTCGGCTTGCCCGGCGGCGGGTGTCGCGGGTTTCAGCGCTTGGAGGAGGAGTGCGGCCTTCTTGCCGCCGATGAGTGCGCTGATTTCTTCCGGGTCGGCTTGGGCGATACGCTTGGTGCTTTTGTATTTCCGCAGCAGGGTTTCTTTTGTTTTGGGGCCGATTCCCTTGATTTCGTCGAGTGCCGAGTGGGTTTGCCCCTTGCTTCTCCGGTCGCGGTGGTAGGTGATGGCGTAACGGTGTACCTCCTCTTGGATTCGTTCGAGCAGGTGGAAGAGCGCCGTGCCTTGCTTGATGCCCACGACTACCGGGGGAAATCCGTAAAGCACTTCCGAAGTGCGGTGCTTGCGGTCTTTGGCCAGCCCGACGATGGGAATGTCCAGTCCCAGTTGCCCGCAGGTAATTTGGCGTAAGGCCTCCATTTGCCCCTTTCCACCGTCGGCTACAATCAGGTCGGGCAGGGGAGAGCCTTCTTCGAGCGCCCGTTTGTAGCGGCGGAAGGCCACTTCGCGCATTGACCCATAGTCGTCGCCGCCTTCCCCGCCCTTGATTTGGTATTTCCGGTACTCGTTTTTGGCTGGTTTGGCCTTGATGAATACCACGCAACCGGCCACGGGGTCGCTCCCTTGGATGTGTGAATTGTCGAAACATTCGATGCGGTTGGGCAGTTTGGGCAGGTGGAGTTGCTCCTGGATCTCTTTCATCAGGCGCACGCTGCGCTGCTCGGGGTTGAGTTTTTCGGCTTGTTTCAGGCGGTCGAGTTTGTATTGTTTGACGTTGAGCAGGGACAAATCGAGCAGCTTCTTGCGGTCGCCGCCTTTGGGGACGGTGAATTCGACCTCGCCCATTGTTATTTCCGGCTGGAAGGGCACGATGATTTCGCGTGCCGTGCTGCCGTAACGCTCGCGCATCTCCACGATTCCCATCATGAGCAGCTCCTCGTCGCTTTCGTCCAGCTTCTTTTTGTATTCGAATGTGAAGGCACGGTTGATGCACCCCTGCGTGATGTGCAGGTAATTGACGTAGGCAACTTTCTCGTCGGACAAGATGGAAAATACGTCCACGTTTGTCACATTCCTCCCGACCACTTCGGACCGTGCCTTGTAACTCTCGATGAGTTCGTACATCTCCTTGGCCTTTTGTGCCTCTTCGAAGCGTAGCCCGTTTGCTGCTTCCCGCATCTTGTGCAGGTATTCCCGGCTGATTTCTTCCGTGTTCCCCCGGAGTATTTTTTTTGCACGCTCTATGTTTGCCCCGTATTCCTCGCGGCTGATGGCGCCGACGCACGGCCCGTCGCATTTCTTTATATGGTAGTCGAGGCAGACTTTATATTTCCCGCTGTCGATTTTCTCTTGGTGCAGCGGGAACCGGCAGCTGCGTATGCGGAAAACCTTGCTGATGAGCTCGAGCACGGCATACATGGAAGGCAGGTGCGTGTACGGGCCGAAATACGTCCCGTTGCGCTTGTCGATGCGGCGGGTCTTGTAGATACGGGGAAACTCCTCCTTGCTCACGCAGATTTGGGGGTAGGTCTTGTCGTCCTTGAGCAACACGTTGTATTTTGGCTTGTACTGCTTGATGAGGTTGTTCTCCAAGAGGAGTGCGTCTTCCTCGCTGCGCACGACGATGTATTTGATGTCGCGGATGTGCCGCACGAGCAGGCGTGTCTTCAAGCTGTCGTGCTCCTTGTTGAAATAGGAGGAGACCCGCCGTTTCAGGTTTTTGGCTTTTCCTACGTAAATCACGTTCCCTTCTGCCCCGATGTACTGGTAAATGCCGGGGCCTTCGGACAGGTTGCTGACGATTCCTTTCAGCTTTTCTTCATATACTTCGTTTTCCGTTCCCATAGTCTTGCGGCTTTTCCGGATTCCATGCGGCACTTTTCCCCGGAAGGGGCGGGGCTTTCCTCCCCGAGGCACTGCGCGGCGGGAAACAACTTTAAGCGGGCTTCCCGGAAGAACGCCTAACTTTCGCCGATTCAGTGCGTTATATGGTTAAAGTTTATCCGTTTGTTTCACGTGGAACACTCTTGTTCGCTTTGCCCTGCGCAAGCACCAGCAGCACGTTGATGTCGCTGGGTGAGACGCCGGGGATGCGGCTGGCCTGCGCCAGCGTCTCCGGGTCGATGCGCGTGAGCTTCTGCCGTGCTTCGGTGGAGAGGCTCTGGAGGGAAGGATAGTCGAACTTCCCTTTTATCTTGATGTGCTCCAGCCGGAGCATCTTTTCCGCTATTTGCCGCTCGCGCTCGATATAGCCAGAATACTTCATGCGCACCTCGGCTGCTTCTTCAATCTCTTCACGCATCGGGCCGAGGCTTTCCAGCAGGGACTGGAGCTCCGGGATGTAACCGGCGATGCCCTTGAGTGAAACTTGGGGTCTTTCTATCAATTCCGAGAGGCGGCATCCTCGCCGCAGCGGGCTTGTCCCCATTTGTGCCAGCGCGTCGGCCAACCCTGCGGTGGGCTTCATGTGTTGCCCCTCGGCGAACTTCAAGATGCGCTCCATGCCTTCTTGTTTCTCGCGCAGCGTCCGGACGCGGAGGGGCGAGGCGAGGCCGAGGGATTCGGCCTTGGGGGTGAGGCGGAGGTCGGCATCGTCTTGCCGGAGTAGGATGCGGTATTCGGCGCGCGAGGTGAACATGCGGTATGGTTCGTCAACCCCTTTTGTCACCAAGTCGTCGATTAAGACGCCGATGTATGCTTCGTCACGCCCGAGGACGAACGGCGCGCTTCCGCCGCACTTGAGGGCTGCGTTGATTCCGGCTACGAGCCCTTGGCCGCCGGCCTCCTCGTATCCGGTGGTCCCGTTTACCTGCCCGGCGAAGAAAAGCCCGTCGATTACTTTCGACTCCAGCGTATGGGTAAGCTGGGTGGGGTCGAAGAAATCGTACTCTATGGCATATCCCGGCCGGTAGACCGCCACGTCGCGGAATGCCGGGATGTGCCTCAAGGCTCCGATTTGCACTTCCATTGGGAGCGACGACGAGAAGCCGTTCAGGTAGAACTCCTGTGTGTTCTCGCCTTCGGGCTCCAAGAAAAGCTGGTGTTGGTCTTTGCTTTCGAACGTGACGATCTTGGTCTCTATGCTCGGACAGTAGCGGGGGCCGATGCTTTTGATTTGCCCGTTGTAGAGCGGGGACTGTGCTAGCCCGCCACGCAGTACGCGGTGGACCTCCGGGTTGGTGAAGCAACTCCAGCAGGGGCGTTGTGCCAAGGGGTGCGGGGTGGCAAAGGGGAGGAAGGAAAAGCGGTGGAAATCGTTTTCTCCCTCTTGTATTTCCAAATCCTCGAAGTGTACGGTCCGGCCGTCGATGCGTACCGGTGTGCCGGTTTTCATGCGGGCGGTGCGGATTCCGTGCCGGGTTATCGACTCGGTGAGATGGTAGGATGCCAGTTCCGCGCTGCGCCCGCCCGGGACTTGCTTGGGGCCTATGTGCATCAGCCCGTTGAGGAATGTCCCGGCAGTGATGATGACGCAACGTGCGCGCAGGGTGACTCCCCAAAGCGTGCGTACGCCCCTGACGATTCCTTGCTCCACGAGCAATTCCTCGACGGTATCTTGCCAGATGCGCAGCCCGGGTATGTTCTCCAATACCTCACGCCAGTTCCAGATGAACTTGCCGCGGTCGCACTGCGCCCGCGGGCTCCACATGGCCGGCCCCTTGGAGCGGTTCAGCAACCGGAACTGTATGGACGAGCGGTCCGTCACGCATCCCATGTGCCCGCCCAAGGCGTCTATCTCCCGGACGATTTGCCCTTTCGCAATCCCGCCCACGGCGGGGTTGCAACTCATTTGGGCTATCTTGTTCATGTCCATGGTGACAAGGCAGGTTCGCACCCCTATCGTGGCCGCCGCCGCCGCCGCTTCGCAACCGGCATGCCCGGCCCCGACTACTACTACGTCGTATGAAAATTCCATTTTGCGCGCACGTTTTTTAACGGCGCAAAAGTACAAAAAAATGCAGCCTGCGGCTTTATCCGCCGGAAAGAATGTACTTTTGTGCCATCCTCACCTTAGCATTGCCCCCGTTGCCTATGCTGGATATCCATACCCATCTGCCGGAAAACCACCCGCATGCCATCCTTTCCATGGTACCGCCCCGCGGCTTCCGTCCCGGTGCGGGGCGCTATTATTCGTTGGGCATCCACCCGTGGGCCGAAGCGGAGTTTCGCCAAGGCTTGTCCTGCCCGTGGGAGGAACTGGAAGCATTGGTCGCCTGTCCGGAAGTCCGGGCGGTGGGCGAGGCCGGGCTCGACCGTGCCCGCCGCCCGTTGCCCGGCTCTGCGCCCGGCTGCCTGCGGGAAGGCCGTCCCGGGGCTTCCGTTGCGGAGGCGGAGGCTTGGCGGAAGTCGCAGGAATTGCTGGAGCGGCATGCCCGTTTGGCCGAGCGGGTGGGGAAGCCGCTGGTGCTGCATTGCGTAAAGGCGGTAGATGATGTCTTGGCCTTGCAGAAGCGTCTCCGCCCGCAGGTCCCGTGGGTGTTCCATGGATTCCGGGGGAATCCGCAACAGGCATGCCAGCTCCTCAGGCGGGGCATCTACCTCTCGTTGGGCGAACACTTCCATCCCGGGACGGCGGCCTGCATACCGGGCGGGAACTTGTTGCTGGAGACGGACGCGAGCTTGCTGCCCATAGAGGAAATCTTGCACCGCGTGGCGGTGGCCCGCTATGGGGCTTTTCAGGGAAAGACGCGCCACTTCCCGGGAAAAGCGCTTGGGCTTTCCTCAAGAAGTGCCGCACTTTCTCCGGAGGTTGCCGGTTCGTTGCCGCAGGAGGAGGATGCGGATTTCGTTGTTTCCCGGGCTGCGCTGCGCGGAGAGTTGGAGGCCAACGTAGCCCTTCTCTTCGGTGTTTGACCTGCAAACCGACTACATCGTGGGCGACTACACCCTCGACGGGCGGCAGCATGCCGCGCCGGTGCGTGGAATCTGCATCGTCCGCTATTCGGACGGCTCGGCGGAAAAAGTGTTTGTGGAGTGATTTCCCGTTTTCCCTTACAGGAGGATTGAATGGAACCGGCAGGACTTTTCCCAGGAAGTCCTGCCGGTTTTTCCAAAAAGTGCCAACGGTTCCCTCCCTTTGCGTGTGGGCTTTCTTCCGGAAGGGGCGGCTCACTGCCTCTGTTCCGCCCCCCAGCCGAGTTTTTGGCGCAGGGTGCTGAAGAAGTCTTGCCCCCGCCGCTTGACGATGCGTATGGTGTGTCCTCCGCGGCACACTTCGAGGGCGGTGTTCTCGGAGCAGGTGTAGTTGCGCCCGTCGATGGCTACGAGGTAGTTGTGGCTGCGGCTGTCCACGTGGATGGTCAGCCGCCCGTCGTCGGGAATCAGTATGGGGCGCGTGTTCAGCGTATGGGGCGCTACGGCAGTGAGGACTATCGCTTTCAGTTGGGGCACGATGATGGGTCCGCCATTGCTCAAGGAGTAGGCCGTGGAGCCTGTGGGCGTGGCGACGATCAGGCCGTCGGCTTGGTACGTGGTGATGTACTCCCCGTTGACGGCCACGTGGATTCCTATCATCGAGGCGCTGTCCCGCTTCAAGACCGCTACTTCGTTGAGCGCAATGGAGCCATTGGGCAGGGGATTCCCGTCCATCCTCAGCTCCAAGGTGATGCGCTCTTCCACGGTGTAGTTGTGGTGGTAGATTTCGTCGATGGCGGTTTCCATCTCTTCCGGGGCCACTGCGGCCAAGAAGCCCAGCCGCCCGGTGTTGATGCCGAGGATGGGAATGCCCTTCTCGCCCACTTTTTCTACCGCGCGCAGGAACGTCCCGTCGCCACCCAGGCAGACAACCAAGTCGGCGTCGAAGTCTTTGCCATCGATGATGCCCGCCACCGACAAGCCGGGTAGGGCAGTTTGGCGCAAAAAGTCGTAGAATTCCTTGTCTACGTACACTTCGGCTTCCCGTTGCCTCAGGAGTTCGAACAAGTGGCTTGCGTGCTGGGATTTTTTTGGTTGGTGGCAGTTGCCGAAAAGAGCGAACCTCATCGTGGATTTCCTTATAGAGAATGGAGTTTTTAAGAATCTTTTTTGCCCGAAATCCTGCACCTTACGATAAAGAACATTACTTTTGCGCAAGAAAGGCGGTCGCAAAAGTGGGATTTTCCACCGACCTTGACAAGTTTTGTATGACAAATTTAAGTGTAAACGTTAATAAAGTCGCCACGATCCGCAATGCTCGTGGCGGGAACTGCCCTGATGTGCGCCGTTTTGCCCTCGACTGCGAACGGTTTGGGGCTGACGGAATCACGGTTCATCCGCGTCCTGACGAAAGACACATTCGCCGGACGGATGTTTACGAAATAAAACCTGTGCTTCACACAGAGTTTAACGTAGAAGGCTACCCGTCCCCTGCTTTTCTGGACATGGTTTGCGAAGTAAGGCCTGCGCAAGTGACGCTGGTGCCTGACGCTCCTGACCAATTGACTTCCAATCATGGCTGGGACGTGCGGGACAATTTAGATTTCTTGGCCGAAGTTTGCGACCGGCTCAAGGAGTTTGGGATTCGTACCTCCATCTTTGTCGATCCAGATGAAGAGCAGATAGATTATGCCGCCCGCACCGGGACGGACCGCATAGAACTTTATACCGAGCCCTATGCCGCCCTGTACGCGAAAGACCGTGCCGATGCCGTCGCTCCTTTCGTCCGCGCGGCGCAAAAAGCGCGTGGCTTGGGGGTGGGCGTCAATGCCGGCCACGATTTGAGTCTTGAGAACCTGAATTACTTCGTGCACAATATTCCTTTTGTCGAAGAAGTTTCCATCGGACACCAGTTGATTTGCGACGCACTCTACTTGGGATTGCAGAAGACCATCGAAGCCTATAAGAAATGCCTTTTGCTCGAATGACCCTTTTAGCTTGAACAAATAAAAACTTTACCGAGACGTTATGATGAACCTCTTATTGACTTCGGTCGCTTCGGTGCCCGAGATGAATCTTTGGGATATGGCCTGCAAGGGCGGTTGGATAATGATTGTGTTGGGTTTGCTTTCCCTCGTGGGCGTTTATATCCTCATCGAACGGAATTCCGCCATTCGCAAAGCGGCGAAAGAAGACCCGCTGTTCATGGAGCGCATAAAGGATTATATCAAGGCGGGCGAGGTGCGTGCGGCAATTGACTTCTGCCGAAACCAGAATACCCCCTCGTCAAGGATGATTGAAAAGGGCATCAGCCGCATGGGGCGGCCAGTGGACGACGTGCGTGTCACGATAGAAAATGTCGGAAACCTCGAAGTCTCCAAGTTGGAACGAGGGCTTCCGGTAATAGCAACCATTGCGGGCGGTGCCCCCATGTTAGGTTTCTTGGGGACGGTCACGGGCATGGTTCGCGCGTTTTGGAACATCGCAAATGCCAATAGCGCCCAAGTGGACCTGAAAATTCTTTCGGGCGGTATCTATGAAGCCATGGTCACGACGGTGGGGGGATTGATAGTCGGCATTGCCGCCCTCTTTGCTTATAACTATTTGGTTAGCCTGTTGGACAATGTAGTGAATAAGATGGAAGGGAGAACCCTTGCCTTCCTCGATTTGCTCAACGAGCTGAACGACGAGGAGAGGCGTTAAACCCGCTGCTCCCTGCATCGTTTCCCTACTATTATATCCCGCGGGATGTTTCCCGCCTTTTCTCCCTTTTGACAGAACAGCCATGTCTTTAAAACGAAAACACAAGCTGACCCCGGAATTCAGCATGGCCTCCATGACGGATGTCATCTTCCTGATGCTGATTTTCTTCGTGATTACTTCCACGATGGTGCAGCCCAATTCGCTGAAGGTGCAGCTCCCCGAGAGCAGCAGTTCCTCGGCAGAACGGCCATTGACGCGCATCATCATCGACAAGGACTTGAATTATTTCGTAGCTTCCGGCGCAGGCGAGGAAGTGCCGGTGAGCTTCGAGTCGTTGTCCGCCCGGCTGCAAACTGCCACGGAAGGCGACACGGCACGCTACGTGGCCTTGTACGCCGACGAGGCAGTGCCCTACCGTGCCGTGATGCAGGTACTTAACTTGGCCAATGAGCAACAGTACAAAATCGTGCTTGCCGCCCGTCCCCCCGGGTCCGAGTAAGGAAACCCCGAACGCCCATGAAGTACTTTCGGAAGACAGACCGTAAGGCATTGGCCGGAACCCTCGTGGTCCATGCCCTCTTGATAGCCCTTTTGTTCTGGCTCACCCTTTCCGCCCCTTCGCAAGAGGTGTTGCCGGAAGGGGGGATACCTGTGCTGCTGGGCAATGTGGAGGCTGCTTCCGGGCAGGACGACCCGGGTCTTTCGCGCGATATGGCGACTGCCGTGGAGGAGGCCGCCCCGGAATCGGTCGAAGACCCGCAGCCTTTTCCTGAAGAAGTGCCGCAACAATCGGCAGAAAGTGCCGCACCCCCCACAGGAAAGGCACGGCCTTCCGAACCGCTCCTCACCCAGGAGGAACCCAGCACCCCCGTGCCCGACAAGCAAGCCGCCGCCGAAGCCGAAGCCAAGCGCCGTGCCGCAGAGGAAGCCCGCCGCCGGGAGCGTGAGGCACAAGAAGCCCGCGCCCGGGAAGAAGCTGCCCGCAAGGCCGAGGCCGAGCGCCGGGCCGCGCAGGCAGCCCGGGATCGCGTGAAGAACCGCTTCGGGACGGGTACGGATACAGGCAACAAGGGGGACGGCAACAATGCCGGTACGGAAGGCCTCCCCGACGGGAACTCCAAGTCGGGGCAGCCTGTGGCTTCGCTGCCCGGGCGTTCGCCGCGCTCATTGCCGCTGCCCTCTTATCCCGGCAACGAGGAGGGAGACGTGGTGGTGCGCATCACCGTCAATGCTGCCGGGCAAGTCATCTCGGCAAGCATACAGACTTCCGGGACGAACACCTCCAACGCGGCCCTGCGCAATGCCGCCCTGCTCGCCGCGCGCCAAGCGCTTTTCAACGCAGTCGAAGGCGCGGCCAACGTGACGGGGCAAATCACCTACCGTTTCCGCTTGCAGTAACTCCCGACCAACCTTCGGCAGGCTTCCCAAGCCTGCCGGATTAATAAACAACCGATACGCTATGAAAAAGATTTTTGTATTCCTGGCCGACGGCTTCGAAGAGATAGAAGCCTTGGCAACTGTCGACATTTTGCGCCGCGCGGGCTTGGACGTCGTGACCGTGGCGTTGGCTGAAAACCGGAAAGCCACGGGCGCCCACGGCGTTCCCGTCGAGGCCGACGAGGCCCTCCGCTCCGTGGCCTCCCTCGGCGCGGAGGCTGCCATGCTGGTAATGCCCGGCGGGCTGCCCGGTTCTACGAACTTGAGCGACAACGCGGTGCTGCGGCAGATGATAGCCGATGCCGACGCCGCGGGCGTCCCCCTCGCCGCCATTTGCGCCGCGCCTTTGGTCTACGGGCGCATGGGCTTGCTGGAAGGCGTGAAGTGTACCTGTTATTCCGGTTTCGAACCAGAGCTGAAAGGCGCTGATGTGGAGCAGGTGCCCGTCGTGGTGGACGGCCGTTTCACCACGGCATGGGGGCCGGGTGCGGCCTTCGACTTCGCCTTTGCCATCGTGGAGCGTTTCTGCGGGAAGGAAAAGGTGGAGGAAGTGAAAGGCGGGATGCGTGTTTATTGAATCCCATGCAGGAGGACGGGACATGAAATACCAAGCCATCGTCGTGGCCGGCGGCAAGGGGGTGCGCATGGGGAGCGCCGTCCCCAAGCAGTTCTTGCCCGTGGGGGGCGTGCCGGTACTGATGCGCACGTTGGAGAACCTCTACGCGGCGCTCCGTAACCTGCGGCACTCGGCGGGAGAAGCGCCGCCGCTTTCCAGCGTGGGCGCAGGTACTTCTTCCGGGGACGACGGCGTGGTGCTCGTCTTGGTGCTGCCCGTCGGCCAGATCGACTATTGGCGTTCGCTCTGCGCACAGCATGGTTTCAGCGTTCCCTACCGCCTTGCCACGGGAGGGGCTACGCGCTTCCATTCCGTCTGCAACGGCCTTGCCGCCGCAGACGGGGAGGGGTTGATCGGCGTGCACGACGGGGTGCGCCCCTTCGTCAGCCACTCGGTGGTCGAGGCGGCCTACCGTGCCGCCGGGCGCTGCGGCGCGGCCGTGCCCGTGCTGCCCGTGGCCGACTCGCTCCGCCAGCTCCGCCCCGACGGGAGCAGCGTGCCGCTCGACCGCTCGGCCATACGCTTGGTGCAGACGCCCCAGGTGTTCCGTGCCGATTGGCTGCGCGCGGCCTACCGGCAGCCCTACCGTGCGGAGTTTACCGACGATGCCTCCGTGGTCGAATCCTCGGGGCGCGCCGTGGCTCTCGTCGAGGGAAACCGCGAGAATATCAAGATAACCACCCCCTGGGACGTGCAGGTGGCCGAAATGTTGTGCCGCGCAGATGTTTGACCCTTTGGCCGTACACATACAATACGTGCCGGGCATTGGACCGAAGCGGGCCGGGGTCTTGGAGAAAGACCTCGGCCTTCGTTGTGTGGGTGACTTGCTCCACTATTACCCTTACAAGTACATCGACCGCAGCCGCCTTTACCAAATCCGCGAAATCGACGGTACGATGCCCTACATCCAGCTGCGCGGTACGATTCTCAGCTTCGAGGAATTGGGCGAAGGGCGCAAGCGAAGGTTCGTGGCCCACTTCACCGACGGCACGGGGGTCGTGGACTTGGTCTGGTTCCAAGGTCTCCGTTTCCTGCAAGGCCGCTACCATGCCCACAAGGAGTATATCGTCTTCGGGAAACCGACGCCTTATGGCGGGCGCATCAGCATAGCCCATCCCGACATCGACGAGCCGGGGAAGCTCACCCTTTCCCAGATGGGCCTCGTGCCGGCCTATAATACTTCCGAACGCATGAAGCGCATGGGAATCAACTCCGCCACGCTGAAGCGTTTCGTCGAGGCCGCCTTTTCATCCCTGAAGACCCCGCCGCCCGAGACCTTGCCCCCTTGGTTTGTGGAAGAACACCGCCTCTTGCCCCACGCCGAGGCGCTGCGGCAAATCCACTTCCCCGCTTCGCCCGCCAGCCTGCGGCAAGCCCAGTACCGCCTCAAGTTCGAGGAATTGTTCTTCATACAGCTCCAAATCCTCCGCTATGCCAAGGAGCGCGGGCAGAAGTACCGCGGCTTTCTCTTCTCCCGTGTGGGGGAACTCTTCAATGGCTTCTACGCCCGCCATCTTCCCTTCCCCCTGACCGGGGCGCAAATGCGGGTACTCCGCGAAATCCGGCGCGACACATGCAGCGGGCGGCAGATGAACCGTCTCTTGCAAGGCGACGTGGGGAGCGGAAAGACCGTTGTCGCCCTGATGGCCATGTTGCTGGCCTTGGACAACGGATACCAGGCCTGCCTGATGGCGCCCACCGAGATCCTGGCCCAACAGCACTTGGCCACGCTCTCTGCCATGCTGCAAGACATGGACATCCGCGTAGGGCTGCTCACCGGCTCCGTCAAGGGGAAACAGCGCGAAGCCGTGCTGCAAGGCTTGGCTTCCGGCTCCGTCGGCATCCTCATCGGCACCCACGCCGTACTCGAAGAGCCGGTATCCTTTGCCCGGCTCGGTATGGCCGTCATCGACGAGCAGCACCGTTTCGGCGTGGCCCAGCGGGCGCGCCTCTGGCAGAAAAGCGGGCAGCCGCCCCACGTGCTGGTCATGACGGCCACGCCCATTCCGCGCACTTTGGCCATGACCCTCTATGGCGACCTCGACGTGTCCGTCATCGACGAGCTGCCGCCCGGGCGCAAGCCCGTCCAGACCCAGCACCGTTACGACGACCGCCGCGCCGCGCTCTACCAGTTCCTGCGCCGCGAAATCCAGGCGGGGCGGCAGGCCTACGTCGTCTACCCCCTCATCCAGGAAAGCGAGAAGAGCGATTTGAAGAACTTGGAGCAGGGTTATGGGCAACTGTGCGCCGTCTTTCCCGAATACCGGATTAGCAAGGTGCATGGGCGTATGAAGCCTGCCGAGAAAGACGAGGAGATGGCCCGCTTTGCCCGCGGCGAAACGCAGATCCTGGTGGCTACGACCGTCATCGAAGTGGGGGTGAACGTCCCGAATGCCTCCGTCATGGTTATCGAAAACGCCGAACGCTTCGGCCTCTCTCAGCTGCACCAGTTGCGCGGGAGGGTAGGGCGTGGCGCCGAACAGTCGTACTGCATCCTCATCACCGGCTACAAACTTTCGCAGGACACCCGGCGGCGCATCGAAATCATGACGCAGACGAACGACGGTTTCGAGATAGCTGAGGCCGACCTCAAGCTCCGCGGCCCGGGCGACTTGGAGGGCACGCAACAGAGCGGGGTGGCCTTCGACCTGAAGATTGCCAACGTGGCGCGCGACGGGCAGTTGCTCCAGCACGTGCGTGAAGTGGCGCGTAAAATTGTGGACGACGACCCGCAGGCGCAAAATCCCCGCAATGCCCTCCTTTGGCGCCGCCTCGCCGAGTTGCGCAAGGAGCAGGTGGACTGGTCGGCCATCAGCTGACTTGCCCCGCTCCCCGCCTGCTGCTTCCTCCTTCCCCTTTGTGGCTTTGGCTTTTTCCCTTTGCCCTTTTCCCCGGAATCCTTGCATGTTTCCTTGGAAAGCCTTGCCGTTTTCCCGGGAAACCCATGGGGGAAATGCGCCGCGGGGGCACGGCCTTCACCGGAAAAAGGAGTGCCGCGGGAGGTTTCCCGCCCCCGCGGGGACGGGAGAACGGAGAATGTTAAATAGAATCCCCTTTCCTCCAGAACCGGAAGAGTATGCTGAAAAACATAAAAACATGGGAGAATCCCTCCGGCACGGCGTTTCAGATGGCAGGAACTGCATGATTATATGTAGGCAAGGGTTAAAGAATGTCAATGAAAGGGCGGACTTTTTCAGATAAATATTTAACTTTGGCGTGTTATTGATAATCGAAAGGTTTCCTTTCATCACCCCTATAAAATCGAATGAACAGGCTGAAGATATTATCTATTACTGCTGCATTTTTCCTAACAGCCGCCTCGGCGGTTTCCGCCCAAGACCTCATAGCCCGGCAGGCTCCCGTGGACCGGAAACTGAAAAGCATAGATTCCTTAGTACTCAAGAAACAGATAGACAAAGAAGCAGCCGAGTATGCTGCGATAGACATATACCCCTCGTGGAATAACTCCTATGCCCACGTGTATGGCGGCGTGCCGCTTCCTGAGAATTTCCGTATCGACTTGCGCGGTTTCTCCATGCCCACGACCAACCGCGTCATCACTTCCCGCTATGGCTACCGCAGCCGCTGGCGGCGTCAGCATCAGGGGCTGGATATCGACGTGAACGTGGGCGACACCATCTATGCCGCTTTCGACGGCAAGGTGCGCGTCGTGAAATACGAGCGCGGGGGCTACGGGAAATACCTCGTGATCCGCCACCCGAACGGGCTGGAGACTTTCTATGCCCATATGTCGGCGTGGCTGGTGGAGCCTAATGAAGAAGTGAAAAGCGGCCAGCCTATCGGGTTGGGCGGCAATACGGGCCGTTCGACGGGTTCGCATTTGCACTTCGAAGTGCGTGTCTTGAGCAAGAGCATCAACCCGGAATTGCTGTTCGACTTCCCGAACCAAGATATAACGGCCGACTACTACGTGTTCAATCCCGTGACTCCCAAGGGGGAAACGTCCCTTACGGCCCAGGGCGGAACGGCTGGCGAAAAGGCAAAAAGCGAGAGCCCGGCTTCTCCTTACTATAAAGTGCGCAAGGGCGACAGCTTGTACAAAATCGCCAAACGATATGGCATAACCGTGGAAAAACTGTGTGAATTGAACGGCTTGACCAAGAGGTCTATCCTCCAGCCTGGTTTAGTTCTCCGTTGCTCATAAAAACAAATGATAAATTGATGATGAGGATGCCTTCAACTATTTGGGGCATCCTCTTTTCCTTATTATAAGGGAAAATGTGTATCTTTGCCCTGTGTTATGGAAAAGACGAACCGAGAGTTTGAACAAGTCATGGGCGCTTGCCGTGGGGTGTTTGAGGAAAAACTGCACGACTACGGTGCGGCGTGGCGTATCTTGCGCCCCCGTTCGGTGACCGACCAGATACTCATCAAGGCCAACCGCATCCGTTCCCTCGAGACGAAAGGGGTGTCTTTGGTGGGCGAAGGTATCCGCCCGGAGTTTGTCGCCATCGTGAACTACGGGATCATAGGGCTCATCCAGTTGGAGCGCGGGGCGACGGACAAAACGGACTTGACGGACGGGGAAGCGCTTGCCTTGTATGACACATACTCCGCCCGTGCCTTGGAACTGATGAAGGCCAAGAACCATGACTACGACGAGGCGTGGCGCAGCATGCGCGTAAGTTCCTACACCGACTTGATACTGATGAAATTGTACCGTACCAAGCAGATAGAGGACTTGGACGGGCACACGTGGGCTTCGGAAGGCGTGGATGCCAACTACATGGACATGGTCAATTACGCAGTCTTTGCGCTAATAAAACTGGGATATGGCGATACTTCCGACAGCGAAGGTTAAGGGAACGGGATTCTTCATATGGGTCAATCTGTGCCGTTTCTTGCTGGCCGCCACGTTTATCTTCTCGGGTTTTGCCAAAGCGCTCGACCCGATGGGCAGCGCGCTCAAGATAAGGGAATACTCCGCCGCGTGGGGCGTAAGTGGCCGGATTGACGATTTCTATTACTTCCTGCCTGCCCTTGCGCTGATGATTGTGGAGTTCCTGCTGGGGACGTCCCTGTTTTTGGGAATCCGGCGCAAGGTCTCCACGGCACTTATGTTGCTCTTCATGGTGGGGATGACGGCGTTTTCCCTCTATTTGGCTTTGTTCAATCCGGTGGAAGACTGCGGCTGCTTCGGCGATGCTTGGAAGCTGACTAACTGGGAGACTTTCTGGAAAAACATATTGCTCCTCATCCTCTCGGTGTCGGTATTGGCCGGGAGGCAAAAGATCATCCCTTTCTTCAAACATGGATTCCAGTGGATTCCGCCGCTTTATTCGCTCGTTTTCATCCTTTTCTATGCGTTTTATTGCTATTCCCACCTGCCTTTGGTCGATTTCCGCCCCTATAAGATCGGGACGGACTTGCGGGTTTTGCGCGATACGCCCGATGAAAACGGGAATTACGTGGACGTCTCGTTCTATCATCCCGAGACTTTTGAAGAAATCGGCGACTCTTTGTTCGGAGACCGCTATGTGTTTTTGCTGGTCGCCCCCCAACTTGAAACGGCTGACGAGGGGGATGTCGACTTAATCAACGACCTTTACGATTATTGTAGTGAGCAGGGCTATGGTTTCTATTGCGTCACTGCCTCCTCGTCCGAAGAGGTTTCGGCGTGGATTGACCGTACGGGTGCCGATTACCCCTTCCTCTCGGGCGACCGCACGACGCTGCTCACCATTGTCCGTTCCAACCCGGGATTGATATTGATGCGCCATGGCATGATTCTGAACAAATGGCACCACACGCAAATCCCGCCCGATTCACTCTTGGCCGCTCCCTTGGACGAGCAAAACTCCATTGTCCGCCCTGTGCGTCCTGCGCCACAGGAGGTCTATCTCGAAGCCGTGTTGTGGTATTTCCTCCCTTTGATTTTGATTTATATCTTGGATACCTACCTGGTTCGCCCCGTGGAACTCTACAACGCCCGCCGCAAGAGAAAGAAACGCAATACCAACCAATTTAAAAAACATATAGTGATGAGAAAAAACATTGTTGCAGGAAACTGGAAGATGAACAAGACCCTGCAGGAGGGAATTGCCCTTGCTAAAGAACTGAATGACGTGCTTGCCAACGAAAAGCCCAATTGTGATGTCGTGATTTGCACGCCGTTCATCCACTTGGCCTCTGTCGTTCCCTTGGTCGATGGTAGCAAGATTGGCGTAGGAGCCGAGAACTGTGCCGACAAAGAGGCCGGCGCTTATACCGGCGAGGTATCGGCCTCCATGGTGGCTTCTACGGGTGCCAAATATGTAATCCTTGGCCATTCCGAGCGCCGGGCTTACTACCATGAGACCGCCGAGCTGCTGAAAACCAAAGTGCAACTGGCATTGGCCAACGGCCTGACCCCCATTTTCTGCGTGGGTGAAGTGCTCGAAGAGCGCGAGTCCGGCAAGCAAAACGAAGTAGTAGGCGAGCAGTTGGCCGGTTCGCTTTTCGACCTTTCCGCCGAAGACTTTGGCAAGATCGTATTGGCCTATGAGCCGGTGTGGGCTATCGGCACGGGAAAGACCGCTACTGCTGCACAAGCCCAGGAAATGCACGCCTTCATCCGTTCCGCTATCGCGGAGAAATATGGGAAGGAAGTGGCTGAAAACACCTCCATCCTCTACGGTGGCAGTTGCAAGGCTTCCAATGCGAAAGAATTGTTTGCCAATCCCGACGTGGATGGCGGCCTGATTGGCGGCGCTTCCCTCAAGGCAGCCGACTTCAAGGGCATCATCGATGCGTTCAACTAACCGTACCAATTCCGGGAAAAGCCGGGGATTCCCCCGGTTTTTCCCGTTTTCCCTATCCGGGGGCATTCCCCGTTTTGACGCCATATCCCCCCTTTTCTCTTGAAAAATATGACTTCCCGCATTCTTTTCCTGCTATTCTTTTCTTTGTCTGCCGCAGGGCTATGGGCCCAGAGCCCCATCATCCGCTCTTTGGAGCGCAACGTTCCCGGGCAAGGCACGGTAACGGTAGAGCAAGACGCACGCCTCGACGAATGGTTGCGCCTCGGCAAAGTGCCTGCCACGCAAGCCGCCTCCCCGCAAGGGGACACAGGAAAGGAAGCCACCGGCATCCCGCCTTCCTCCACGCAGGTTGCGGCTGCCGGGGAAAAGACGCAAGCCGACACGCTCTCCACCGAGGACTCCGACCGCAAGGAACTAGCCGGGCGTCCGGTGAAGCGCAGTGGATTCCGCATACAAATCTACTCCGGACCCGCTACGCGCGACTCGAAAAACAAGGCGACTGCTGCCGCGGCCAAGGTAAAGGAACAGTTTCCCCACCTCTCGGCCTATCCTATTTTCGTCTCGCCCCGGTGGTTGTGCGTCGTGGGCGACTTCCTTACGCATGAAGAGGCGGAAAAGGCACGCGAGGAACTGCTGGCGACCGGCGAATTCACCGAGTGCTCCATCGTACGTTCCCAAGTGCTGGTCATCCTTTAAATTCCCCCGTTTTCCCCCTGTCCCCCGCCGTGTGGCGGGGCAACCCCCCGTTTAATCCTTTGGACCGAATGACAAAAACTACGACAAGCGACGAAGAAACCCTCATTGCTTCCTACATGGAGCACACAAAAGCCCAGCTCGCTTTGCTGGGCGAGGACGTGGATCGCGAAGGCCTGCTCAAGACCCCGCGCCGCGTGGCCAAGGCAATGCTTACCCTCACGAGCGGTTACCGCAAAGACCCCCGCGAAGTGCTCCTCTCGGCACGCTTCAAAGAGAATTACCGCCACATGGTCATCGTGAAAGACATCGACTTTTATTCCTTGTGCGAGCACCACATGCTCCCTTTCTACGGCAAAGCACACGTGGCATACATCCCTAACGGCTACATCACTGGCCTGAGCAAGATAGCCCGGGTGGTGGAAATCTACGCGCGCCGCCTCCAGGTGCAGGAACGCATGACCACCCAAATCAAAGAGTGCATACAAGACACGCTCAACCCCTTGGGCGTCATGGTGGTCATCGAGGCCAGCCACCTCTGCATGCAGATGCGCGGCGTCGAAAAGCCCCACGCTTTGACCACAACCTCCGACTTCACCGGTGCGTTCAACCGCCTCGAAACCCGCGAGGAGTTCATGAATTTGATCAATCACCGTTGATTCTTTAGCATATCCTTTCTTGTTTGCACTTTTTGTAGCCGCCCTTTCCGCTAAGAGTGCCGCCGTTTTTCCCAAAAAGCCCTGCTCCCTTTTGCTCAAGGGGGCGGGGCTTTTGCCTGCGGGATGTTGCCCAATACGATAAAGAGTCGTACCTTTGTGGCGGAAAACGTAAAACAAACCATTCGATGAATTTTGTAGAAGAATTGAGATGGCGCGGCATGCTCCAAGACATCATGCCCGGGACGGAAGAATTGCTGTCCAAGGAACAAGTGACGGCCTACATAGGTTTCGACCCGACTGCCGACTCTTTGCACATCGGGCACTTGTGCAGTGTCATGATTCTCCGCCACTTCCAACGTTGCGGCCATAAGCCCTTGGCCCTGATCGGGGGCGCGACGGGCATGATTGGCGACCCTTCCGGGAAGTCTGCCGAGAGAAACCTCTTGGATGAAGCCACTTTGCGCCATAACCAAGAAGCTATCGGCAAGCAGCTTTCGAAGTTTCTCGATTTCGATTCCTCCGCGGCCAACAAGGCCGAGCTGGTGAACAATTACGACTGGATGAAGGATTTTTCGTTCCTCGACTTTTCCCGTGAAGTGGGGAAGCACATCACGGTTAACTATATGATGGCCAAGGACAGCGTCAAGCGCCGCCTCAACGGCGAGGCACGCGACGGGCTTTCCTTTACCGAATTTACCTACCAGCTCCTGCAGGCTTACGACTTCCTGCATCTCTATGAGACACGCGGCTGCCGCCTCCAGATGGGCGGTTCGGACCAATGGGGCAACATCACCACCGGGGCCGAGCTTATCCGGCGCACGAACGGCGGGGAGGTATTCGCCTTGACTTCGCCGCTCATCACGAAATCCGACGGCGGCAAGTTCGGAAAGACCGAAAGCGGCAACGTATGGCTCGACCGGCGCTACACTTCGCCCTATAAGTTCTACCAGTTCTGGCTCAACGTGAGCGACGCCGACGCCGAACGCTACATCAAGATATTCACCTCGCTGGGCAAGGAGGAAATCGAGGCCCTCACCGCCGAACACCGCGCCGCGCCCCACCTGCGCCTGCTGCAAAAGAAGCTGGCCGAAGAGGTGACGGTCATGGTGCATGGCCGCGAGGATTACGAGGCAGCCGTGGAGGCCAGCGGCATCCTTTTCGGGCAGGGTACGGGCGAAGCGCTCCGCAAGTTGGACGAAGATACGCTCCTGTCCGTATTCGAGGGCGTGCCCCACTACGAAGTCAGCCGTGAGCGGATTCTCTCGGGCACGGTGAAGGCCGTAGACCTCCTTGTTGAACTCGCGCCCGTCTTCCCCTCGAAAGGCGAAATGCGTAAGATGGTACAAGGTGGGGGCGTGCTCCTCAACAAAGAAAAGCTGGAAGCTTTTGACCGCCCCGTGACGGGCAGCGACCTGCTCGACGGGAAGTATTTGCTCGCCCAGCGCGGCAAGAAGAACTACTATCTGCTGATTGCCAAGTAAAGGGCGGATAGCTTCCGGGAAGTTTACATTGCCCCATATAACCGTAATCCTTGCATGCCCCAAGAGGGGGTGCAAGGATTTTTTGTGGGGATGTCCCGCGTTTTTTCCGTAAAGCGGCAGGGCTTTTCCGGGAAACAGGCAAGGCTTCTCCATGGAAGTGCCCGGCCTTTTCCTTGCCGGGGTTGCCCCTTTGGGACGGGGACGCCTGTGCCCGGTGGACGTTGCCGCGCCCCTTGGCGCGCGCAGCCCGGCCTCCGTGGACGCGGAGGCCGGGCTGCGGGATGGTAGGGGCTTGTGCTTTTGTGCCGGTTAGTGGTGGAAAAGGCGCACGCCGGTGAAGGCCATGGCGATTCCGTACTTGTCGCATGTCTCAATGACGTTGTCGTCACGCACCGACCCGCCTGCCTGCGCTATGTAGGCGACGCCGCTTTTGTGTGCGCGTTCTATATTGTCGCCGAAGGGGAAGAAGGCGTCCGAGCCCAGCGCGACCCCGGATAATGTGGCCAGCCATGCCTGTTTTTCTTCGCGGGTGAGCACTTCGGGGCGTTCGGTGAAGAAGAGCTGCCACGTTCCCTCGCGCAATACGTCGTCGTGCTCCTCGGAAATGTAGACGTCGATGGTGTTGTCGCGGTCGGCGCGCCGTATGCCCTCCTTGAAGGGCAGGGACATTACTTTCGGGTGCTGCCGCAAGTACCAGATGTCGGCCTTGTTCCCGGCCAGCCGCGTGCAGTGTATGCGGCTTTGCTGCCCTGCCCCGATGCCGATAGCCTGTCCGTCCTTGGCGTAGCATACGGAGTTCGACTGCGTGTACTTGAGGGTTATCAGGGCAATGAGCAGGTTGCGCCGCGCTTCGACAGGGAAGTCCTTGTTTTGCGTGGGTATGTTTTGCAGCAGCAGGCTCTCGTCGAGCTTCACTTCGTTGCGCCCTTGTTCGAAAGTGATGCCGAAGACGTCCTTGTGTTCGATGGGGGCGGGGCGGTAGGATGGGTCGATTTGGATGACGTTGTACGTGCCTTTCCTCTTTTTCTTGAGCACTTCGAGCGCTTCGGGGGTGTAGCCCGGCGCAATCACGCCGTCGCTCACTTCGCGTGCCAGCAGGCGTGCGGTGGCCTCGTCGCAGGTGTCGCTCAGCGCGGCGAAGTCGCCGTAGGACGACATGCGGTCGGCGCCGCGTGCGCGGGCATAGGCGGCGGCAATGGGGGTGAGGGGGAAGTCCACGTCGTCCACGAAGTAAATCTTCCTTAGCGTATCGCCCAAGGGCAGCCCCACTGCGGCCCCTGCCGGGGAGACATGCTTGAAGCTGGCGGCGGCGGGCAGGCCGGTGGCGGCTTTTAGCTCGGCTACGAGTTGCCAGCTGTTGAGGGCGTCGAGGAAATTGATGTATCCCGGCCGCCCGTTGAGCACTTCGATGGGGAGTTCGCCCTGCTGCATGAAGATGCGCGCGGGCTTCTGGTTGGGGTTGCACCCGTACTTCAGTTCGAGTTCTTTTGCCATTTCTTTCGGGTTTAGAGGTGTGTTTTCGTTTGGTTGTGCCCCGCGCGGGCGGGGCTTCGCAGCCGCAAATGTACCGATTTCGGCGTGAATGTCCAAGGCGTGCCGCGCCCAAGTGCGGAAAGCGCCGCATGTTTCCCAGAAAAGTGGCAAGGCTTTTGCCGGGAACATGCGGCGCTCTGTCCGGGGGGCGGCGGGGCTTCCTGGGCATTGCCCTGCCGGCCGGGACCGCGTGGTTAGTAGAATTTCTTCTCTACCGTGCCGTCGGAGTATTCCACGATGTAGAGGTTTCCGCGTTGCGGGGCTTCCACTTGTTCGCCCCGCGGCGTGAAGAAGCGCACGGGCACTTTGTCTTCGTCAGCTTTCACTTCCTCTATGCCCACGTGCGTGTTGTCGTATTCCTCCTGCGCCTCCAAGGCTTCTTTCACGATGTTCCCTATGGAGCGCTCCAAGCTGCTGTAGCCTATGGAGTAACCCTCCGTAAGTAACCATCCTTCGCAGAGGCTGTCTACCTCCTGTTGCAAGGCGGCGAAGCTGTTTGCCAGCTCCTCCAGCTGGCCGGAGTAGTCGGCGGCCACGTCGGGGCACTCGGCGGCAATCACTTCCTTCGCCTGCTCCAGGCTGTCGTAGAGTGCCTCGATTTGCTCCATGGCTTCCGCTTTTTTCTCTTGGTTGCGGCGTTCCAGGTATTTAAAGTTGTTGGCTATCAAAGTATCTACGAGTTCTTGCCCCCGCGTGGCGTAGCCTTCGCTCTCGTCCACCCCCACATAGTCGGCCAAGACGATGCCCGTGGGGCCGTTGTGCTCCTTGAGGTAGTCGATGAATGCGGCGTTCGTGTAGGTTGCATTGTCCCTGTACCCGTCGCTCAGCGAGATTTGGTAAAACATGTAGGGGTCCATCAGGGAGTAACCCGAGGCGAAGTTGAATACCCATGTGACGTTGTAGGCGGAGGTAGCCTTGTGTTCCGTGCTGTAGTCGAGCATGTCGTAGATGGCTTGCACCTTGGCTTCTATCTGCCCATCCTCGTGTGTGTCGGAAAGGTCTTGCATGTAGAGGGGGCTTTGCCCGACGGAGCCGGTTCCCGGGCCTTGGAATATGCCGCTCGTCTGCGCGCTCCAGTCGATGTATCCGCACCAGTTTTTCAGGAATCCCCCTATGGGTTTGGTGTCATACTCGTCGCGGCTCGCCAGCAGTATCTTGCCGCGCATTTGCCCTACCGTCAGGTCGCGGCGGAAATCGACGAGGTAGTCTTTCAGTTCGTCGCTCTGGAGCAGCTCGAGGAGCAAGGCCTTGTATTCCGCTTGGTCTTCCGAGAAACCATCGGCGTAGAGCAGGTGTATGACGACAAACTCGGTGGGGTTTGCTATCAGGGAGTCGCGCAGCAGGTAGAGTGCCGTGTCGAGGCACATGGCGGTAGGCGCTATGCCGTGGTTCAAGTGCAAGTGGTCGCCGTCCACCTGCGGGCGCAGGTCGAAGGCGCGTATGCCGATGCTCCATTGTGCTGCCATGTCGATGTCTTGGGTACGTGCCCATCGGTTGCCGGCGTCTTGCCATGTGTCGGCAAAGCCATGGCCGGTTGCCGCGTCGTGCGCCCCGGGTATGGAGACTTCCGCTACGTAAAGGTTGTCCGGCAAGCGGCTCATCCAGTTGTCGGCATGGGCTTGGAGTCCTATGCCCAGTAACAGCGCGAGGCTGAGGTAGAAGGTTTTCATCATAATTCGGTACATTTTTTTGCTTTTAAATGGTTCTTCCTTCTCGCAAAGATATGAGTTTTGCCCAAGAAACGCAATATTTCTTGTTTTTTCCTCTTTTTGTGTTTCTCGGTTGGCGGCAGCCTGCCCTTTGCCTGCGCGTGGCCTTGCCTTGGCGTCCCCGAGGACTTTTGGGCAGGAGCGGCGGGACTTTCCGGGAAAAGCACCAAGGCTTCCCGTGGGAAGTGCCGTGCCTTTCCGCGGCCTACGGCTTGCGGCAGCGCAGGAGGATGCGGTTGCCGTCGGGGGCTGTGGCGGCGAAGAAGTAGAGGTCGCCCCCTTCTTTGAGGTGCAGTTTGCGGCGCAGTTCGGCCACGGTGGCGGGGAATCCGCGCACCGTGAGGTTTCCTTTCGTCGCCCCGGCGAGCAGGCGCTTGAGTTCGGCCTTGCCCATTCCGCCCCAGTCCTCGAGGCGGAAGCAGCGTCCCGGGAAGTCCCCGATCCGCGTGGGGCTTGTGTAGAGATGGCTGCCGGGGCTGATTTTCCGCAGTCCCCAGCGTGCGGCGGGCAGGCGCAGGGCGCCGGCCTTGAGCAGGGCGTTGCCCGGCTCGTAGAGGTAGGCGTCGGTGCCGGGCCGGGGCAGGGCATAGATGCATGGCGATGCCTGTTCCTCGCGGCGGGTGAAGCGGAAGACGGAGGACTGTGCGCCGCCGCGCAGGTCGATGGCCGTGAGGGGGGTGTCGTCTGCCCCGGGCAGTTCCCCGTCCGGGGCTGGCTGGGTGCAGAGCACGAGCAGCAGTTCCTTGCATTCCCCGCCCACTGAGACAACGTGCGCCTCCTGCACCATGCCCCCGAAGGCGCGCAGCGCCTCGCTTAGGTCGAGCATCGGCGCGAGCTTCAGCAGGCATCGGCGGGCTTTCCGCCGCAGCAGGGGCAGCAGCCCGGTGCAGTCGGGCGTACAGTCGTGCAGGGCGCTTACGCGGCCGCCCGCCGCGTCGCGCCGGGCGGGGTCGAGGTAGGCGAGGTCGGCCGTGCCGGGCATCGTCTCGAGGTAGTCTTCGGCTTGGGCGCATACCACCTGTACGTCCTCCCCCAGCCCGAGGAGGGGGAAGTTGTGGCGGGCGCAGCGGCAGAGGGTTTCCTGCCGTTCCACGTAGGTGGCGCGGCTGGCCTCGCGGGCCATGTAGGAGAAGTCCACGCCGAAACCGCCGGTGAGGTCCACGAGGTGCGTGCCGCCCCCGTCCGTGCCCGTTGCCGTGCCCTTGCCGCGGGCTTCCTCCATGAGGCGGCGGGCCAAGGCGGCTTTGTAGCGCGCGGCCTCTTCGCCCGAGCATTGCTCCAAGGCGAGGCGGGGCGGGTAGAGCAGCCCCCCGGTGGTTGCCCAGGTGGGGAGCTTGCGGCGCGCGGCTTGCCAGCCGGCAATCTGCCCGGCGGCTTGTTGCATGTCCACCTCCGGGTAGCTGCGGGCGGAGAGGAGGAGGCGTGCGACGTCGGCCTCCGGCGTGCGGCGGGCCAAGATGAATTGCCACGTGGCCTCGCTGAAGCCTTCGGGCGGGGGTGGGGGCAGGGGGGGATCGAAGTCCATATCGGTGGCAAAGGTACGGCCTTTTGGGCAAAAGCCCTGCCTGTCCGGGTGGAAAGCGCCGCGCCTTCCCGCAAAAAGTGCCTGCGCGCCCGCCTGCAGCCCGCCGGGAAGGCTTTAGATACCTTTAACGGCTTGGCAAAAAAGCGGACGGGAAATAAGTCTTATATTTGCGCCCTAATAACAAACAAGTCCATAATTCTGAATAGCAAGCGTAGCATGAGACACTACAGACTGGTAGACAACCTGTGTGGTTGGGCTGCATTTTTAATCGCCGCGGTGGTCTATTGCATGACCATCGAGCCTACGGCAAGTTTCTGGGATTGCTCCGAGTTTATAACGACGGCCTACAAGTTGGAAGTCGGCCATCCGCCCGGTGCCCCGCTTTTCATGGTGATTGCCAACGTGTTCTCGCAGTTTGCTTCCGACCCCACGCAGGTGGCCCGCATGGTAAACCTCATGTCCGCTTTGATGAGCGCGTTCTGTATCTTGTTCCTGTTCTGGAGCATTACGCATTTGACCAAGAAGTTGCTCATCGACCGCGAAGAGGAGATGACCACGGGCAAGCAGGTTGCCATCATGGGCAGCGGCATGGTGGGCGCTTTGGCCTACACTTTTAGCGACACGTTCTGGTTCAGCGCGGTGGAAGGCGAAGTGTATGCTTCCTCTTCCCTCTTCACTGCGGTCGTGTTCTGGCTCATCCTGAAGTGGGAAGACGTGGCCGACCAGCCCCATAGCGACCGCTGGCTGGTGCTTATCGCCTACCTCGTGGGCCTCTCCATAGGCGTCCACCTGCTCAACCTCTTGTGCATCCCCGCCATCGTCTTGGTTTATTATTTCAAGAAGCAGCCCAATTCCAAGGTGACCGCCAAGGGCAGCCTGCTGGCTCTGGCCGCTTCTTTCGTGTTGGTGGCCGTCGTCCTGTACGGGATGGTGCCCGGCTTGGTGAAAGTCGGCGGCTGGTTTGAGCTTTTCTTCGTCAATGTCTTGGGATTCCCTTTCAACACGGGGCTTATCATCTATATCTTTTTGCTCATTGCCAGCCTCATTTGGGGCGTCTACGAGAGCTATTCGGGAAAAGACGTGAAGCGGATGAAATATGCGTTGCTGGTTTCCGTGGCCTTGATGGGCATCCCGTTCTACGGGCACGGCGTTTCCTCCGTGGTCATCGGCGCTATCGTGCTGGGGGCTTTGGGTTATTACCTCTTGGGCAAGTCGGTTGGCGAAAAGCACAAGCCCTCTGTCCGGTTGCTCAATACGACGATGCTCTGCATGACGATGGTCGTGATCGGTTACTCCTCGTATGCTGTCACCGTCATACGTTCCTCAGCCAACCCTCCCATGGACCAAAACTCCCCGGAAGACATATTTACCCTCGGGACCTACCTCAACCGTGAGCAGTATGGCTCGCGCCCGTTGTTCTACGGGCCTACATTCGCTTCCCGCCCGAAGCTGGACGTTGAGGGAAACAAGTGTAGGCCGCGTATCGTCTACGGCGACCCGACGTACGTTAGGGAGGAGAAGAAAAAACCGGGAGACCCTGACCGCTACGTGCAAATCTCTGGCGCGATGGACTACGAGTACGCGCAGAACTTGGTTTTCCCCCGCATGTACAGCAGCGACGCACGCCACGTTTCGGCCTATAAGAACTGGGTGAACTTCAAAGGACGGACGGTTTCCTACGACCAATGCGGCGAAATCGTCCAACTGCAAATACCTACCCAGCTGGAGAACATCCGCTTTTTCCTGTCGTACCAGCTGAATTTCATGTATTGGCGCTACTTTATGTGGAACTTTGCGGGGCGGCAGAACGACATCCAAGGTTCTGGTGAGCCAGAACATGGCAATTGGATTACAGGGATAAGCTTCATCGACAATTTGTTGGTAGGCGACCAGAGCACATTGCCTGACGAACTGAAAAACAACAAGGGTCGGAACGTCTTTTACTGCTTGCCGCTTGCCCTTGGCATCATCGGCCTGCTCTTCCAGGCTTACCGAAAAGAGAAAGGGATACAGGGCTTTTGGATCGTTTTCTTCCTCTTTTTCATGACCGGCATAGCGATTGTAATCTATCTGAACCAGACCCCGTTGCAACCGCGCGAGCGCGATTACGCATATGCCGGCTCCTTCTATGCGTTTACCATCTGGATTGGCATGGGAGTGGCGGCGATCTACGAGTTCCTGCGCAAACGGACGAAGAAAGAACTCCTTTCGGCTGCCGTGGCCACCGTGGCCTGCCTGTGCGTGCCGGTGCAGATGGCGTCGCAAACGTGGGACGACCACGACCGGAGCGGCCGCTATGTCTGCCGCGACTTCGGGCAGAATTACCTATACAGCTGCCAGGAAGAAGGGAATCCCATTATCTTCACGAACGGGGATAACGATACGTTCCCGCTTTGGTATTGCCAGGAAACGGAAGGCATACGTACCGACATGAAAGTATGCAACCTCTCGTACCTCCAGACCGACTGGTATATCGACCAGATGAAGCGCCCCTCCTATGAGTCGCCCGCAGTGCCGATTTCTTGGGAGCGCATCAATTACGCCGAAGGCGTCAATACTTTGGCGCGCGTCGTGCCTGACGGGAAGGTGCTGATTGAGGGTGTCCGTGCCGAAGACCCTGCACTTGCCGAGAAACTCTTCGGCAAGGAGCCTTATGAACTGAAGACGATCATGAAGCATTGGATCGTGAATCCCGACCCGAGGCTGCGCGATTTCTTGGTATCGAACTATGGGGAGGAAGTGATTTTCCCCACCGACAGTTTCTATCTGAACATCGATACGGCTGCCGTGCGCCGCAGCGGGATGCTCATCCCGGCTGACTCCATACCCGCGCGCATGACCCTTTCAGTCCGCGGCAAGGGGCTTCTTACGAAAGCCGACCTCATGATGCTCGACATGGTGGCCTCGTGTAATTGGGAAAGGCCCTTGTATATGGCCATGACCGTAGGCACGAGTTCGCAGCTTTGCTTCCCGGATTACTTTATCCAAGAGGGGCTCACTTACCGTTTTACGCCCTTCAACCGCCGCGAAACGGGCAAGGAGGTGGACACGGGCCGCATGTATGAGAACATCATGACGAAGTTCAAGTTCGGAAATGTGGCAGACCCCGATGTCTACCTCGACGAGAATATCCTGCGCATGTGCAACGCGCACCGCTTGTTGATGATAGGCACGGCCTCCGCGTTGCTGCAAGAAGGCGACACGGCTCGTGCGCGCGACGTGCTCGACTACAGCCTGGAAGTCCTGCCCCCCGAGACTGTCCCCCTCGACTATGCCAGCAACGCGGCCGGGACGATGGCCGAACTTTACTACCGCATCGGTGACAAGGAGAAGGGCGCCCTCATTGTCGATGCATTGTTGAAGAAAAGTTCGCAATACGCCCATTGGTACCTCGGGCTTTCCAACAAGAAGTTGAAAGTTTCCACCCGTGAGTGCATGATACATGCCCAGATCATGTACCGGTTGCTCGAACTGATGGACCGTTACCAGCACCCGGGAATCGAGGAAGCCGCCAAGGATTTCGAGGAAATCAACGTGCTGATGCAGCAGAGGGGTGTGCTTGCAGCAGAGACCGCCTATGCTAATTGAGCAACCGCCTGCCCTGTTCCGGGCGTTGTACCCGGAGGCTATATGGAGGATGAACCCGTCGAAGAAGGAAATTTACCTGACCTTCGACGACGGGCCCATCCCTCGTGTCACACCTTGGGTGCTGGACTTGTTGGACAGCTACGGCATCCGCGCCACGTTCTTCATGGTGGGCGACAACGCACGCAAGCATTCCGCCGAGCTGGAAGCCGTGCGTGGGCGCGGGCATCTGTTGGGAAACCATACGTTCAACCATGTGCGCGGCTTCCAAATGGGCATACGCCCTTATGCCGAGAACGTGCGGAAAGCCGACGACCTGCTCCATACCCCGCTCTTCCGCCCACCGCATGGCTTCATGAGCCCTGCGCAGTATGCCTACGTGAAGCGGCATTTCCATATTGTCATGTGGGATCTGGTCACGCGCGACTATAGCAAGCGGCTCGACGGGCCGCAGGTTTTCGGCATAGTCAAGCGGTACGCCCGCAACGGCTCCATCATTACGTTCCACGACTCCCTCAAGTCGGAAGACAAACTGCGCTATGCCTTGCCCCGCTCCATCGAGTGGTTGCTGGGCGAGGGCTATGCCTTCCGCACGTTCGACGGCCTGTCCCCCGTTGCTGCGCAGCCCCGTTGCGGGGAAGCGGACGGGGGGATACGGGAAAACGGCGGTGGAAAGTGAGGAAAGTGCGGGCGCTTTTTTCGGGAAGTGCCGCATGGGACAGGAAAAACCGGCAAGCCAATGGATGACTTCCCCATGCTCTTGAAGCAGAAGATAGAAGCCGAAGCACGCCGCCTCGGCTTCGCCGCGTGCGGCGTGGCCTCGGTGGCCGAGCCGGAGGCGGCGGTGTTGCACCGCTATGGGGAGTGGGTTTCGCGCGGCGCATGTGCCGGGATGGACTATATGCGGCGCTATGCCGACGTGCGCCGCCGTCCCTCGATGCTCCTGGAAGGCGCAAAGTCGATGCTCTGCCTTGCCTTGCCCTACGCCCCGGCGCGCACCCTGCCGCCGGGCGTGCCGCAGATAGCCTGTTATGCCTACGGGGAGGACTACCACGAGGTCATGCGCTGCCGCCTCCATGCCCTGCTCGGCTTTGTACGTGCGCAGTGCGCGCCGCGTCCCGTGGCAGGGCGCGTGTGTGTGGATACGGCTCCTTTGTTCGAGAAATATTGGGCCGCGCGCTCGGGCATCGGGTGGATTGGCCGGAACACGCAGCTCGTCGTGCCCGGGCGCGGTGCTTACCATTTCTTGGGCGAGGTGTTGCTCGACATAGCCTTGCCGCCCGGCTCGCCCGTAGCCCCGGCTTGCGGTTCTTGCCGCCGCTGCGTCGAGGCGTGCCCGGCGGGGGCGCTGCGTATGGGCGGGGAGGAGACGGGTTCCGGTGCTCCGGCTTGGCTCGACGCCCGCCTGTGCCTTTCGTACCAGACCATCGAGAACCGCGGCGGGGAGTTGCCTGCCGCGGCGCAAAGGGCAATGGGCGGGCGCATCTATGGTTGCGACGAGTGCCTGAAGGCCTGTCCCCACAACCGTCATGCCCTGCCCACCACGGTCGGGGAGTTTGCCCTGCCCGAGGAACTGGCACGCATGGATTTGTCCGCTTGGAGGCGGCTTACGCCTGCCGGTTTCCGGCATCTTTTCCGCCGTTCGGCAGTGCGGCGTGCGGGCTACGCCGCCTTGATGCGCAACCTGCGTGCCGCCTTTCCGGAGGAGGGCTGCGGCGCGGGCGTTCCCCCTCCGGGGCAGGACCGGTAGCCCTGTGCAGGGGAACATCTTCGCCTGCGGGTGGCCGCCGGGCAGGCTCGGCCTTGTTCTCGCTTTCCGCTACGGTCGGGCCGTGCCGGGCAACGTTGCTGCCATGGAGGGGATGGTGTTTTTTTCAGGGTGCGTATCGTATTGTTTAATCGGTACGGCAGAATTAGGCTCTATGCGATGGGAAAATGGGATGGCTGTGCGGCCAGGATAGGATAATGGGATGCTCGTCTTGCTGAAAAACAACAGCCCCCGGGAGCAAGATGAATGCTCCCGGGGGCTTGTCCTATTGGAGGAGATGCCGCAAACCGGTTCTCTTTCTACCTTATTTCAAGCGCACTTTGAGTGGCTTGCGTTTGTCGGCTGCGAATTTTTTCACGTAGTCGAACCACGATTGTGCCGACTCAAATCCGTTTTTGCTATAGCCTGCCCCGAAGTAGTAGGTGAACTTGTCGTTCGGCGAATAGGTAGTTACGCCCAACAAGTGGCCCGTGGCTCCGCTTTTGGCAGCCTCGGTTTCGCTTTCGGAGAGGGGCTGTACACGGATCTCATCCATCATTTCGGGGAAAACAAGTGCCAAATAGTTGGTACCGTTGATGGTGTCTTCCGGTTCTACATAGGCCGCATAGCCTTCCGCGTCATTGATGTCTACTTGGTCAGAGCCTTTGTGCATTACTACACCGGCAGCCAACGGGAGTTGCGAAAAGATGTTGCTGTACCATACGGTGCATTTCACCATTTGCGAGCCTTTGTCCAAGCAGAGAAGCTTCGTTTCCCGCACTCTCACGTCGCTTACTTCCAAGTCGTACGTGAGGCGTGCCGTGAAACGCAGTGGCCCGTTGTCCAAGATTTCGCACGTTTTGTAACACCACGGGTAGATCATCTCGCCTGTGGTAGGGGAAATGAACGCCGCCGTGCCGGCTCCAAGCGTAGGGCCTACGTTGTAGTAGTCGCAGCCTTCCCCGTGGTCGACGTGGTAGGAAAGCTTTTGCTCTTCCTCCCATGACATCCTTTTGCCTTCCTTTCCCAATTCTGCTTTTTGCTCGTTGAGTTGGTAGTCCATGTCATAGAATTTGTCGAGAACCGGGTAGCCTACCCGTTTACTCCACAAGTCGTATCCGTAGAGCTTATAGCCTCGTTGCTGTGAACCGGGGCCGTAAATGCGCCAACCCATGCGGTCGTTCTCGAAAGAGAGGTCGTCCAGCCGTTTGGGGTACACGCCCCCGTGGCAGATGGTGTCCATCTTTTCAGGTGTGCCTTCTTTGATTGTGAAGATGGCCTCGCCCCCGGCCTTAACAGTTACGGGGAACAGTATGGTTCCGTCGTTGGTTAGCTGGTAGGGCACTTGCGCGCCATTTTCATCCAGCACTATCAAGTCGCCATAAGTGCGAAGTTTGGTTTGCACATGTTCCTTATAGATTTCCACCAACTCGCCGTCGCGGTCTGAATCGGAGTCGTTCGTAACGGTTACCTCCACGCTCTTTTCCGCGCATGCCGCCGTGCCCAGCAGGAAAAATCCGGCATAGAGCAATTCTTTGAGTTTCATAGGGGATAGGAAAAGGGATGTTATTGAGGTTGTTTCCCGATGTAGGCCAAGATTCCTCCGTCTACGTAAAGTACATGTCCGTTTACGAAGTCCGAAGCATCGGACGCGAGGAATACGGCAGGGCCTTGCAGGTCTTCAGGCGTGCCCCAGCGCGCCGCGGGAGTTTTGGCCACGATGAACGAATCGAACGGGTGGCGGCTTCCGTCCGGCTGACGTTCGCGGAGCGGGGCTGTCTGCGGCGTGGCGATGTAGCCCGGGCCGATTCCGTTGCATTGGATGTTGTACTCCCCGTATTCGGAGCAGATGTTTCTCGTGAGCATCTTCAGGCCGCCCTTCCCGGCTGCATAGGCCGATACGGTTTCGCGGCCGAGTTCGCTCATCATGGAGCAGATGTTGATGATTTTGCCATGTCCCTTTTTGATCATGCCGGGGATGACGGCTTTGGAAACGATGAAGGGGGCTGTCAAGTCTACGTCGATCACCTGGCGCCACTCCTTGGCGCTCATCTCTGTCATGGGGATGCGTTTGATGATGCCTGCGTTGTTGACCAGGATGTCAATCACGCCGATTTCTTTTTCCACCTGTGCGACGAAGGCGTTTACGGCTTCCTCGTCTGTTACGTCGCATACGAACCCGTGCGCCTTGATGCCCTTTTCGGCATAAGCGGCGAGGCCTTTGTCGACCAGCTCTTGCTTGATGTCATTGAACACGATGGTTGCTCCTGCTTCCGCAAAGGCAGTGGCAATGGCGAAGCCTATCCCGTAAGAAGCTCCTGTGACAAGGGCGATTTTGCCCTCAAGTGAAAAGTTTACCATAATACTACTATTGTATAATTGTTACTTTGTAAGAGGTCTTTCCATTATCCTCCCGCTTGCAAACTTACGGAAATTCCATGGAATAACCGCCGAAAAAACGCAGATTAACGTAGCAAGGGCTGTCCGTCCCGTTTGCGCCCCGGTCCGCCCCGCCCGCTTTTTTTGCCAAAAGGGAGGGGAGGGCGCGGAATATGGTTATTTTTGTACCGGATAAAAAAAGGAACTTTTGCGATGGATTGGATTATCTTGTTGTTGGCCGGGCTTTTTGAAGTGTGCATGACTTTTTGCCTGGGGAAGACGAAAGCCGCCACGGACGCCGGGTTCTACCTGTGGGGGAGCGGCTTCCTTGTGTCCACCATACTGAGCATGGGGCTGCTTGCCAAGGCCGCGCAGACCTTGCCGCTGGGCACGGCCTATGCCGTCTGGACGGGCATCGGGGCGGTGGGGACGGTGCTTGTCGGCATCTTCATCTTCAAAGAGCCTGCCACGCCGCTGCGCATTTTCTTCCTGTCTACGCTCATCGCTTCGTTGATAGGCCTGAAGACCGTGTCGGATTGAGGGGCAAAAAGGAAACGCAGGAGGCCTTGGGGCTTCCTGCGCTTTCCCGTCTTGTTTGCCTTTCCCTGCGGGTCAGGCTGCCTGTCCCGTCGCGCCGGAGGGGGCACGTATTAGAAGTTATAGCCGACCGATATGGAGAGGTTGCGGTTCTTGGCCGAAGGATCCCAGTCGTCGGTGGCTTTCCAGTTGTCGCCCTTCAGGGTGTTGGTGAGGCCGAACTGGTATTGGATTCCTACGTAGAACTTCTGGATGGCCAAGCCGGCGCCGATGCCCCAGCCGAAGTCGAACCGGCCTAAGCCAAAGCCTGCGTCTTCATCCTTTTCGGCCTCTTCGTCGTAGCCGAAGGTGTTGGTCTTGTATTCTTCGCTGTAGCTGTAGCCATCGCTTTCACTGTAGCCCCATGACGTTTTCGTCTTGCCGCCTACGCCAAAGGCAAAGTAAGGGCCGGTGTAGACTTGCAGTTGCAGCGCGTCGGTGAAGTTGTGCCGCCAAGATACGTTTATGGGGATTTCCAAATACATGGCGTTCACGGATACTTCGCTTGTCTCTTCCCAAGAATAATTACTTTCGATTTCTGAATAGTTTTCTTCCAATTTCACGCCTTTGGTGGAGAAGTAAAGCCCGGGTTGCACGTAGAGGTTCCTCTTGATGACGGGGATGTCGGCTATGACGCCTACTTGGAAGCCTGCTTTCATTTTCGTGTCAGCTCCATCCAATACGTCGTCGTTCATGGCCGCATTTGAGAGGTTCAGGCCGGCACGTATGCCAAAGGTTACGCCTTCCCCTTCGCTTTGTGCTTGTGCGGCAGGTGCGCATGCCAGGACTGCGGCGCATGCGGCCATCAGCCCGAAAAATTTCTTTGTTTTCATAAAAATGTGATTTTAAGTAAGTAAAACAATTTTGTGGTTTTAGCGGACGGTTTCAATTATTTTGGGAATTTATTTCGTCCGTTTGCATGCGCCAAAGGTATGTTTATCTAATTTTATTACCCCCCCCCTAACCTTATTTACACAGAATTAACTTGTTTTGTCGAAAACATAAAGGTTTTTCCATAGAACCCCCGCTTAGGGAGCAAAAAACCGCAGGCACTTTTCCCGCGAAGTGCCTGCGGTTTTGGAGAAAAGCGGCAGCCTTCCCGGGGAGGAAGGCTGGGTGTGCTTGGGGGAGGTGCTGCCGCGCCCCGGGGCGTCAGAAGGTGTAGTCCGCGGGGGCTTGCAGGGTGTGCGCGCGGGTTGGTGGGCGGGAGGCCAAGCACCTGCGTGCTTATAAGTTGAAGACCTTCTTCCCGTTTACGATGTACGTCCCTTTTTCCAGTCCCTCCAATGCCGTGGAGGCCTCGACGCTTTCCTTCACTTTGATGCCGTCCACGGTGTACACGTCCACAAGGCCGTTCCCGCCGTCTGCCACGGCAGCGTCATCCACCGCCGTGGTGCCGCTTGTATCCGGAGTGCCGCTGTAGTACAGGCGGAAATTGCCGAAGCAGCACCAGCAGTCGTGCTGTTGCCCTTCGTTGGCCAGGCCGATTTGCAGGACGCCATCGTCCACTTCCACGTCCAACCGGTTGAGGTACAGCCCCTCCGCGAAGCATACGCTGGCGGCGTACATACTGTTGATGTATCCGTTCTTCAAGTCCAGGCTGCCGAATATGCCCGTGTCCCCTTCGTAGGGATGGGCGTAGAGGGACATGAGCGGTACGCTCTCCGAATTGGCGTACAGCCGTGCCGGGATCGCCTCCGTGCCGTTCCCGTATGCCTCCCCTCCGTCGTTTACCCCCGTGCGGTAGAGGGCTTGCACCTGCACGGTGTAGTTTCCGTTCTTCACGCCGCGTATGTATTGGTACATGTTGAAATTGCAGTTATAAAACTCTGCCACCCCGTACTCCAGGGTCGGCATGGACGACCATCCCGTTTCGTCCGGCGAGAAAGAAGGGTTGTCCATCAGTATGGTTACGTCCCAGGTTTTCCCTTCCTGCGGCCACGCGCTTGCCGAGGTCAGGAAGCTGGTGGCCGCCCCGGCAAGGCTTTCCACGAGGGTTTCCAGTTCCTCGTTGCTGGTGGCCTCGCCGGCCTGCCGGGCGAATTCTTGCAGTTGCAGGTTGAACTCATCCAAGGTTGCGTCGGCTTCCGTGTTCCCCGCGTTTTCCTGGCACTGCTGTAACAATTCCGCGAATGCCTCATAACTGGCGCAAGCCTCAAGGGCGTCTGCCACGGCAGCCTCCAAGGCCTCTATGGCGGCTTCGTAGCTTTCCTTGGCCTCCTCCACTTTCCCGGCCTGCTCCAAGGCGGTTTCTATTTTCCGTCCCACGTTGCCCGGCAAGTCTTTGGCCAATGTGTTGCGGGCTTTGGCGATGGCGCTCTCCAGGCGGCGCTGGTATAAATCCAGCGAACCGGCTTTTTCCAGCTCCATGCAATCGATGTCCGGCATCCAGTCCGTGTCGTTATGCAGGCGGATGACGTTGTTCCCCTGTTCCAGCGTGACTTCCACCTCGACCCGGGCCGGTTCGCTCCAACTGCCTGAATTCACGGACAGCACAGTGTCTGCTCCCCCGTTCACGCTCAGGCAGACTTGGCGTTCCTCGCCGGAGATGTAAGTCAGCGTCAAGGTGTAGGTTCCGCCTTCTTCGCTGTACACGTTCCTCCATTCCAGGTAGTTTTCCTTGCTCTTGCCGAGCCACCCGGCCTTGGCGCCGCCCGAGCAATGGTCGGCTTCCTCATATATGCCCGTTTCGGCCACTTGGTTGTTTTCCAGTTCCTGGTAGGCGTTCAGCCACGCTGTCTCGGCCTCATATTTGCTGCGCTCGTAGCGTTTTTCGGCCTCCAGGGTGTAGATACGGGTTCCGTGCATGGGCACTTCCACTTCCATGTTGCCGGCATATTCGCCCAAATCCTCCCGGTTGAACACGTCGCGCACCTTCACTTGCCCGCCCAAGTCCAAATCAAGGAAATCGACAGACATGGTTACCGCCTCGTCCGTGGAATTGTAAAATGCCACCGCCCGTTGGCGTCCGTGGAGCGTCCCTATGTCTTTCACCAGCACATAAGCCCCGCCGTCCCGGCTTACGACATAGGCCTGCAGGGCCAACGGGTCTTGGTTTAGGGCGATGAGCTCCTCGTTCTTCAGGAGTTCGAGTGCGTCGTCCGGGATTTCCGTCAGGTCGCATCCGATTAGCAGCGGCGAACTCATGATGCACCACATCCCAAAGTGGGTCTTGTCTTCTTCGGTTGTCATACCGCGCCCCACTTCCAGCATATCCATGTCGTTGAACTTGCCTTCCGTGGCATAGGCCGACAGGTAAAGGTTCTGCCCGATGATGCTCAGGAGGGAGTTCCATCCCAGATAGATGTCTTCCGTCGTGCGCCACGAGGTAGCCACGTCGTTCACCCACGTGCCGGGGTAGGCCCAGCGGCATACGTTAAGCCGCACGTCCGTGCGCCCCGTGTTCAGGATGGCCTCGTGGATGGCGGTGTAGCGCTCCTGTTCCGACAACCCGTTGCGCGTACCCCCGCAATAGTCCACCTTGATGAAGTCGAAGCCCAGTTCCTTGATGAGCAGGTCGATGTCCTGCTGGTCGTGTCCATACAGCCCCACGCCCACCCCGAGCGTGTCGCCGTTGTAGTAGGAGCCGCACGTGTTTTCGCCGGCATCGGAGTAGATGCCGGCCTTCAGGCCCTTGGAATGGATGTACTCCACCACCGGCTGCAACCCGTTCGGGAAGCGGGCGGCATTGAAAACCAAGTTCCCCTCGCTGTCCCTTCCGCCGAAGAAACCGTCGTCGATATTGATGTAAATGTATCCCAAGTCCTTCAACCCTGTGGAAAGGATGGCGTCCGTTTGTAGCTTGATGATTTCTTCGCTGATTTCCACGCCGTAGGTGTTCCATGAGCTCCAGCCCATTGTCGGCGTTTCGTATGCTCCCGCAGGCATGCACGACAGCAGGGCAAACATTCCGGAGGTAAAAAAGAAGTTTTTCATGTTATGGTAGTTTAGTAGAACGGTTTCAGGTATTTTTGGGAATTTGTCTCGCCCGTCTGCATGCGCCAAAGGTATGTTTATTTGATTTTGCCATTCCCGCCTTAATCGTTTTTTGTGTACAATTAGCATGTTTTCGCAAGGGCTTTTCCATGGAATCCTTGCTGAGGGGGCAAAAAACCGCAGGCACTTTTCCCGCGAAGTGCCTGCGGTTTTGGGAAAAAGCGGCAACCTTCCGGGGAGGAAGGCTGGGTGTGGTATGGAGGGAGCGCTGCCGCGCCCCGGGGGCATCAGAAGGTGTAACCCACGGAGACTTGCAGGGTGCGCGTGCGCAGGCTGGAGTCTTCGCCCCAAGCCTTCTTGTCGCAGAGGTTGAGGAAGCCCAGCTCGTAGGAAAGTCCCAAATAGATTTGCCGGAAGGTTATGCCCGCGCCTATGTTCCAGCCCATGTCGAAGCGCTTCATGCCTGCGCCGCGGCCCGCTTCCGTATCGGCTTCGGCGTCGTAGCGGAAGGTTTTTGTCTCGGTGGTTCCCGAGCGGTAGAAATAGTTGCCGAACATTTTCTCGGTCCGTTCCCACTCTGTGGTGGTTTTGCCGTCGATGCCGTAGGCAAAGTATGGGCCGGTGGCCACTTGCAGCTGCACTTCGTTGCCCAGGTCGTAGTGGTAGGACACGAGGACAGGCACTTCCAGGAAGAGCATCCTCATGTTTTGTTCCTCGCGGTAGTAGTTGTATTGGTTTCCGTAGACCTCCCCCTGCTCCAGCCTTGCTTTCATGCCTTTTGCGCTGAGGAAGATGCCGGGTTGCAGCCAGAACCTGCCGTATAGCGGCAAGTCGGCAATGACGCCCACGTGGAATCCTGTCTTGTTCAGCAGGTCGTGTTTGCTGTAGTCGCTGGCGTCCCCGCCCAGCTTGGCGAGGTTCAGCCCTCCGCGCAGGCCGATCCGTATGCGGTTTTCCTGTAGGGGGCTTGTCCCGCTGTCCGGCATTTCGCCGCCGTCGGTTTGGGCATGTGCGGCGGGAGACTGGAGCAGGATGGCCGCGCAGGCTGCCGCCAAGAATGTGTATGGTTTCATATCGGTAAAGGGGTTTTAGGGTGTATTCTGTCTGAAACCTGTGGTGGGCACGGAGCCGGGCATGCGGTAAAATCGATGGGAGGCGTGCGCTTGCAGGGAGGGTGCGGGCATAAAAAAACTTCGCGCCGCATGTATGCCGGTACTCCGCGAAGGTAATGTTTGTAGTCCTACGAAGATTCGAACTTCGACAAGCAGAACCAAAATCTGATGTGCTACCATTACACCATAGGACTTTCCCGTAAATAATGATGATAAACATCTGCTTCCTCACGAAAGCGGGGCAAAGGTATGGTTTTCCGTTGGGACTGGCAAGGGAAAACGCCTTTTTCTTTGAAAAAAGGGACGGGAAGCACGATATGGGCGGGATGTCCCGCGTCTTGTTCCCCCGCAGCCCGGGACGGGCGCAGGTGGGCAGGGCCGCGTTTCCCTGCGGATAAGGAAAAGCGGCCTGCCCTCACTTACGGGGCAGGCCGTCCTATATAATCAATGTGGGCCGCTGTTTACCGGAGTACTACCTTCTGCACGGAATCGCCCACGCGGACGATGTAGACGCCCGTACCGAGGTTGCCAATCCGTGTTTCCCTGCCTTGGTAGACGAGCTGCCCGCCCGTGGAGTAGACCTCCACGGCGGCCGAATCTGCCATGCCGTCAATGAAGATAGTGCCGTCCTCGGCGCGTACCGCCACACCGCCGTCCGAAACCGCCACGCCCGCGATGCCGGTAATAATGAGCCCTTCTTCAACCTCCAAGAAGCCTTCTTCATCCATTTCCTTGATATTCTGGAAACGTTGCCAAGAGTCTGTGGCTTCATAAGCGGCTTTCGTGCCAACGGGGACATACAAGGTGGCGTTCTTGAAGATTTCGTTTGCGACATAGGAGTTTTCTGTATATGCGGGAGGAGTCTGCGCCTTGCAATAGATTTCCTTTAGGGAAGAACTGTTCCAACCGAATACATATTGGCCTATCGAGGTGACTGAACTTCCTATGACTACGGTAGTAAGGTTGTCGCATTGGTCAAAGACGTAGTGTCCGATCGTGGCGACAGAATTTCCTATGACCACCGAGGTAAGGTTGCCACAGACAAAGGCCTCCGTTTCAATGGCCGTTACCGTATTGGGGATATGTATGAACGGAATGTTGCAATAGGCGAATGAGCATTGCCCGATCGTCGTTACTGATTCCAGGATTGTTATGGAAAGCTTTCCTTCCGGGCAATAATACAACGTGTCTACATCCTTTGTATAGGCCACGCCATCTATGGAGGTGAAATATTGGTTTCCGGGATCGATTGTAATTTCCTGCA
Organism: uncultured Bacteroidaceae bacterium; assembly: GCA_964439955.1. Lineage (GTDB taxonomy): Bacteria > Bacteroidota > Bacteroidia > Bacteroidales > Bacteroidaceae > UBA1794. The sequence goes on along the minus strand of CAYTPX010000001.1, from coordinate 120,936 downwards.
ACGTGCTGCATTTATTAAATGCGCCATCAAAATCAACGACCGATTTGGGGATAAACACGGACGTAAGTTCGGTTTGCTTGAATGCACCATAAGAAATACTTGCTACGGAATTGGGGATAACCACTGAAGTAATGGGGCACTTGCTGAAGCTCCCTACCGAGGTTACAGCATAGGTCATGCCCTCGTAAACGACCGATTCGGGGATTACCACATTTCCGGAAGCATAGCTTCCGTCTATCAAATGCCCGGTTACTTTCACGGTGCTTCCGGTCAGGAAACTGTAGCCAAGCCCGTCGGCTTCGAAGTCCTGTGCCCCGGCATTCAGGCCGATAGGCAGCAATAGGGCCAGAAGGGAGGTTTTCCGGGAGAGGCCTCGTGTCCAACTGTCCCGGAGGGGGGGCGAAGAGTTTTTTTCATAAAGCATTTTTTCTTTTTGCCCCTCGTCCTCCAATGGGGCGTTGGTAAACAAGCGCAAAAAAGGTGTGAGGATTGTATCGGTTTTATCAATCAATCCAGGTCTTGGCGTACCCATTCAGTTTGATAAAACAATAGCCCCACACCGAATATGCCCATGCAGTCCGTTGAGGACATAGTATAAGCATCCGATATAGGTGCTATTGCAAACCATCTTCACTGAATATCAAACCGCCAAGTTTGGATTGAGAAGATAATTCCAATAACACCTTTTTCTCATGTCGCCTTCCCGGGGCGCGCGACACCCGTGCGCCCGTAGCGGGAAAGACGGGACAAAGGTAATGGAAAAAGAGGTCATTATCGGGGCTATTGCCCGGGAATTTGCCAAAATTTTCCCTGCCTTCCTGATGGAAAGCGGGATGTCCCGCGGGATATTGCCGCAGGGGAAAGGGGAAAAAGCGCTTGCCCTTTCCGGCGGAAGCCCCCGGCTTTTTGTCCGGAGCGCCCGTGCGGAAAAAAGAAGGACGTACCCGCAGGGGGGTACGTCCTTGGGGAAACCGGGGCCGGGGAGGCAGGTGTCCGGAATCCGGCTATTTGGTGCGGGTGATGGTGTAGAGCACTTCCCCGTTCCGGTCCACGAGGTAAACCTTCATGTCTTGCGCGCTGATGGAGAATACGCTGAATCCCGGCTCGCTGCTGCAATACTGCGTGCCCTCGGTGGGCTGCACCTGCCGGCTGAGCGAGGCGGAGCTGTTGACGAGGTAGTCTATGCCGCCCCCGTCGGAGCGCTTGATGTGCTGGAAGTTGTGTATGTGCCCGCAGGCGTAGATGTCCACGTTGCTGTGGCGCTTGAGTATGCTGCCCACGCGGTTTTGCATGTCGGTGCGCTCCGTGTCGCTCTTCCCGGTTTCGGCAAAGATGGGGTGGTGTCCGAAGACGAGCACCCAGTTCTCTTGGCTGGCGGTGAGTACCGAGTCGAGCCATTGCAGCTGTTTGTCCATGTCTTGCGCCACGGCCAGGGGATAGCCTTCCGCGTCGTCGCGGTACTTGTCGATGAGCGGCGTGGTATCGAGCCAGATTATGCGCACGGTAGTGCCCTCTTCGTCGAAAGTCTTGGTGTAATAGCGTGCGGGCATGTTCCAGCGGGCGCTTTTCTGCGTGTATTCGATGCAGGCCTGCACGTTGTTGCGGTATTCGTGGTTGCCCGCGATGGCATACCAAGGTATCATCAGTTCGGGATGGTCGTAGATAAGCTCGTAGTTCGTCATCCAGAGCGGGTCTTCCGTGCTGCGCACGCCCTCGAAGTGGTGTATGTCTCCGGCGGCCACGATGAACTCCGGCCCGATTTCCCCGGCCATGCGTCCCATGGTGGCGGCGATGGGCTTCTGGTCGTAGTAACCGTTGCGGCCCAGGTCGTTGGCCATGAAGAAAGTGAAGCGGCCTTTGTGGTCAATCTGTGCGGCTATCTGCCCCGCCACCAAGGCGAGTGCGAGGAGGAGGAATGAGAATTTCGTTTTCATTGTTCTTGTTGGGTTGTTGGTTTGTCGGTAGTTTTTAGAGGTTGATCTTGATGCCGGCGTTGAGTTTCACGCCGTAGTATTCCATCTGGGCGGTGTGGTCTTTCGTCCCTTGGTAGTAGCGGAGCGGTTGGTTGAGGAGGTTGTTGGCTTCACAATAGATGGTGTATTTCTTGTCGAACGTGTAGCCCACGTTGAAGTCCATGTAGGACACCTTGTCATAATAGCGGTCTTCATACCGGCTGTCGCCCAGCTCGTCGATGAAGTCGGAGGCGAAGTTGTAGGAAAGGCGTGCGCTCAGGCCCCATTTCTCGAAGCTCAACGAGGCGTTGGCCGTATGTTCCGGGGACCCGGGCATGCGCATGCTGCCTTCGTCTTCGCGCCCCGCCACGTTGAAGTTGCGCACGTTGGAATAAGTGTAGGTGTAATTGCCGTAGATGCCGAGGCAGCTGAGCGCGGGGGCAATGAACCCAAGGTCGCGTTGCAGGGAGATTTCCACGCCGAACACGTCTGCGTCGCCGATGTTCAAGGGCTGTGTGAATTCGTCGTAGGTGTAGTTGTTGTATGTGTAATCGAATTGCGTGCGGTCCGTGATGAGGTCATTGACGCGCTTGTAGAAGATTCCGGCGCTCACCAGCCCGATCGACGAGAAGTACTTCTCCGCGTTGAGGTCGAAGTTGTAGGAAATTGTGGCTTTCAGGTCGGGATTGCCCATGTAGAGCTCGTCGTCGCCGCGGTTGATTTGTATGCTGGGCACGAGCGCCTCGTACTTCGGGCGGGCCAAGGTGTTGGTGAAGGCGGCGCGCACCTTGAAGTCGCGCGTGACATCCCACTTGAAAATCAAGGAGGGCAGTACGTTCAGGTAACTCTTGTCGTGCTTTTGGCCTTGGGTGAGGCTCTCTGATTCGGGAGTGATGACGTTGCCTTGGTCGTCCGTCACCTCTTCTTGGTAGAAGTATTCATAGCCTTGGTAAGAGGTATGCGTGTTTTCCAGGCGGAGGCCGGCCGTCAGCGTCTTATTGTTGCCGATTTTCTGGTCCCAGCGGACATATCCGGCCCAAATCTCCTCGCTTGCGTTGTATTGCCCGGCCAGTTCCTCCAGGTTCTCGGTCTTTTCGAAGAGCGAGCCATTGTTCAGGTCCAGGCTGCCGAGGTAGTCGTTGCTGACAAACGGTGTGTTTGTCTCATATTGGCTTCCGGCGAGGAAGCCGTTCCGCGGGTAACGCACCGTGTTGTTCAGCGCGGTGAAGTCGCCGAGCGGCTCATAATCGTAAAACTCCAAGTTCATTTCCTTGTTTTTGTGCTGGTATTTGGCACCGAACTTGAGGTAACTGCCAAAAGTGCCTTCCAAAACGGGAAGGGTGAAGTTGATTGCTCCTTTCCAGTCGTTCTCGGCAATGCTTTCCTGTTGCTCGGTCAGGTCGTCGAGGGCCGCATTTGCTCCGGCGGCCAATATATTATAGGTATAGCCGCTGCACGCTTGTGCGGAAGGCTTACGCGGATTGCTTAGGTCGATATCGAATTGTTGGTCTTCTATCTCGTAACTGATGTACCGCTCGTTGGGTCGGTCTTCCGTGGCACGCGCATACGATCCGCTCCAGTCTATCTTCAGGTTGCCGAGCAGGTGCTCACCGCTGAGGTTGAAGTCCATGGTTTGCTGTTTCTCCAAGCGGGCGTTGCGGTACGTACCGCCTTTCGTCTCGACGACCGCCTTTCCGCTGCCGTCCGGTTCGAGGTCTTTCAGGTCGAGGCGGAAGCGGTTTTCCCAGTCCTTGCGCAGGTTGTAGATTCCTTTGAAGCTGATGCGGTGGTTTTCGTTGAACTTATAGTTAAGCGATGCCGTATAGCTTTGTCGTTCGCGGGTCACTTTGTACTGGCGCACCTCGTATTCGTCCAGATAGTCCTTGCCCGTTTCTTCATCCTGCTTCCATACGAATTCCGCATTGTCCGATCCGATGGGCGCGTTCTGGTAGGAAGCGGAAAGGATGACCCCCAGTTTGTGGTTGAAGAAGAGGTCGCCGTAGGTTATGCCCGCATTGAGCTGTGCTTTGTCGCTCACGAAGTTCCATCCGCTGCCCAGCGTCGCCGAGAAGGAGCGGCGCGTCGGCGCGTCCTTCGTGATGAGGTTGATGCTTCCCCCTATGGCGTCGGCATCCATGTCGGGGGTTACGACCTTATGTACTTCGATTGTCTGGATGACGTCGGCGGGAATCAAGTCAAGTTGCACGTTTCTCGTGCCGCCCTCCGCCGAAGGCAGGCGATTCCCGTTCACTGTCACGGAAGTCAAGTCCGCCCCTGTGCCGCGGACTTGCCCGAATCGGGCTTCGCCTTGGTCGTATTGTACGTTGATGCCCGGGATTCTCTTCAGCGCGTCGCCGATGTTCGAGTCGGGGAACTTGCCTACCTGTTCGGCGGAGATGATGTTGGTGATCCCGAGGTTGTTCTTTTGCATGTTGATAGCCTTGTGTTGCCCGGAAAAGGCACCGCGCACCACGACTTCCGACAGCTCCGTCAGCTCGTCCATCTGTATGTCCTTCTCCGTAGTGCCCCGTTCGGGGAGGGTGACATGCGTGGTGAGCGGCTCGTAGCCCAAGTAGTTCACCTGCATGCTGTATTCTCCCCCTGTGATGCCCTGCATGATGTAGTAGCCGTTTTCGTCGGTGATGGCCGTTTTGTCCAAGGCTTCGATGGATACCGTCGCGCCGGCCAGCGGCTCCTTCCTCGTGTTCAGGACGCGGCCGCGCAATACGCCGGCAGCCAATTCCGGTTTTTCTGCGTCTGTGTTGTCGCTGTACGCGTAATTAGGCATTGTTCCTGCGGCCAACAGGAGCGCCATGACGAGAGTTGTTCGCTTTTTCATTGCTTTTTATATGAATGGTTGTAGAAATCCGCTGCAAAAGTCCAGGCTTCGCGTAACAAGGATGTGTAAAGGGCTTGAAGATTCCGCTTCGATCCCGTTTCATTCCTGTTACACCTCCCTGGCCGCCCCCGCGGGCAATGGCAGGCACTTTCCCCGGAAAGTCTTGCCCCTTTCCGGGAAAGGCGGCAGGGCAAATCCCGGTTTGCCGCCCCGCTTCCCCCTGTCCCGGATGGCGCGCCCCCGTTGCGTAGGGGGGCTTTTTATAAAAAGGTAGGAAAGGGTTGTCGGGAAACGGGGTGATTTCGGGATAGGAAAAGTGCTGCGGGTTCGGGATTTTTTAGTAAGTTTGCAGGTGGATACAGCCGGAAATCGGATATGGATGAGCACGTAGATTCGGCTTCGCAGCCGCAACCCAACAAAGAGGACTTGTTGATTCGCAGCAGTTTCGACGAACTCCTGCAGGAATACCTTGCCAGCAACCACCGCAAACGGGTGGAAATCATCACCCAGGCATTCAATTTCGCCAACCAGGCGCACCGCGGGGTGAAACGGGCGAGCGGGGAGCCGTATATCCTCCACCCCATTGCCGTGGCCCGCATTGTCTGCAAGGAAATCGGCTTGGGCTCCACTTCCATCAGTGCGGCTTTGTTGCATGACGTGGTGGAGGACACGGACTACACGGTGGAGGACATCGAGAATATCTTCGGCGCCAAAATCGCCCAGCTGGTGGGCGGGCTGACGAAGATTTCAGGGGGCATCTTCGGCGACAAGGCTTCGGCGCAGGCGGAGAACTTCAAGAAGTTGCTGCTCACGATGAACGATGATATCCGGGTGATACTCATCAAAATGGCCGACCGGCTGCATAACATGCGCACGCTGGGCTCCTTGCCCCCTTTCAAGCAATACAAGGTGGCGGGAGAGACGCTCTACATCTATGCCCCGTTGGCACACCGCCTTGGGCTGAACAAGATAAAGACGGAACTGGAGGACCTGAGCTTCAAGTACGAGCACCCGGAGTCGTATGCCGCCATCTCGCAGAAGCTCGCGGCGGGCGTCGGGGGGCGGAAGGAACGTTTCGTGCATTTCACCAAGCCCATCCGGGAAGCCTTGGACAAGAAAGGGTTGCGTTATGAGATAAAGGACCGGGTAAAGTCAGTCTATTCCATCTGGAACAAGATGGAAACGAAGCACGTGCCTTTCGAGGAAATCTATGACTTAATGGCTGTGCGCATCATCTTTGAGCCGGAAGAAGGGCAGGACGAGGTGAACATCTGTTTCCAGATTTATGCCTTGCTTACCCGCCTCTATAAGTCGCACCCCGACCGTTTCCGTGACTGGGTGAGCCATCCGAAGGCGAACGGCTACCAATCGTTGCACGTGACGCTCATGAGCAACGAAGGGGAATGGATTGAAGTACAAATCCGCAGCCGCCGCATGGACGAAATAGCGGAACAGGGATTTGCCGCGCATTGGAAATATAAAGAAAGCAAAGGCGGGCTTGTCAGCGAAGAAGAGGGCGAACTGGACAAGTGGCTCAAGACCATCAAGGAGATTCTTGACGATCCACAGCCGGACGCCATTGATTTCTTGGATACAATCAAGCTAAACCTTTTCTCCTCGGATATTTACGTCTTCACGCCTAAGGGGGACTTGAAAACCATGCCGCAAGGGGCGACCGCATTGGACTTTGCTTTTTCAATCCATACTGATGTCGGATGCCACTGCATCGGCGCGAAGGTCAACCATCGCCTCGTCCCGTTGAGCTACCGCCTGCAGAGCGGCGACCAAGTGGAAATCCTTACCTCGAAAGCGCAACGGGTACAGCCCGTTTGGGAAGACTACGTGACGACGGCGCGGGCAAAAACGAAGATTATGTCCGTGCTCCACAAGGAACGGCGTGTCACGGAAAAGAAAGGGGAGAAGATGCTTTCCGAATTCTTGCGGGGAGAAGGGTTGCTCATGGAGATACAAACCATCGACCGCCTGCTTTCTTCGCATGGTTTCCGCACGAAAGAAGAATTATTCGTGGCCATCGGGTCGGGAAACTTGAAGTTGGGTGAAGCAGATGTGGAGATGTTGCGCGCCAAACGTTCGGGCAAAGGGTGGAAAAGGTTCATCCCCCACTTATCGCTTGGCTTGGGCAACCGGAACAAGGAACATGCGCGGGCAGCCGTTCCGCCGGTGCAACTGCCGGGAAACAAGGCACAGCCCCACATCGACCCCCACGCCATTTTGCAATTGACCGACCAAAACCTGCAAAAGGAAGTGCGTATTGCCCCGTGCTGTAATCCTATTCCGGGTGATGACGTGCTTGGATACGTAGATGACGAGGGCGGAATCATTATCCACAAGCGACAATGCCCGATTGCCGCCAAGTTGAAGAGCAGTTACGGGGATCGTATTATGGCGGCTCGCTGGGACATACACAAGGAACTCTCGTTCTTGGTTCCGATTTACGTGAAAGGGATCGATGGGCGAGGCGTGCTTTTGAGCATAGTCCGTGCCATCTCGGAAGAAATGGGCATGGATATATGCAGTTTGAATGTACAGACGAGTGACGGAATCTTCGAGCTGAACGGGCAAATCTATGTGCACGACGTGGAAGACGTGCAGCGGTTGCTCCATAGCCTCCATAAGATTCCGTACTTGAAGGAGGTGGCACGCTTGGACGGGGCGCTTGTCTCCGGGAAATAATACCCGGGGCTCGTGTCCGGCAGCTGGGGCGTGCATAAGGCTTCCCGCAAGGGGAATAACTGGAAAATAGGGAAACGACAATGTTCTATGTATCGAAGAGGATGGAAATAGCCGGTGCGCATCGCTTGGCATTGGGCTATGCGAGCAAATGCGAACGGTTGCACGGGCATAATTGGATTATCACGGTCTATTGCAAGGCGGAGCAACTGAACGCGGACGGGATGGTGTGTGATTTCACAAAGATCAAGGAAAAGATACACGGATACCTCGACCATGGCAACCTGAACGAGTTGCTTCCTTTCAACCCTACTGCCGAAAACTTGGCCAAGTGGGTCACTGACCAGATTCCGGAGTGCTACAAGACGGAAGTCCAGGAGAGTGAAGGAAACTTGGCCGTTTACGTGCGCGACGGGGAAGGGAGGGGCTGTGGCCATGCGGGTGAATGAGATTTTCTATTCCTTGCAGGGAGAAGGCTATTTTTGTGGTACACCCGCAGTCTTCGTGCGCTTCTCGGGTTGTAATTTGTCGTGCCCTTTTTGCGACACCGCCCATCAACTTTTTGTGGAGATGGGGGAGGATGAGATTGTGCGTGCCGTATCGGGCTACCCTGCGCGGCACGTGGTCCTGACAGGCGGCGAGCCTACGTTGCAGGTTACGGCATCGCTCGTGCGCAAGCTGCGCGGGGCCGGCCGTTTCGTCCAGTTGGAAACGAACGGGACGTGCCCCCTCCCCGCTGGCGCGGAGGCAGACTGGATTACTTGCTCGCCGAAGGGAATTCCGGTACGGTTGGCGCGGATTGACGAATTGAAGGTCGTGTTTTGGGGGCAGGACGTGCATGCCTATGAAGACTGGCAAGCCCGTGTCTTTTCCCTCCAGCCGTGCGACGTGGGTGATGCGGCGCGGAACTTGGATATCATGCGGCAATCTGTCGAATACGTCAAGCAGCATCCGCAATGGCGCCTTTCGGTCCAGACCCACAAGCTGCTGGGCATCCGGTGATGGCCGTATGGCTTGCCCGCCCGATTTCCACCTTTTGGAAAAAAGTTGTGGCACTTTTCCAAAAAAGCGGGGCAACTTTTCCTGGTTTCCCCTGTGGCTTTTTACCGTTTTACAGGGCGGACGGGTTTCATTCCCGCGGGGGGAAAGGCGCGGAAACTGTTCCTTCGGCCGTCCCTCTGCTTGCGGCGGGATGGTACGTGCCAGGCGGCTTTGTGATTTTATCCTTGCCCTTGGCGGGAAGTATGGGGGGCTTTTGCGTATCTTTGCGCCCGCTCCCGGGAAAACGGGGCATGGATAAAAGAAAGGACACATACGATGGGACACAAGAACATAGCAGTGATTTTCGGCGGGAAATCGGCCGAATTCGAGGTTTCGCTTACCTCGGCCACAAACATAACCAAGGCTTTGGACCGCGACCGTTTCTTCCCCGTCCTCTTGGGCGTGGACAAGGCGGGCGAATGGTACTATAATGCCGCCTATGGGACGGAGGACATCGACTTGGCGGGACGTGATTATTTCTCCGGGGCGGAGCGGGTCTACCTCTCCCCCTGCCGGGGCGGGGCGGAAGTCGTGGGCAAGTCGGGCAACCGGGTGCTGGCGCGTTTTGAGGCGGCATTCCCGATTGTCCACGGTACTTATGGCGAGGATGGCACGTTGCAAGGCCTCTTGAAGGCATTGGACGTGCCCTATGTGGGAGCCGACGTGCTGGGGTCGGCTATTGCCATGGACAAAGACATCGCCAAACGCCTGTTCCAGGCGGCCGGCATTCCCGTCGCGCGTTCTTTCACCCTGTACAAGTCAGCCCCGGGGGCGCATTCTTATGCGGAAATCGTGGCCGCTTTGGGCCTTCCGATCTTCATCAAGCCGGCCAATGCCGGTTCGTCCGTAGGGGTGAGCCGGGCGGAATCGGAGGCGGAATATGCCGCCGCGCTGGCTGAGGCTTTCCGCTTCGACAACAAGGTCTTGGTAGAAGAGGCCGTGGTCGGCAAGGAACTGGAGTGTGCCGTGCTGGGCAACGAACGGAAGCGTGCCTCCGATGTCGTAGGCGAGATAGTGGCCACGAAGGATTTCTACTCGTATGACGCCAAATACCTCAACTCTACGGGTGCAAACCTGCGCATCCCCGCCGATGTGGATGCGGCTGTGGCCGGGCAAGTCCGTGCGTATGCCGTCGCTGCGTGCGAGGCTATCCACTGCGAAGGCATGGCGCGGGTCGATTTCCTGTTGGCCGGGGATCGCTTGGTACTGAACGAAATAAACACGCTGCCGGGCTTTACGGCCATCAGCATGTACCCGAAGCTGTGGGAACATTCCGGGATGCCGGAGAAGGAGCTGGTCACGGAGTTGCTCGCCTTGGCACAGCAGCGGCATGAGCGCGACGCGCAGCTCTCTTTCACCCGTTGCTGAGCGTTGGCCGGCCCGGGATAGGGGACGCTTCTCCCGGCATTGTCCCGGGTCTCCCTTAGGCCGCGTTGCAGGGTTGCGCTATTCTTTTTGTGCCAAGGGATTCCATCCTTGCGCTTTCAGGGCGAACTCTTGCCCGTCGCGCGTAATGAGTGCTGCGCCGAGGGACGGCTCCGTGACATATCCGATGAGGTGCACGCCTTCCATTGCGCTTACTTTGTCGTGCTCGGCGAGGGGCACGGTGAAGAGGAGTTCGTAGTCTTCTCCCCCATTCAGGGCGCAGGTGTAGACATTCAGGTTGAGTTCTTCGGCCGTGAGCGCCGTTTGGTAGTCGATGGGGATGCGCTCCTCGTGGATGCGGCATCCCGTGTTGCTTTGCTTGCAGATGTGCAAAAGTTCGGAAGACAGCCCGTCGCTTATGTCCATCATGCTGGTGGGTTGGATGTCCGCCTCGGCGAGCCGTCCGACGATGTCCATGCGCGGTTCCGGCCTGAGTTGCCGCTGGAGGATGTATTCCTTGCCGGCGAAGTCGGGTTGGGGCGTCCCCTTGCCGTCGAAGACGCGCTTCTCCCGTTCCAGTATCTGCAACCCCATGTAGGCCGCCCCCAAGTCTCCGCTCACGCAGATGAGGTCGTTGGGCCGCGCCCCGCTCCGATATGTGATTTTTTCCCGCGGGGCTTCGCCTATGCAGGTGATGCTGATGGCCAGCCCGGTGCGGGACGAAGTCGTGTCCCCCCCTACGATGTCCACGCCGTAGCGGTCGCAGCAGAGCCGCATGCCTGCGTAAAGCGTTTCGATGTCTTCGATGCAGAACCGTTTGCCTACGGCGATTGAGACGGTTACCTGCCTCGGCGTGCCGTTCATGGCGCAGATGTCCGAGAGGTTCACCGCCACGGCTTTGTATCCGAGGTACTGGAGTGGCGTGTAAGTGAGGTCGAAATGCACGCCTTCCATCAGCATGTCGGTGGTGACGAGCAGCTCGTTTCCGCCGCCGTAGTGCAGCACTGCGGCGTCGTCGCCTACGGCTTTGCGCGTCGAGGCGTTCTTGTTCTCAAGTTTCCCGGTGAGCCTGTCGATAAGGCCGAACTCCCCGAGGGTGGAAATCTCTGTCCTGTGTAATTCTTCCATGGTTGGTAAAGTATATAGGAGGGATATTTTTCGTTGCCCCGTGCGGGGCTTTTCCCCGAAAGCCCCGCCTGTCTCCCGGAAAAGCCTTGCGGGTTTTCCCGCGCCGCGGCAAGGCTTTTCCCCGGTGGCGGAGGGGGTTGCGTCCGCCCGGGGCGCAGGGTTGCGTGCGGGGTCAGCAGCGCGGCAGCAGCTCGCGCACCAGTTCGCCCATGGCGGGCTCTGCGCGGTTGGCCACCTGCTGCACCTCTTCGTGCGAAGCGGCTTCGGGCTTGCCTTCGACGCACAGGTTGGTGATGACGCTGAAGCCCAGCACTCTCATCCCGCAGTGGCGTGCCACGATGACTTCCGGCACGGTGGACATGCCCACGGCGTCCGCCCCCCAGCGGCGGAACATGAGCGACTCGGCCGGCGTTTCGTAGCTCGGCCCTTGCGTGCCCAGGTAGACGCCTTCTTGCAGGGGGAAGCCCTTTTCCTGCGCGATGGCGCGTGCCAAGGCGCGGAGTTGCGGGTCATAGGCCTGGCTCATGTCGGGGAAACGCTCGCCATACGGGTTCTTCCCGCGCAGGGGATGCTCGGGGAAGAAGTTGATGTGGTCGGCAATGAGCATCAAGTCTCCCGCCTTGTAGCCCGGATTGACGCCCCCGGCGGCATTGGACACGACTAATGTGCGGATGCCCAGCTCGTGGAATACGCGGACGGGGTAGGTGACTTGTTGCATGGTGTAGCCCTCATAGTAGTGGAACCTCCCCTGCATGGCCACGACGGGCTGCCCCGCCAGCCTGCCCAGCAGGAGCTTCCCGCTGTGCCCCTCTACCGTGGAGACGGGGAAATGGGGGATTTCCCCGTAAGGGATGGCGAGGGGGGTGTCGATTTCTTCGGCCAGTTTGCCCAGCCCGCTGCCGAGTATGATGGCTTTCGTGGGGCGGTCGCCGAGGTGGGCGGCTATGCGCCTGTTGAGGAAGTCAGCTGTTTGTCGGATGTTGTTCCACATATTCTGTAATGATTTTATTGAACTTTTTTTCGCCGCCGTAGAGGAAGCGTGCCTCTACGGGCAGCACGAAGCTGCATGCACGCAGTTCTTCGGGGTAGGAGGAGCTGAGGCGGCTGAGGCGCGCGGCGTCCTTTTCGGTGGTGAGCACGACGGGGTTGCCGGCCCGGCGGCACGTTTCGGCGAGCCGTTGCAGGTCGGCGGGCGAGAAGTCGTGGTGGTCGCCGAAAGCGAGGGGCACTACTTTTGCCCACCGTGCGACCTCCTCGGCCAAGGGTTGCGGCGCGGCTATCCCGGTCAGGAGCACTACGGTGCGGCCTTGCAGGTCGGCGAGGGGGCGTAGCCTGCCGCCTTTCCCGAAGAGGGGGCGCAGCTGTCCGTAGGCAAGGGTGGTGAAAAACACCTGTTGGCGGGGCAGGGGGCGCAACTTGCCGCGCAGCGCGCGGGCCTCGGCCTCGGGCATGTGGGGCGGGCACTTGGTGAGGATCACCACGTCGGCGCGGCGTTTTCCCCGCCGGGGTTCGCGGAGGTATCCGGCGGGTAGCACGTGGTCGTCCCAGATGGGGCGGCGGCTGTCGACGAGCAGTATGTTGATTCCGGGTTTTACGTAGCGGTGTTGGAATGAATCGTCGAGCAGGACGGCCTCCAGCCCCTCCACGCTTTCCCGCAGTTGCTCTATGCCCCGGCATCGGTTGCTATCAACGGCTACGACGGCGCGGGGGAACTTTTGCTTCATTTGCCAAGGCTCGTCACCCACTTCTGCTACGGGTGTCTCCGGGGTGGCGCAGACGAAGCCTCGCGATTGTCTGCGGTATCCTCGGCTGAGTACAGCTACTTCGCCAAGGGGGAGGAGCAGGCGCAGGAGGTATTCGATATGGGGCGTTTTCCCCGTGCCCCCCACGGTGAGGTTTCCGATGCCTATGACTGGCAGCCCGAAGCGGCGCTCGCGGAGCCAACCGCAGTCGAACAGGAGGTTGCGCAGCGCGGCGCCCGCCGCGTAGAGGCAGGCCAGCGGGAGGAGGGCTTTGTGGGGCTTCAGGGACATGGCGGGTCTTTCTTGCACGGGGCGGGCGGCGTCCGGGCGTTGGCACGCCGGGCGGCATGGCCGGCCGCGGGGTAATCTTTCCGACAAAAGTAGTTTTTTTCTTCTGCCCGTGCAAGCCCCGTCCCTGCGGCTTCCTCCTTTTGCGGCTCGGCGCGGGGCTTGCCGGGAAAAGGCACGGCGCTTTTCCCGGGGAGTGCCGCCGCTTCCGGGCAAAATCCTTGGCGCTTTCCGGGGGGAAGGGCGGGGCGGGTGGAAAAATAGGATGCTTCTTTTTGGCTTTTCCGCGGAATAAACCCTATCTTTGTGGGAGTACTTGATAACAAGAAGCCGTATGTCGAAAAAGAAAAAGACCCGTGAAGAACGTGGAGAGAAGCAAGCCCGCCGGGTTTTGCTGGGCATTGCCGTGGTGTTAATCGTGCTGGCCGTCGTGGTTATGGCTGTCTCCATGGCCGGTTGAGCCACGGGGCGGGCACAAGGAGGAGAGGGGAGGACGCGCCATGCCTTACGAGATAGAGCGTAAATTCCTCGTCGCCGGCGACTACAAGGAGCTGGCCGCCAGCTCCAGCGAGGTGGCGCAGGGCTATATTTGTGCCGGGGGGGGGGGTACCGTGCGCGTGCGCATCCGCTCCGGGCGGGGATACCTTACCATCAAGGGACCTTCGGCTGACGGGGGGGTGTCGCGCTACGAGTGGGAAAAGGAACTCCCTTTGGCCGAAGCCCGCGAGTTGATGCGGCTCTGCGTCCCGGGAGGCATCGAGAAAACGCGGTGGCTCGTGCCTTGGGGGGGGCACACTTTCGAGGTTGACGAGTTCCACGGCTTGAACGAGGGCTTGGTGGTGGCCGAAGTGGAGCTGCGCGATGCGGGCGAAGCCTTTGCCCGGGCGCCGTTCCTGGGGCGCGAGGTGACGGGTGACGTGCGGTTTTACAACACTTCCCTCGGGCAGCGTCCCTATTCCACTTGGCCCGAGGAGGAACGCGCCGGGCTCACCGGCGGGTATTGACCCTGCCCCCTATGGCCAAGCGCGGGCGGAGGCAGTGGAAACGGGCAACGAAACGCAGGACGTCATGGAACGAATCTATACCTATATCTATCCGGAATTGGTGCAGCTGTTGCTGGTTACGGCCTTTTCCCTCTTCATCGGTCTCTCGCAGCGGCGCTTGACGCTGAAGAATTCCGGTGTCACCCAATTCGGGACTGACCGGACTTTCACTTTCATCGGCCTGCTGGGATTCCTTTTCTACCGCCTCGATCCGGCGCCTGAGGGGATGAGGCTTTTCCTGGGCGGAGGGGTTGCCTTGACTTTCTTCCTTGGGCTGAATTACGCCGTGCGTATGCTCCGGCACGAAGAATACGGCCTTACGCGCATTTTGATTGCGCTCATCGTCTACGCCCTCGGGCCTGTGGTTTGCACGCAGCCTTTGTGGTTCTCGGTTTCGGTGCTGGTAATCGTCCTTTTGCTTACCGAGCTGAAGCAAACCCTTACCGAGATTGCGCGGAAGATGCAGCGCGACGAGATGATCACGCTGGCCAAATTCTTGTTCATCAGCGGGATTGTGCTGCCTCTGCTGCCGGATACGGAGATTCTACCGGGCACGGGGCTGACTCCCTACCTGGTTTGGCTGGCAACCGTGGTAGTCTCTGCCATATCCTACTTCTCTTATTTATTGCGGCGCTATGTCTTTCCTCGGGCGGGGGTGCTGCTGTCGGCCGTCTTGGGCGGGTTGTATAGCAGTACGGCCGCCATTACCGTCCTGGCGGGCAAGTGCAGGGGTGCAGGACAGGGAGAGTTGCCGCGTTATGCGGCGGGCATTTCGGCCGCGATCGCTACGCGTTACGTGCGTTTCATTGTATTGATTGGCATTTTCAGCGGGGAGGTTTGCCGTATGTTGCTACCTTATTTGTTGCCCCCGGCGGTGTTATCGGCCGTTTTGGCGGCATGGCTCCAGCGCGGCTCCAAGTCGAGGTTGGAAAAAGTCCCGGGCGGCGGGGCAGAGCCGCAGCCCGGCGGGCAGGCCGTGGCGGCGGAGAACCCGTTGGAGTTCAAGGTCGCCTTGATTTTCACCGCCCTTTTCGTGTTGTTTACTCTTCTAACGTACTGGGTCATGCAGTACGGTGGTAAATATGGCATGAGTGTTTTGTCAATAGCCTCGGGGATAAGCGACATAACGCCTTTCGTCTTGAACATCTTGGGGCATGATTCGCTGCTGGGCGGCAAGCAAGTCGGGGTTTGCATCCTGCAGGCTTTGGCCAGCAATGTGGTGGTCAATATGGGTTACGCCTATTTCTTTTCTGGGCGGCGCAGGGCTTTTTGCCCGTTGCTGGGACGGGTTTTCGTGCCGGTCTTCGCGTTGCATATCGTCCTGCTTGTGGTATTTTACTTGGTGTAGCCGCCGGTGTTGCCGGGACTGGCCGCGCATTCTTGTTCCAGGCGATGGAGTGCGTGCAGGAGGTGGGGGTACATCTCTTGCCACCCGCCCCATTCTTTGTCGCCCGCGAGGGAGGAGTTATGGATGAGCAGGCAGCAATCCCCGCCTGCCGCCAGCGCGGTGCGTGCTAGGCCGAGCATCTTTTCTGCGCTCTCGCTGGCGGAGAGGTGCAAGTCCCGCCGCAGGGTGAGGTCCATTGCCGTGAGAGGGTGGAGGACCAGCTCCGTCCCCACGTTGAACCCGAGGTCGAAATAGGGGAAAGGGCGGGCGGTCCCCGCGCGGAAGCCGGGCTTTGTGGAGTAGCCTAGGGAGTAGTCGTCGGTCAGGCCGCACTGGAGCAGGGCGCGGGGCGTATAGGGAATCCGGAAGCGCAGGAAGTGTTGGCGCGAGGCGCATACCTCTTGCCGGATGCGCTTTTCCAGTTTCTTCTTTTCGGCTGCGGTTTTTTGGGGGTCGTTCCATGTCTCGTAGGACGGGTGCAGCCCGATGAGGCATCCCCCTTGTGCCATTTCCCTGAGGAGGCGCGCGTAGCGGCGTGAGGGCATGCGGTCTTTCCGGTCGTGGCGGCTGCATGGGCCGCAGTGTATGAAGAACAGGGGTTCCAGGCCTGCGTCTTTCCCGGCTTGCGCCAAGGCTTCGAGGTTGAAGTACGGGTCGGGGTCGAGGTGGAGCATGCATTTCAGCCTGCGGAGCGCTTCGGCCGGGTCGCGGCGGGCGAGCAGGTCGCGCAACAAGGCTCCCGTGCTGTGGATAGGCCCGCGGGCACGGTAGCGGAAAGGGAGGTCGATGTCGTGGGTGAGCACCACGCGCCCTTGCCGTTCGCGGGGCAGCGCGCCCGGGCAGGCGGCGCGGATGAGGCGGCGGAGCCGCAGGCCCCATTCGTCGACGAGGGGGCGTCCGAGGCAGCCCATTGCGTGGAGGACGGAACTTTCGGGCAGGTATCTCTTGTGCTGGTCTAAGTCCTTGGAGGCGTATTCCTCGCAGCGGGCGAGCAGGTAGAACGCCGCGCCCAGGGGGTCGAAGCCCATGTCGGACAAGGTATCGGGGTATAATACGGGATTCCCCCCCGCGTCTTTTCCCACGGAAGGGCGGGGTATGTGGGGCGTGTGCCCTTCGAGGAGGCCGCAGGGGGCTATGTGTACGCCGCGCCCGAGGGGCTTCTTGTCGTAGCAGATGGCGGGCCGTTCGGCGGCAAGGTATGCTTCGGGCGAGTCGGTGACGCGGAACTCTTCCGAATCGAGGAAGAAGCGCAGGACGTAACTCAAGCGCGGGGTGTGGGAACGGGAGTAGACGGTGAGCATGGCGGATTGCGTGAATGACGCGCAAATGTACGGGAAACGGGCGGAATAACCCCGGCTTTCCCCGAAAAGTTGCGTCCCCTCCCTTTCCAACGCGTCCCGCCGGCCGTCGGAAAGCGGAGAGGTTTTTGCGGGAAAGTGCCGGGGCTGTCCGGGAAAAGCCCCGGCACTTTCCGCCGCCTCCGCTTCCGGTCGCCTCGGTCGGCGCAGGGCTGCTCCTCCGTAAGCGGGGAACGGGCAAACGATTTGTTATGTAACTATAAAAAGGAAGCCCGTTAGGAAAAATTTTCCTTGTTGTGCGTTTCCCCCTTGAAAATATTGCCGTATCTTTGTACGCGATATACAAGGGGCATATGAATGCGCTTCCTCTTTTTGAAGCGTGTACCGCATAGAAAGATAACGACGCAAGCATGATTTAGTCCTTTGAACAGTACAATTATTCACTTTTTATAAATACAAAGCAATGGCAAACTTAGATTTAAGCAAGTACGGCATCACCGGTGTGACCGAAATCCTGCACAATCCTTCTTACGAAGTACTCTTCGAAGAAGAGACCAAGTCCAGCCTCGAGGGCTATGAAGCAGGCCAAGTTACTGAACTTGGCGCAGTAAACGTGATGACGGGTATTTACACGGGTCGTTCTCCTAAGGACAAATTCTTTGTGATGAACGAGGCCAGCAAGGACACGATCTGGTGGACTTCTGACGAATATAAGAATGACAACAAGCCTTGCTCGGAGGAAGCATGGGCCGACCTCAAGGCAAAAGCCGTGGAGCAGCTCTCCGGGAAGCGCCTTTTCGTGGTGGATACGTTCTGCGGCGCCAACCCCGCTACCCGCTTGAAGGTGCGCTTCATCATGGAAGTGGCATGGCAAGCCCATTTTGTGACGAACATGTTCATCCGCCCCACTGCGGAAGAACTCGAAAGCTACGGTGAGCCTGACTTCGTGTCCTTCAACGCGGCAAAAGCCAAGGTGGACAATTACAAGGAACTCGGCTTGAATTCCGAGACGGCCACCGTGTTCAACCTCAAGACCAATGAGCAGGTTATCCTCAATACCTGGTACGGCGGTGAGATGAAGAAGGGCATCTTCTCCATCATGAACTACCTGAACCCGTTGCGCGGCATCGCATCCATGCACTGCTCGGCCAATACCAACATGGAAGGGACGGATACGGCTATCTTCTTCGGCCTCTCCGGAACCGGCAAGACCACCCTCTCCACCGACCCGAAACGCTTGCTCATCGGCGACGACGAGCATGGCTGGGACGACGAAGGCGTGTTCAACTACGAAGGGGGATGCTACGCTAAGGTTATCAACCTCGACAAGGAAAGCGAACCGGACATCTACAATGCTATCTGCCGCGATGCCCTCTTGGAGAATGTTACGGTAGACGCAAACGGGAAGATTGACTTCGCCGACAAGAGCGTTACCGAAAATACCCGTGTGTCCTATCCTATTGACCATATCAAGAACATTGTTAAGCCAATCTCGAAAGGCCCGCACGCACATCAGGTAATCTTCTTGTCAGCCGATGCCTTCGGAGTGTTGCCTCCCGTTTCGGTTTTGAACGCAGAACAGACGAAATATTACTTTTTGTCCGGCTTTACAGCGAAACTCGCCGGCACTGAGCGTGGAATCACCGAGCCTACCCCGACTTTCTCCGCATGTTTCGGCGCAGCCTTCTTGAGCTTGCACCCGACGAAGTACGCCGAAGAGCTGGTTAAGAAGATGGAACGCGTAGGAGCCAAGGCATATTTGGTAAATACAGGCTGGAACGGTACCGGGAAACGCATCTCTATCAAGGATACGCGCGGCATTATCGACGCCATCCTCGATGGCTCTATCGATAAGGCCCCGACCAAGACGATTCCTTACTTCTCCTTCGTAGTCCCGACCGAGTTGCCGGGCGTAGATTCCGCTATCCTCGATCCGCGTGACACGTATGCCGACGCTGCGCAATGGGAAGAGAAAGCCAAGGATCTTGCTGGGCGTTTCATCAAGAACTTTACGAAGTTCACCGGGAACGAAGCTGGCAAGGCATTGGTTGCCGCAGGCCCGCAGCTTTAATCCTACCGTATATTTAGGGATTTAACCATAGTATTTACGGCGCGACTCCATAGGGTCGCGCCGTAATTTTTCCCCCATGGCCGCGGCGGAACGTCCGGCCATGGGGGATTCCTGCTTAGTCGCGCAGGCGAAAGTGATGCAGCCGCGTCCGCCCGAAGGCGTATTCCGCCTCGCTCCGGTAGGGGCGTTTGCTGCCCGGGCTTGGGAGCACGGGAGCAGGCACGCCCTGCCCGAGGGAAAATGTGCCGCACTCCACGTAGGCTTCGTCCCACAGGTCGGCGTCAATGAAGCCCTGCAACGTGGTCGAACCGCCCTCCACGAGAAGCGATTGTATGCCCCTCTGGTGTAGTTCCTCCATCACTTGTGGCAGGATGGGGCGGGTGGCCTTCAGCGTGGCGTGCTCGGGAGGGAAAGGAACGCCGCCGCTTGGGAGTGTTTCCGCTGCCGCTTTTCCGGGAAAGTGCTGGCGGTTTTCCGTCGTTGTGCAGGCGAAGATGAGCGTCGGCGTGCTGCCGTCAGCCACGTGCGCTTCCCCCGATATCCCTCCGGATGGCGCCAAGATGCAACGCAGCGGGTTGCTTCCCGGCCAGTGGCGCAGGGTGAGTGCCGGATTGTCGAGCAGCACGGTGCGCCTCCCCACGAGGATTGCCTGGTTTTCCGCCCTCAGTTTGTGGGCCAGCATCTGTGTGAGCGGTGTGGAGATGCGTGTGGCTTGCCCGCTTCCGCCGGGGCGTCCGGGCAGGGGGCGGGCGGTGTCGATGAAATGGTCGGCGCTTTCGGCCCATTTCAGCGTGACATACGGGCGTTTCCGCAGATGGTAGGTGAAGAAAGGCGCATTGATTCGCCGGCATTCCGCCTCCAGCACGCCCGTTTCCACCTCGATGCCCGCCTCGCGCAGCTTGCGTATCCCGCCCCCATTGACCGCGGGAAAGGGGTCGCCGCAGCCTACCACGCACCGTTTCAGCCGCTTCCTTACGATGAGGTCGGCGCAGGGCGGCGTCTTCCCGTAGTGCGCACACGGCTCAAGGCTCACGTAGAGGGTGGCGCCGGGCAGCAGCCGTTCGTCCTCGGGGCGCACGCTCCGCAGGGCGTTCACCTCGGCATGCCCTTCGCCGGGGCGTATGTGGTAGCCCTCGCCTATGATGCGGTCTCCAAAAACCACTACTGCCCCGACCACGGGGTTGGGCTTCGTGGTGGGGATTCCTGCGGCTGCCAGTTGCAGGCAGCGGCGCATGTAAAGTTCGTCTCTTGCGTCCATCTTTCTAAAATTTCTTATCTTTCCCCCGCCCGCGGTCGGCGTATTCCGGTTTTATCCCTATCTTTGCAGCCAGACAATGAGCATTTCGCGTACATTACTGCACGACGTTTCCCATCATCTCTCTGCGATTTATTCCCCAGGCGAAGCCTCGGCCGTGGCACGGTTGCTGCTTTCCCGGGGGATGGGGTGGGGTGTCGCGGCGGTTTTTACGGGCAAAGATAGCGATTTGTCGGCGGACGAACGCCGCCGCCTTGCCGGTTTCCTGCACCGCCTGTTGGATTTGCGCGAACCGGTACAGTATGTCTTGGGCGAAGCCACGTTCTGCGACCGTGCTTTCCACGTGCGTCCCGGTGTGCTGATACCGCGTCCCGAGACGGAGCAGTTGGTGGAAATGCTGGCCGCCGACGGCCTGCCCGCTACCGGGGGGCGTCCCAACTTGTTGGATGTGGGCACGGGATCCGGATGTATTGCTGTGACGATGGCCAAGCTCTTTCCCGCCGCCCGCGTGGAGGCGTGGGACATTTCGGAAACGGCCCTGCAGGTGGCTCGCGAAAACGCTGCCCGCCACGGCGCGCAGGTATGCTTTCGCCGGTGCGACATGCTGCACGAGGCCCGGTTGGGCGGGATGCCCCGGCAAGAAGCCGGGACGCCCGCGGAGGAAAACGCAGGCACTTTCCCGGAAGACACGGGGCGCTTCCCGGCAAATCCCGGGGCGGAACGCGTGCAATATGCCGCCCTTGTGAGCAATCCGCCCTACGTGCTCCCTTCGGAGGAGGCAGACATGCAGCCCGAAGTCAGCAGGTGGGAGCCGCGTGAAGCCCTGTTCGTGCCGGCTACCGACCCGCTACTCCCGTACCGCGCCCTATGCCGGATTGGGAGGGAACGCCTCGTCGAAGGAGGAAAAATCTACCTGGAAATCAATCCCCTCTTGGCAGCCCAGGTCGAGAGGCTGCTGTGTGAGGCGGGCTTCGGCGAGGTATGTTTGGTGGAAGACTTTGCAAAAAAACAGCGATTTATAAAAGGAACAAACCATTTCTTATGTTAGACCTTACAGAAGAACAAGCCCTGCAGAAACTGACTTCTTGGTGTTCTGCCGCGGAGCGTTGCGAAAGCGAGGCGGTTTCCAAGTTGAAACTCTGGAGCTTCGACCCCGATGAGGTGGAACGCATCATGAAAAAACTAAAGGAGGGGGGCTTCATCGACGACGCCCGCTACTGTCGTGCTTTCGTGAGCGACAAGTTCCGCCTCGAGAAGTGGGGGAAACGCAAGATACGCGAGGCGCTTTACGTGAAAAAGGTGAAGGAAGTCTACGTGGATGCTGCCTTGATGAACATTTCCGACGAGGACTATATGGCCACTTTACGCAATATCCTCAAGTCGAAGGACCGCTCCCTCAAGGGAATGGATGCGGAGGTGCGCCGCGAGAAGCTCTACCGCTACGCGCAAAGCCGCGGCTTTGAGTCGGCGGCCATCAGCGAATGCTTGGAGTGAGGCGTGCCCTCCACGGCTCGTTGGCCCGGCTGGCCGGGGCTTTCCGCTCGCTGCTTTTCCCCCGGGTATGCCCGGTGTGCGGGCATTGCTTGCCCGAAGGGGTGGACTTGCTTTGCCCCCGTTGCTTGTTGCAGTTGCCGCGCACGGGGTTTTGCGCCTGCCGGGGCAATGAGATGGAGGAACTGTTTGCCGGGCTGCTGCCTGTCGTGCCCGACATACGCCTGCGGGTTGTTGCCGCATTCTTCTACTATACGCCGGGGACGCCCTATACCCATTTGGTCACAGATCTCAAGTACCGCCACCGCCGCGGCATGGCACGGGCGGTCGTGGAGCAGATGTTCCGGGAAAATGATCCGTCCCTCCTCTTCCCGGAGGGCGCGGATTTCGTCGTGCCTGTGCCTATCCATTGGAAGAAACGTGGGCGTCGCGGCTACAACCAGAGCAGCTACATCGCCCGGGCCGTCGGCCGCCGGATTTCCGCGCCCGTGCTTGAGTCGGGCGTGCGCCGTGTGGCGGACACGTCTTCCCAGACGACCCTTTCCCACTCGCGCCGCTTTGAAAACGTGCAAGGCGCGTTCCGTTGGGACAAGGGCGTGGCCGAATCCCTGCACGGCAGGCATGTCGTGTTGGTGGATGACGTGGTGACGACTGGCGCCACCGTCGCCGCCTGTGCCGAAGCCTTGTGCCGCGCCCTGCGGGAGGAACCGGTTGCTTCCGTTTCCCGGGATCCTGTCATGCTCTCCGTCCTTTCTTTGGCTTATTCGAGGGGGTGAAAGCCCCTTTTCCTATGCCTTGTCCTGAGGGCTTCTTGCGGATTCCGTTTGGAAAAGGCGGGGCGCTTTTGTGGAAAAGTGCCGCCTTTTTTCGGGGAAAGCGCAGGCATTTCCAGGCAGGAGGGTTGCATTTCCCTTGCAAGGGTCTTTTCCTGTTTTGCAGCATGCTGCGGAACGAGTCGGCGAAAAAGTATACATTTTGTAAGGCCGTTACATGTGGATTGATTATTTTTGCAGGCGAGAACGTTTAGCATCTTGGCAACAATGAAAAATTTAGAGAGAATCTTTGCTGAAAAGTTATTGAAAATCAAAGCTATCAAGTTGCAGCCGTCCAACCCTTTCACATGGGCGTCTGGCTGGAAATCGCCGTTCTATTGCGACAACCGTAAGACGTTGTCGTACCCTTCTTTACGCAATTTTGTCAAAATCGAAATATCCCGCCTTATCATTGAACGTTTCTCGACGGTCGATGCGATAGCGGGCGTGGCAACCGGCGCCATACCCCAAGGGGCATTGGTGGCCGACGAGTTGAACCTCCCCTTTGTATATGTCCGTTCGAGCCCTAAGGACCACGGGTTGGAGAACCTCATCGAAGGCGAGCTCCGCCCGGGCATGAAGGTCGTGGTCGTGGAGGATTTGGTCTCCACGGGCGGCAGCAGCCTGAAAGCCGTCGAAGCCATCCGGCGTGACGGGTGCGACGTGATCGGGATGATTGCCGCTTTCACTTATGGGTTCGATGTGGCGGAAAAGGCATTTAAGGCCGCGAAGGTCAATCTCGTGACGCTGACAAACTACGAGGCTGTGCTTGACGTGGCCCTGAAAACGGAGTACATCACCGAGGCTGACAAGGCAGTCTTGGTCGAGTGGCGCAAGGATCCAGCCCACTGGGACTTGGGAAAATGACCGGATTCCGATGGAACAGTTTGAAAGTTCGGTAAAGCAGTTGCCTTATCCCCCTGCGCAGGTCTATGCCAAGCTCTCCGACCTGCGCAACGTGGAGGAGTTGAAACGGCGTGTCCCTCCCGAGGCTTTGGACGCCATGCGGGAGAAAGGGTTGGATTTTGATTTGGACTCGGTTGTATGTGATGCAGACAGTATCACCTTCCCCGCCCCGCAAATCGGGCAGCTCCGGCTGGCCATTTGCGGACGGACGCCGGATAAGATGCTGAAATTCGGCTTCGAAGGGATTCCCCTCGACGCCAATCTTTGGATTCAGCTCCTCCCATTGGAGGCGGACGGCAGCAGCGCTTCCCGGTTGAAAGTAACGGTGCGTTACGATATACCTTTCTTTATGAAAATGATGCTCAAGGGGAAGCTCGACCGGATGCAGGAAGGTGTGGAAAAACTGGCCGACATGTTGGCGCTTATCAATTACGAATAGGAAAAGAAATGCCTCAGAAGTTGTGGGAAAAGAAAGTGCAGATGGCGGAAGACATCGAGCGCTTTACTGTCGGGCGCGACCGTGAAATGGATTTGTACCTTGCGCCCTACGACGTAATGGGCTCCATGGCCCATATCGTCATGCTGGAGTCCATCGGTTTGCTCAAAGCTGAAGAGCTGGATGTGTTGCTCGCCGAGCTGAAAGTCATCTACGCCCGGGCACGCCAAGGGGGCGGCGCTTTCACGATAGAGGAAGGTGTAGAGGACGTACACTCGCAGGTTGAACTGGAATTGACCCGCAAATTGGGCGACATAGGCAAGAAAATCCACAGCGGGCGCTCGCGCAACGACCAAGTGTTGCTGGACTTGAAGCTCTTCACGCGGGCCAAGCTGGAAGAAGTGGCCGGGGAAGTGAAGTCCCTCTTCGGGCATTTGCAGGCGCAGAGTGAGCGCTATAAGGAAGTCCTCATGCCTGGTTATACGCACCTCCAAGTGGCCATGCCCAGTTCCTTCGGCCTTTGGCTGGGGGCCTATGCGGAGAGTCTGGTGGACGACATGCTCTTCCTTCAGTCGGCTTATCGCATGTGCAACCGTAACCCATTGGGTTCTGCTGCCGGATACGGCTCTTCGTTTCCCTTGAACCGCATGATGACGACGCGCCTGTTGGGCTTCGATGGGCTGAACTACAACGTGGTCTATGCCCAGATGGGGCGCGGCAAGATGGAACGCAACGTGGCGTTCGCCTTGGCCGGCATAGCGGGGACGCTCGCGAAGCTCGCTTTTGACAACTGCCTCTACAACTCGCAGAACTTCGGCTTTGTGAAACTGCCCGACGAATGCACCACCGGCTCCAGTATCATGCCGCACAAGAAGAACCCCGACGTGTTCGAATTGATCCGGGCACGCTGCAATAAGCTCCAGACCCTGCCGCAGCAGGTGGTGGCAGTCATGAATAATTTGCCTTGCGGTTACTTCCGGGACCTGCAAATCATCAAGGAGGCTTTCCTGCCCGCCTTCGACGAGCTGCTTGATTGCCTGCGGATGACGAGCTACATCATCGAGCGCATCCAAGTTAATGACCATATCCTCGACGACCCGCGCTACGACGCCATGTTCAGTGTGGAAGAAGTGAACCGACTGGCTGCCGCGGGCATGCCCTTCCGTGACGCCTACCGGAAAGTGGGGATCGACATCGAGGAGGGGCGTTTCGTGCCTTGCAAGGACGTACACCATACGCACGAAGGCAGTATCGGCAACCTCTGCAATGCTGAAATCCGGCAGCGTATGGAAGAAATTTACGCGTCTTTCGGTTTCGACCGCGTACACGAGGCCGAGCAAAGCCTTCTTGCCCGATGAGGTTTTGCCCCATCGCCCCGTCCCGTTGCCTCAGCCGTTTCCGGATTGTGGCGGCGGGCGTGTGCCTGCTCGCTTCCCTTGTCGCCTGCTCGGGCGACGAGCCGGAAGATGTATTGCCGGACTACACCGTGAGCATCACGTTGCGCTTGGACGACGCGCAATATGCTCACTTGCAGAATTTGGGCGAGTTCCTTGAGATAACTTCCGCACGGGGCGTGTCTACGGCCTACCTCGGTGTGGGAGGGGTGCTTGTCGTGCATTCCGTGCTGCCGCTCGATCCTTCCACTCCCTTCGCGGCCTACGACATGGCCTGCCCTTATTGCTACTACCGAAGCAGCGCTTCGCCCCGTCCGTGCGTGCACGCCCAGGAGGGTGGCATGCAGGCCATTTGCGAAGAGTGCGGTTCTGTCTACGACATTTCCCAAGGTTTTGGCAACTGCATGGACGGGCCTGGCAGCCAACTCCAAGTGTATAGCACGGTGTATAGTAGTGTAAATCGCATCTTGCGCATTACCAATTAGGCCTCTCCCGCTTTCCTTTTTTCTATCTTGCAGTGCCTTTTCTGTGCGAAGGAGTGCGCTTTGTGTTTTGCCGTCTCGTGGAATATCCCTATCTTTGCTGCCGCTTTCTGGAAAAAGTGCGGGCGCTTTGGGATAAAAGTGCCAAGGCTTTCTCCCCGCACGGCTTCACCTTTCGGTGGAAAGGCGTAGGCTTACGGCCGGGAAGCGGAAGGGTTTCACGCTCGAATGGTGGAATGGTAGACACGAGGGACTTAAAATCCCTTGGCTATTGCAGCTGTGCGGGTTCGAGTCCCGCTTCGAGCACTGACGAGAAAAGGGAAGGATTCATCAAAATGAATCCTTCCCTTTTCTCATGGATGTGGGTAAGAAAATCCCGGGGCTGGCATGGGGGAATCCCGGGATTCCTTGTATCTGCTTAGAACCGTACCGACAGCCCGCCCAAGAAATTGATGCCGTTTGTCGGGTACGAGTAAAAGTCCTCATAGTCCCGGTTCAGCAGGTTGCCCGTTTGCGCGTAGAGGGAGAGGTACGGGGTGATGGCAAACGAGATGTTTGCGCTCAGGTTGTTCACCGCCCTCATGCGGTAGGATAAGGTATTCACCGTACCGTCCAGTGCATATAGCGTGCTTATTTGGTCGGGAGTGAGGGAATTACAATCCATGTTGTACAGCGCCGACTGGAAACTTACCAGGTTTTGGCCGTCCGGTTGCAGCAGGTAGTGCGTCAGGTTCACCCGGTTTCGTTGAATGTAGCTATAAGTGATGCCTACCTGTACATGGTCTGTTATAGGGAAATGCAGCGACGCTTCCACCTCGTTCTTAGGCTTGGCTACGTGGTATGCGCGTTCCTCATTTTTCCATTTATATGCCTTTCCGCGTGCGGAGAGGCTTACCGGTCCCATATACAGGTTGATTTTCGCTTCTGCATACCCGTGTTTTGTGTCGGCGTTGCCTACATATAGGTATGCTACGTCGGTCAAGTTCGAAAAAAGGTTGTAGAAACAGGCATCGTTCTTCGTATCGACATAGCCTCCGCGCACGTCGAACGAGAACACCGGGCCTATGTTCCCTTTGATGCCTACTGCGGCATTCAGCCGTTCATGCGCGTCTTTCAGCCGTCCTGACATCCAGTATGGGTTTTTCTCTTCGAGGCTTCGGAAGTCGTTCAGCACGTGTCCCCCGCCGATGTCCGCATAAACCGCGTAATCGCCGAAGAACACATATTCTGTCGCTACGTCGGGCGCGAATTGCACGAATTGCCCCCGGCCCACGTTATAGTGTATCTTTGCGCCGATACGTGCCTTGAAACCTGCCCCGAAGAGCTGGTAGTAGGGGTTTGCCTGTAATGCCGTGTAGCCAGCGTACTTGCGGGAATAGAGCAAGTTGTCCATCTCCAGCCGCAGCCCGACGCTTTGGTCTTCGTCCAAATCGCCGCAGAAATCCGCCGTTGTATGGATGAGGTGTTCTGTCAGCGCTTCCCCGTCTGCCATGTGGCTGCGGCGGAATGAGGAGTAACCCACGCCCACTTCGAAGCGTAGTGGCAGGTCGCTCATTTCATTGGTGCGCAGGTTTGCACCCACATTATACTTGCGGTGTCCTTGGTTTGCCGTGGCAGCCGGGTAGAGGTAGCCAATCCCCAATGGGTCTGCGGCTGGCGACTGGATGAAGCGGTAGTAGCTGAAGTTGTCAAGCCCTACACCCCCTGTCACGCGCAGCGTGAGCTGGTCGAAATAGTGCGCGTAGTCCATGGACGCTTCCGTGCGGTAGAAATGGTTGTCCCACTTGCTGTACCCGTAGGCCGGGTATTCTGCAAGTGGTTCCACTGTGCGTGACTTGTTCGTTCCGCCGAAGGAGGCGTTCACGCCCAGCTCGTCGCGGTCTCCGATATTAAACAAGTATCCTGCGCGCAAGTCTACTTGCCCGTAGTTGCCGATACCACCGAGCACATAGCCTTGCGTCGCCTCGTCTTGTGTCAGGCGCAAGATGTCCGGCCCCAGTCGGTAGCGTGAGTCGGTGTACGCCCTTGCTCCGCTGCCGTATTCGATGGCTTGCCGTTCGCCTGAAGGCAGTACGCCCACGGGCAGGACTTCCATGCGTTCCTCGCGCCCAACCTCGGGGTCGTATTCTTTCTCTACGGTCACGATTTGCTCTTTCTCGTCCGTTTGTGCCTGCAAAACAGTCGGGAAAGCCACGCTCCCCAAAAGAAATGTGGCGGAGTACATAGGTAAAATCTGTATCTTCATAAAGTGTTTCTTGAACGTCTTTTCAGGTTTTTTCCACTCCTTTGGCCGGGGGTCATTCCATTGCCTGCAACGCTTCCCTTATCCGTCCCGCGATGTCGTCTTCGCCCGCATACGTTTCTTCCAATCCGTGCAGGTATCCCTTGGCTTCTGCCGTGCGTCCTTCTGCCCGGCATATCTCTGCCAATAGCAGGAAGTGGCGTGCGAGCCAGTATCCGTAGCGGCTTCCTTGGTCTATGAACGTTGCGGTCTCTGTCTCCGCCTCGCCGTTTTCACCCCGGTCGTGCAGCAGTTGGCAGGCCAGGTAGTGCGCCTTGGCTCCGCTCTCTTGCGCCGAGTCCGCCCCCATCTGCCGTAATTCCTCCAATGCCCCGGCTTCGTAGAGCGAGTCTGCTAGCATTATGCGCCGCGCCTCGGCTGCTTGTTCCAAGGCCACCCGCTCGCCCTCGAGGAGCGCCTCCCGTTCGTCCGTCGCTACGGCATACTGTCCACCCCGCAGCGTGTCCACATACGCCAAGTACTGCTCCACTTTCAAGTTTTCTATGGCCCACGATTTCAGTTCCTGTAGCGATTGCCGTGCTTCTGGTGTGCCCGGGTATCGTTCGGCTATTGCTTTGTATGCCCTTGCCGCCTCGTCCGTTCGTCCGGCCTGTGCGAGGAGCATGCTCCGCTCCGTGGCTGCTAACCGTGCCTTTTCGCCCTGCGGGAAGCGTGCCTCCAGTTGTTCATAGGTGGCCAGTGCCCGGTCGTTTGCCCCTGTCAGCACATACGCCCTTCCCAGCTCGTAGAGTGCGTCGGGCATTATCCCCTGTTCTTGTGGGTATTGCGCTGCCAGCTGCTCGAGCAGTGCTATTTTTGTGGCGTAGTCCTTGCGCAGGCCTGCGATGTATGCCTCTTGGTAAAGGGCATAGGGAAGTTTTCCCGTGTCGGCCTCGGCTGCCGCGCGGTATGCTGCCACCGCTTCGTCAAACGCCCGCCGCTGGTAGCGGCAATCGCCTATACGGCACAAAGCATCCGCGCGCAACGCCCGCTCAGGCTCTGCTTGGAGATAAAGAGAGAAAATACTGTCGGCCTCAGCGTAGCGTTGCGCGTTGAATGCTAAGTAGCCCAGGTTGTAGTACGCCTGTGCATATCCGCCCCCTGCGGTGCCTCCCGAGAGGGCTATGTAGTTCTTGAAGTCCTGTTCCGCTTCCTGCGTGCCCCCCACGCGGTAGTTCGCCTCACCGCGCCAGTAGAGGGCCTGCGTGCGTGCCTCTTCGTCGAGGCCTATTTGCAGCGACTCGTCCAACAGGGCCAGCGCTTCCCGCGGGTCTTGTCCTACGGCTGCCATGCCCATCCGCGCCGCCACCACTTGATGCGCCCGTAGCAGGCTGCTGTCCCGTAGGCCCGGATTCCTGAGGCGTGCCAAGGCTTCTTTGGCGGGGAAGTCATCTAGGTACAGCTCGGCCAGGTAGCCCGCCGCACGGGAGCGGTAGGGCGACTCCGGGTGTGCCGCCAGGAATGCTTCCCAGCGTGCCGCCCGGTCGGAGTAATTGGCGCGTTTCTCTTGGTGTAAGGCCAGTGCGATGTTGAACTCCGCCTCCTCTGCCACCTGTGCGTCGTGGGGCAGGGCTGCCGCTTGTGCAAAAGCCTTTTGCGCTTCGTCCCGCTCCTGTAAGGCGAGGAAGGCGTGCCCCTGCTTCAGGTAGGCGCTCTGCGCCAGTGCGTCGTCCGTGTGCCCTTGTTGCGCCGTCACCCGCGCAAGCGTCTCCCGTGCCTGCAGCGGTGCGCCGCATTCGAGGTACGAAGCTCCCAACGCGTAGAGGGCTTCGCGTGCCGGTTCTCCCACCTCGGCGATATACGCTTGCAACTCTTCCACGGCCTCCGTGTAATTGCCCGTATGGTAGAGTGCCTCGCCGCGTATGCGGTGCGGCTCGGCGCGCAGCAACGGTTGCTCCTCGGGGGGCGTCTGCGCCGCTTCTTCGGCCGGGGGCAACCCTTGCGGGCAGCGTGTCACGGCCTGCCCGTATTGCTTTGTCTTCAGGTAGATGTCTGCCGCCCGGCAAGCTGCGCGGAACGCGTAGCCCCCGTTCGCGGCCAACTCCAAGAAGCCGCCCAATGCCGGGCGGTAGTTCCCTTCTAAGTAATATATGGTAGCCATGTAGTAGCGGCATGCTTCGTCGTAGCGGTCCGTCTCGCCCGCCAGTTCGGTAAAGGCCTGCAAGGCTTCCGTGTTCCGCCCTAGTGCCAGCAGCGAGAGCCCCTGTTGCAGGCGGAAGTCTTGGGCTGCTTCGGACGAGGGCAGGTAGTCCCATTTGCACGAGGCGAAAGCCTCCGCCGCCCCGGCGTAGTCTTGCGCATAGTAGAGCGTCGAGCCCAAGAGTGCCGACACGTGGTGGCGCATGCGGCTCGACGGATAACGCCTTATGAATTGCCTCATCTGTGCCACGCGGTCCGCGTCCTGGAGGGCATAGCCGCAGCAGCATAGCAGGTAGCGTGCCTCTTCGGAGGCCTCCGACTGCACGCCCCGCGAGAGGAAGCGTGTCAGCGACTGCTTGGCTGCGGCGTAGTTGCCGGCACGGTAGTAGGCCGCGCCCTCTTCAAAATAACGGTTTGCGGCAGCCCCACGCATGTTCTGGGCAAGGGAGGGAGCGGCGGCCAAAGCCAGCGCGAGGGTGGCCAGCAGGAGGCGGGACAGGGGTTTCTTCATAAAGCGTTTTGGGTAGATGCGCGCAACAAAAGTAGCGAAAAAAACGATACCGCCCGCTTTTTCCGCCTGAAACTGCCGTTTTTCCGTCTCCTTTGCATTTGTTTCTCCCGTCGTTGCCTGCTACCGCCCTTTTTCCCGTTGCCCTGTTGCCGGGAAGGGGCTTGCCTTTTGCCTGTTTCTTTTGCTGTTCCTTGGGAAAAGCCTTTGTGCTTTCTGTTTCCACCCATATAGGCAGATTCTCCCTTAACCGTGCTTATATGGGAACAGGGTCGGACTATGGGAATGAAACGCTCATCTGCCATGCGGGCAGGTTGGTGGCCGAAACCTGTTCGGTTGTAGCTGGCGGCCTATTGCGCAAGTGGTGGACGGATATTATACTTGCTTATGGTGGATTCCGAGGTTGGTACGGGTAAAAAAGAGGCATACCTGCCGAAGCGGGTATGCCTTTGCATATGGCTGTTTATGGTTGTGGTTTATTCCGCAGCCTTTTCAGGTTCTGCTCCTTCCGCTACCACTTCGAAAGAAATTTCCGCAGTAACTTCCTTATGGAGCTTTACCGTAGCTGTGTAAGTGCCGACTTCTTTCACTGCATCTTTGATGATGATGGTCTTTCGGTCAATGGTAAAGCCTTTTTCAGCAAGTTTCTCTGCTACTTGTATGTTGGAAACGGAACCATAGATTGTCCCCGTGGAACTAACTTTGGTGGCGATGGTGAGTTTCAGCCCGTTGATTTTGGCTGCGAGCTCTTCCGCGTCTTGCTTGATCTTGGCCAGCTTGTGGGCGCGTTGCCTGAGTTCTTCAGCCAGCATCTTCTTGGCCGAGGGGGAAGCGATGACGGCTTTTCCTTGAGGGATGAGGTAGTTGCGTCCGTATCCGTTCTTCACGGTTACAATATCGTTCTTATAACCGAGGTTTGCTATGTCTTCTTTCAGTATTACTTCCATTGCTTCTTCCTCCTTGTCTTATTTCATCAAATCGGTAACGTAGGGCAGCAATGCCAAATGACGCGCACGTTTCACGGCCTTTGCCACGCGGCGTTGGAACTTGAGCGAAGTGCCGGTAATGCGCCGGGGCAGTATTTTGCCTTGTTCGTTGAGGAACTTTTTCAGGAATTCGGGGTCTTTGTAGTCGATGTACTTGATACCGCTTTTCTTAAACCGGCAGTATTTTTTCTTCTTCACGTCTACTGTGGGAGGCGTGAGGTAGCGTATTTCGGATTGGTGGGTTTGGGTGTTCTGTGTCATGCTTGCTTCTCCTCTTGTTTGTTGGCTAATATATTCCTTCTTTTAGCAGCGTACTCGGCTGCATATTTGTCTTGGCGGAATGTCAAGAAACGAATCACGCGCTCGTCACGCCGGTAGTTGATTTCCAGCTTGTCGATAGTGGAGGGTTCGGCTTTGAACTCTATCAGTTGATAGAACCCGGTAGACTTTTTTTGGATGGGATATGCCAGTTTTTTCAGGCCCCAGCTCTCTTCGTTGATGATCTCGGCGCCTTCTGCAGTGAGAATGCCCTTGAACTTCTCTACCGCTTCCTTCATCTGGACATCAGACAAAACGGGAGTCAAAATGAAAACGGTTTCGTACTGGTTCATAATAATAGTGAATGTAAAAAAATGAAATGTAGTTGAATTTGCGGGCGCAAAGATAGTATTAATTTCCCCGTGTGCCAAGTTTTTAGGGCGCAAATTGCAGATTCCTTGCGCTTCGGCACTTGTGCTTTTTTATAAGGGTGTCCAAACAGCGTTCCCCCGGGAGTGGAAGCAAAAAAGAGTTCCCCCTGCTTGTCGGTGGCGTCGGGTCGGACAGGCAGGGGGGATATGCCGGGTGATATCCGGTGGAAGAGGTATCTCTGGGCGGGCACGCCGAGACACACGCTTTACCGGTTGGCGTACATGCGTTCGTAGTATTTTTGATAGTCGCCCGAGGTGACGTCTTTCACCCAATCTTGGTGTTCGAGATACCAGCGTATGGTCTTTACGATACCTACTTCGAAAGTCGTTTCCGGATACCAGCCGAGTTCTTCCTTTATCTTCGCCGGGTCGATGGCGTAGCGTTGGTCATGGCCGAGGCGGTCTGCGACAAACGTGATGAGGCTGTCGTCAATCCAGTCAATGGCAGGTTGCCCGTCGGGGCCTGGCACGCGCTTCCGGAGTACTTGCCGGTAGTCGGGGGTTTCTTCCATGAGGCGGTGTATGGTGCTGATGGTGAGCTTCACGATGTCGATGTTCGTCCGTTCGTTGTGCCCCCCTACGTTGTATATTTCTCCTTCCTTCCCTTCGCGCAGGACGAGGTCGATTGCCTTGCAGTGGTCTTCGACGTAGAGCCAGTCGCGCACGTTGCTCCCGTCTCCATAGACGGGGAGTTGCTTGCCTTCGAGGATGTTGTTGATGATGAGCGGGATGAGTTTCTCGGGGAAGTGGTAGGGGCCGTAGTTGTTGGAACAGCGTGTAATGGAGACAGGCATCTTGTAGGTGTCGTGGTAGGCCATGACGACAAAGTCGGCACTGGCCTTCGATGCGCTGTAGGGGCTATGCGGGCAGAGGGGGGTCTGCTCGGTGAAATAGCCTTCGCGCCCGAGGCTTCCGTAGACTTCGTCGGTGGAGACTTGGTGGTAGCGTGTCCCGGGGCGCCATGTGGGATAGCCCTGTGCGTCTTTCCCCGTGACCCATGCGCGGCGTGCCGCGTCGAGGAGGTTTTGCGTCCCGAGGATGTTTGTGGCGAGGAAGAGCTGGGGATTTTCGATGCTCCTGTCCACATGGCTTTCGGCGGCGAAGTTCACCACGTAGTCGAACTGGTATTCGTCGAAAAGCCTCCCGGCGAGTTCGCGGTCGCAGATGTCCCCTTTGACGAAGAAGCAGCGCGTGTTGTCGATGTCTTGGGCGATGGTGCCAAAGTTTCCGGCGTAGGTGAGCGCATCGAGTACCACGACGCGTATGTCGTTGTGCTTGGCAAGTATGTATTTCAAGTAGTTCGCGCCGATGAACCCGGCAGCTCCGGTAACTAAATAAGTCTTCATGTTCGCTCGTTTGATAGATGTCTTTTGGCTTTTGGTATTATCTGATGTGGTGGCCGTCCCTATTGGAGCAGCCCTAGGATGTACTGGCCGTAGTGGGTTTTCTGCAGCCGTTCGCCGAGGGTGCGCAGCTGCATGTCGTCAATCCATTTGTTGCGCCATGCGATTTCTTCGATGCAACCTACGTAGAATCCCTGCCGGTTCTGTATGGTGGCCACGAAGTTTCCCGCGTCGAGGAGGCTGTCGCAGTTGCCTGTGTCGAGCCATGCGAAGCCGCGTCCGAACAGTTCGACGCGTAATGTGCCCTCCTCCATGTACAGGCGGTTGAGGTCGGTGATTTCATATTCTCCCCGTGCCGAGGGTTTGAGGGAGGCGGCCTTTTCGGTAACGGAAGCGTCGTAGAAATAGAGCCCCGGGACGGCATAGTTGCTCTTGGGCTGTCCGGGTTTTTCTTCGATGGAAATGACTTTTCCCCCTTCGTCGAACTCTACCACTCCGTAGGCGCGGGGGTCTTTTACGTAGTAGCCGAAGATGCACGCCCCCTGCCGTGTGTTCGCCGCGCGGTGGAGCATTGCCGAGAAGTTCTGCCCGTAAAACATGTTGTCGCCGAGGATGAGGCATCCCGGCCCCCCGGCGAGGAAGTCGGCCCCGAGCACGAAGGCTTGCGCCAACCCATTGGGGGTTTCCTGCACCTTGTAGCTGAACGCCATGCCCAGCTCCTCCCCGCTCCCGAGGAGGTTGCGGAACATGGGCAGGTCACGTGGGGTGGAAATGATGAGTACTTCCCTGATTCCCGCCAGCATGAGCGTGGAGAGCGGGTAGTAGATCATGGGTTTGTCGTAGACCGGCATGATTTGTTTCGAGATAGCCTTGGAGAGCGGGTACAGGCGCGTCGCGCTGCCCCCCGCAAGGATGATGCCTTTCATTTGTCTTTGTCGTTGAGGTTCGATTGCGGGTATGGGGGCAAAGTTACGCATTCCTGCGCAAACGACAAGAAATGTTTATAGGAATCCATTTCCCCTTCCTGCGTTTCCGGGAAAGGGCGGCAGCCCTTTTTTGGGAAACCCGCAAGGCTTTCCGGGAAGGCCGACAGGGCTTTTTCCCGGCGGGTGCGGAGCGGAGAGGGAGGCCTCGTGCGGCTCTTCCGGGCGGCCGGCGTTTATTTTTTGCCACGCCGGTGGGCTATTTTCCCTTCCTGCGGCGAAAAAGAGCCTTGGCGGGCGGTTGTTCTGGAAAATAGAGGTAATTTTGCGCCGGACTGGACCGTTTCCCCGGGCAGGCCTTGCTGTGCTGCCTTGGGGAGGCTTCCGGTCGGAAAGGAAAGACAGTATGAAAATAACCCCCTTGATATCCCCTTTTTTTAAAAGCCGCGTCCATGCCATCGACCGTTATGCCACGGAGTCGGAGGCCTTGCAGGAGGCCGCTTTCCGCTCATTGCTCCACCGTGCGCGCAACACGGAGTGGGGCCGCACCTACGGCTATGGCGAGATCCGCA
Source organism: uncultured Bacteroidaceae bacterium (assembly GCA_964439955.1). Classification (GTDB taxonomy): domain Bacteria; phylum Bacteroidota; class Bacteroidia; order Bacteroidales; family Bacteroidaceae; genus UBA1794. The sequence goes on along the minus strand of CAYTPX010000001.1, from coordinate 85,874 downwards.
GCTATGAGGAGTATTGCCGCCGCGTGCCCTTGCAGACGTACGAGGAAGTGAAAGGCTACGTGGAGCGCGTGCGCCAAGGCGGGAGTGACATCCTCTGGCCGGGCCGCACGAAGTGGTTTGCCAAATCGAGCGGCACGACGAACGACAAGAGCAAATACCTGCCCGTGACGGCCGACGCGTTGCGGACGATACACTACCGCGGGGGGCAGGACTGCGTTGCCTTGTACTTGCATAAGGTGAACCCGCGTAGCCGCTTTTTCGACGGCAAGGGGCTGATATTGGGCGGCAGCCACAGCCCGAACCTGAACACGCCCCACAGCCTGGTGGGCGACCTCTCGGCCATCTTGATGGAAAACATCCCCCCGTTGGTCAATCTCATCCGGGTGCCTTCGAAGGAAATAGCCCTCATGGGCGAGTGGGAGTCCAAGCTCCGCGTGATGGCCGACGCGGTAATCCCGGCCAACGTGACCAACTTGAGCGGCGTGCCCTCGTGGTTCTTGGTGCTCATCAAGCATATCCTGCACAAGACGGGCAAGGAAGGGCTCGAGGAAGTATGGCCCAACCTGGAGGTTTTCTTCCATGGTGGCGTGGCTTTCACGCCCTACCGCGAGCAATACCGGCAGGTGATCCGGAAGGAAGACATGCACTACATGGAGACTTACAACGCGAGCGAGGGCTTTTTCGGCGTGCAGGATGACCCGGGCGACCCGGCAATGTTGCTGATGGTGGACTACGGGATGTTTTACGAGTTCCTCCCGATGGACGAATTCGGCTCGGAAAACCCGCGTACCGTGCCGCTCTCCGGCGTGGAGATAGGGAAGAATTACGCCTTGGTGCTGAACAACTGCGCGGGACTGTGGCGCTACCTCATCGGCGACACGGTGCGCTTCACCTCGAAGGCCCCGTGGAAATTCGTAATCTCCGGCCGGACGAAGCATTTCATCAATGCCTTCGGCGAGGAACTCGTGGTGGATAACGCCGACAAGGCCTTGGCGCGCGCCTGCAGCGCCTGCGGCGCGCTGGTAGCGGACTACACCGCTGCGCCGGTCTTCATGGACAGCCGGGCGAAATGCCGGCACCAGTGGGTCATTGAGTTCGCGCGGATGCCCGACAGCGTGGCGCACTTCGCTTCCGTGCTCGACGCTTCCCTCAAGGAGTTGAACTCCGACTACGAAGCCAAGCGCTGGAAGGACATTGCCCTGCAGATGCCGGAAATCGTGGTGGCTAGGGAAAACCTCTTCCACGACTGGCTGGCACAGAAAGGGAAGCTGGGCGGGCAGCACAAGGTGCCGCGCCTATGCAACGACCGCACGTACATCGACGAGATACTCCGCCTCAACGGGGAGTGAAAAGCCTTGGCGTTTCCAGGGGGAAGTGCCAAGGCTTTCCGGGAAAAACGCCCGGCCTTTTCCCGGGAAGGCGATAATCACCCCAAACCACCTGACGCATCGGATTGCTATGAGACACACCCTCCCCACCATCTTGCTCTGCTTGGCCTGGATGCTTGGCGCAAGGCAGTTGGCCACGGCCGCCGGCCCGGTGGTCGAAGAAATATGGATTGAACATGGCGGACGCCGCATCTATGGCCTGCTGGCCTCGCCCGGGGAAACCGACGGGCGGCTTCCCGTGGCCATCATCGCGCATGGCTTCAACGGCAGCCACCACTCCGGGCGCAACTACTTCGACACGCTTTGCGCGCTGGGATACCGCTGTTATGCCTTCGACTTCCCCTGCGGTGCGGCGCACAGCCGCAGCGCAGGGGATACGATGGACATGTCCGTCCGGGACGAGGTGGGCGACTTGGAGGCCATCGTGCGCTACTTCCGCGCCCGCCCCGACGTGGACAGCACCGCGGTCGCCGTCATAGGCGAGAGCCAAGGCGGGCTGGTCGCGGCACTTGCCGCAGCCGGGCAATCCCAGCTCATAAGCCGTTTGGTGCTGGTCTATCCTGCTTTCTGTATTCCCGACAACTGGAACAGCCGTTACGTCCGCGAGGCGGACATCCCCGACACCACGTTCGTGTGGGGTGTGCCCCTCGGTCGGCGTTTCTTCCGCGAGCTACGCGGCATGGAGGTCTACCCGCAGATCGGGCGTTATGGCGGCCCGGTGCTCATCGTGCATGGCGACGAGGATCCCGTCGTGCCGCTCGGTTACTCGCGGCGCGCGCTCCAAGTGTACCCCGACGCGCAACTCCACGTGGTCCGCGGGGCAGGCCATGGCTTCGCGGGCGGGGCTTGGGAGGAAGCCCTCGGGCAGGTGGCCGACTTCCTGCGGCTTGGCAGGTAGGTCTCCGCTTCCCCGCAGGTGGTGTCCCGGCAGCGCAGTCGGGGGAAAGTGCCGCCAACTTGCAACGAAACGAAAAAAGGAATCCTTCCCCATGGTCGGCGGAAGGATTCCTTTTTGCTGGGTGCGGCTGACAGGACTCGAACCTGCACGTCGTGAAACACCAGATCCTAAGTCTGGCGCGGCTACCAATTACGCCACAGCCGCAACGTGTCTTTCCAAAATGTGGCGCAAAGGTAACGTTTTCCTGAAGATTATGCAAATTCTTTTCCGCTACGGGGAGTGATAAAAAGATGCAACGCTTTTCCTAGAAAGCGCTGCATGAATTGTCGGAGAGTGGCGCGGCTTTATTCGCGGACAGCCTGTATTGCTCCCTGTTGCTGAAGGTCTGCCCATAATGTGTTTGGCAGCCTTGTGCGGCCCGTTCCCGCGGTAAGGGACGAAGACGCCCCCTTGTCCGTCCTGGCAGGCAAGGGGGCGTTCTGGTAAATGGCTCGTCCGGTTAAGGAAACCGCCGGGGCTTAACGCGTATAGAAGTCGATGATTCGGGTCAGCGCGCGTTGGCAAACGGGGCAGAATTCCTTGCATTCGTTGGTGCGCATGCGGCAGTCGAACATCGGGCGCCAGATTCCTTTCGTGGAGTAGCCGCCGCCTTCGTGGAGTTCGGCCTTGCCTTCTTTGTAGAGGTCTTCCCATTTCGAGGCGAAGTCCACCTTGGTGGTGATGTTTTGCTCCCATGGCTCCACGTCGAGCGGGTAGGTGTCGGTCATGAGGTCTTGTTCGTAGAAATATTCGTCGGCCAGTCCGCCGAAGGTGTGCCCGAACTCGTGGACCACGACGGCCGGGGTTTTCTCGTTGCGCGCGTCGGCCAAGGTGAAAGAGTTGTAGACCCCGCCACCGCCATAGGTGGTACTGTTGGCTAAAACGATGATTTGTTCGTAGGGGATGCCCGCCAATACATCGTTGATCTTATGGATGGCGCTGCTCGTGAGGTAGCGGTCGGAGTAGAATGTGTCGAAGTGGGAGCCGAAGAGGTTCTGCTTCCAGTCGTTGTTGCGCGGTATGCTTACGCCGCTTTCGGGGGAGGGGCTTTTCACGGCCAGCACGTTGAACCGGTCTTTCATTTGCTTGAACGGCTCGTGGTTGAAGAGCGATTCGCAACAGCGTTTCACATCGACGATAAAACTGTCCATCTCTGACTCTTTATAGCCCTCGGCCACGAAAACGAGGTCGATGCATTGGTCCGGAGTGCCGCAGTGTTGGATAACTTCATAGGGGGTTGTGCCCTTTTCCCCCAATGGGCGGATGAGAATGTCGGAGGGATCGACCCGGTGGGTTATCTTGTTTTCGTATGTGCCTTTCTTCGTCCGGCAAGAGATGCTGATGTCTACCGGCTTTTTGGGGTAGGGCACGAGGAAAGTGTTGGGGAAGGCGCGTTGCAGGTGCTGCGCTTCGTCGGTGTCAAGCCATTCGCTGAACAAGGTGCTGAAGGAGTACCGGTAGATGACTTGCTGGGTTTCGGCGTCGGTTACTGTCAGTTGGTAGTTTCCGGCAAGGGGGAGTTCCGAAAGGTGCTGCCTCCTGCCTGCCCATCCCGGCAGTTTGTAGAGATCCTGCAAGTAAATGAATTGTTCTCCAGTGTTGCTTCTCGGTTCGCGGAAGCCCGCAAATTGATAGTCCAAGCGCAAAGTTTGGTCGGTAAAGTACTCGTCGAAGGTTTGTGCTTGCCCTGTGGCACAGAGGAATAGGGCCATGGATAATAAAAGTGGTTTCATTTTTATATCAGATATGGGTATTTTGGTGCAAAAATAGCACATTTCTCAGGGAAAAGCCTTGTCTTGGTGGGATTTTCCGTATATTCGCCGAAAATTCATGCTATGAGACATTCACAATTAGACAAGCTCGACGTGCAAATTTTGCGGATGATTGCCCGCGATGCCCGTATCCCTTTTCTTGAAGTAGCCCGCGCATGCAACGTTTCGGGCGCAGCAATCCACCAACGCATACAGAAGTTGGGTGCGTTGGGCGTGGTCAAGGGTTCGCAATATGTCATTGATCCTGAAAAAGTAGGCTACGATACGTGCGCCTACATGGGGCTGAATCTGAAAGACCCTGCCGCCTTCGAGCAAGTATTGGAAGCGTTGAAGGCCATTCCCGAGGTAGTGGAGTGCCATTATACTACGGGGCAGTACGACATGTTCATCAAGATTTACGCATATAATAATGAACATTTGCTCCAAATCATCCATGAAAAGCTGCAACCCCTCGGCCTTTCCCGTACGGAGACGCTCATCTCTTTCCACGAAGCCCTGAACCGTCCGATGTCGATACCCGATGTCTCGGACTCTGGTGGCGGGGAAAATTGAAAGGGCAGGACGATGATGATATCGCTCATTGCCGCGGTTGCGCAAAATGGGGGCATCGGCCGCGACGGCGGTCTGCTATGCCCCCTTCCGGCCGACTTGCGCCGCTTCAAGCAACTCACCACGGGGCATCCCATAATCATGGGGCGCCGCACGTTCGAGTCCCTGCCCAAGGGGGCTCTTCCCAATCGCCGCAACCTTGTCTTGAGCAGGCGGCCCGGGGCCAAGTTCCCCGGCGCCGAATGTTTTGCCAGCCTCGACGAGGCAATCGGCGCGTGCCGTTTTCCCGAAGGCGGGGAGGCTTCGGACGGGGCGGGGGAGGTGTTTGTCATAGGCGGCCATAGCGTTTACCGCGATGCCCTTCCCTATGCTGGGCGTTTGTACCTTACCTCCGTGGAATACGACGGGGCAGGTGCCGATGTTTTCTTCCCCGATTTCGACCCTTCCGCATGGCGGACGGTGGAAATGGAGGCCCATCCGGCCGACGACCGCAATCCTTATCCCTTTACTTTCCTCACTTTGGAACGGATACCTTGAGGCTTTCCCGCAAAAGCCTTGCCGTTTTTTCCCGTTTCCCTTGCCGCTTTCCGGAGAAAGCGGCAAGGCTTTTTGTGTAGATGCCCGTGGGAAACACTTCCTTTTTGCTGCTTCCCGGGGGGATGCGCCGCCTTTCCCTTGTATAATCCGCAAACATTTAGTAAGTTTGCCTCCATGAATACAGATAACCAAGTGCTAACTAAATTTTCAAATTGCATGAAAAACTACAAAACATTCCTTGCGGTTTTGGCAACGGGTGCCGCGCTGTCTTCCGCACAGGCCCAGGTTGTACGCGAATTGCTGGTAGATGCTTCCAAACCGGAGAAGGGCGTTGCCGTGCAGCCTACCATGTATGGCGTCTTTTTTGAGGATATCAACTACGGCGCCGACGGCGGCCTGTATGCCGAGATGGTGAAGAACCGCTCGTTCGAGTTCCCCCAAAAGCTAATGGGCTGGGACACGTTCGGAGAAGTGGAGTTGCGTACCGACCAACCGGCTTTCGACCGCAACCCGACTTACGTGCGCCTTTCCTGGCCCGGCCATCGCGAGCGCCGTACCGGCCTGCAGAACGAAGGGTTCTTCGGCATGGCCGTGAAGAAAGATGGAGTCTACAATTTCTCCACGTGGGCGCGCGTGCCGGACAGTGAGGGCGGCGAGAAGAAGATACGCGTGGAGCTCGTCAATCCAGGCAACGAGGTGATAGCCTCCCAAGAGGTGGCCGTCCCCTCCGGAAGCGGCTGGACGAAGGTCTCCGCCAGCCTGACCGCTTCGCAGGACATGAAGGGCGGTAAGTTGCGCCTCTTCTATTTGGGCAGGGGTTCGCTCGACCTTGACCACATTTCGCTCTTCCCGGCCGACACATGGAAAGGCCGTCCGGGCGGGTTGCGCAAAGACTTGGTGCAGGCGCTCTATGACTTAAAACCCGGAGTATTCCGTTTCCCCGGGGGATGTATAGTGGAAGGCATCGACCTCGCCACCCGTTACCAATGGAAGAACAGCGTGGGTCCCGTGGAGAACCGCCCCTTGAACGAGAACCGCTGGAACTATACGTTCGCGCACCGCAACAGTCCCGATTATTACCAGACCTATGGCCTCGGATTCTTTGAATATTTCCAACTTGCCGAGGATATCGGCGCAGAACCCCTCCCCATCCTCAACTGCGGCCTTGCCTGCCAATACCAGACCAACAATGAAAGTGGGTGGGTACCGCTTGATGAGTTGCAACCTTATATTGACGATGCGCTCGACCTCATCGAGTTCGCCAATGGGGATGCCTCTACGGAATGGGGCAAGTTGCGCGCCGAAATGGGCCATCCCGAGCCGTTCAACCTGAAGTTCATCGGTATCGGCAACGAACAATGGGGGGAAGTTTATCCCGAACGGCTGGAGCTTTTCGTGAAAGCCATACGCGCAGCTTATCCCGATATCCAGATAGTGGGCTCTTCCGGGCCTTCATCCGACGGCAAAGATTTCGATTACCTTTGGCCTGAGATGAAGCGCTTGAAGGTGGATCTTGTGGACGAGCATTACTACCGCCCCGCCGACTGGTTCCTCAACAACGCCCGCCGCTACGACAACTACGACCGCAAGGGGCCGAAAGTCTTTGCCGGGGAGTATGCTTGCCACGCCCAAACGCCCAATAGCTTTGAGTCCGCGCTTTGCGAGGCTGCTTTCATGACCGGCTTGGAGCGCAACGCCGACGTGGTGCCCATGGCCACTTATGCCCCGCTCTTTGCCCATGTTGACGGCTGGCAGTGGCGTCCCGACCTCATCTGGTTCGACAATCTTAACTCGGTGCGCTCCATCAACTACTACGTGCAGCAACTCTACAGCCACAACAAGGGCACGAACGTGTTGAAACTGACGGAGAACAAGGCAACCGTGGCCGGTGAGGGCGGTTTGTATGCCAGCGCGGTGTACGACGCGGGCGAGCAGGCTTTCATCGTGAAGGTGGCCAACACGTCCGACGAGGAGCAACCGCTGAAGATAACCTTCAAGGGACAAGAGCAGTTCTCGAAAGGGACAATGACCCTCCTGCATGCCGACGACCAGCAAATCGTGAACACCTTGGAAGCCCCGGGCAACGTCCTCCCGCAGGAAGGCGTGGCCTATGCCGAGGGGAACGTGTTTGAAACCACCCTCGGGGCCAAGACGTTTGCCGTCTACAAGTTCGTGAAATAAACCCGTTTGCCGCCCCGCATGCCGCGAGGGCGAGCCAGCACGGAGCAAAACCGGCGCGACCCGTTCAATTCCGGAGCCGCGCCGGTTCTTTTTTGCCCTTCCGCCGGCGAGCTTTTGCCTTGCCTCTTTTTCCAGGAAGCCCTTCCCTTTTCCCGGGAAAGCGCCGTGCCTTTCCCCCGTTTGCCGCGGGCTTCCCGCTTAGGAAGCCTTTACCGGGCGGTGTGCAAACTCCCGCTGGTAGGCGTAGAGGACGTAGAGGGCGAGCAGGAAGGTCTTGTAGGAGAGGCTGAGCCAGAGCTGGTCGATGGGCAAATACTCGGCGGCGATGTAGAGTGCCGCCGCCAGGAAGACGTAGCGCATGATGCCCCGCACGTCATAGGCGATAGGGTAGCGGCGTTGCCCCACGAGGTAGGAAAGCAGGGCGGCAATGCCGTATCCGGCAAAGCCCGCCCAGGCGCAGGCCACGTAGCCGTAGGTGGGGACGAAAGACACGTTGAGCAGGATGACGACGGCGCATCCTATGATTGAAAAATAGGCGCCCCAGCGCGTCTGGTCGCTCAGTTTGTACCAGAAGGAGAGGTTGAAATACACACCCATGAGCAACTCTGCGGCCATGACGACGGGCACGACGCGGAGACCCTCCCAGTAGTCCCGCCCGATGAGGTACTTGAGCAGGTCGAGGTAGAACATGACCCCGAGGAAAGCCAGAAGCCCGAAGATGACGAAGAACTTCATGGCCCGGGCATACATGGGGCGCTTGTCGCCCTCTTCCCGCTGGCTTCCGAAGACGAAGGGCTCGTAGGCGTAGCGGAAGGCCTGCGTCATCATGGCCAGGAGCATGGCGATTTTGCTGGCCGCGCCGTAAATCCCGAGTTGTACCTTGGCCTCTTGTGCGTCGTCCACCAGGAAGGGATAGAGGATTTTGTCGACCGTTTGGTTCAGGATGCCGGCGATTCCCAACACGAGCAGCGGCAGGGAGTAGCGCAGCATGCGGCGCAACAGTTTCCCGTCGAAGCGCCAGCGGAAGCCGCGTAGCTGGGGAAGCAGGGCCACCATCTGTAGTGACGTGCAAACCAGATTGGCCACGAAGGCGTAACCGGCGCCATAGTTGGGATTGTAGAACCAGCTTACGGCTGATGGCACGTGCTCCATGAGCCACGGGCAGCCCACGTAGAAGAAAAGGTTGAGCAGTATGTTGGGAAAGATGAAGAGGAACTTGATGCCCACGAAGAGGTATGCGCGCTTTTGCAGGCGTAGCCGGGCGAAAGGTATGCTCTGGAAGGCATCCATCGCCACCACGACAGCCATCATCATGATGAACTCCGGGTGGGCGTCGTAGCGTAGGAGGTGGCAAACCGTGGGCAAGAACAACGCGACAAGCGCCACGAACAGCAAACTGGTAAAGCCTACGGAGCAAAGCGTCGTGGCATACACCGTGCCGGCTTGTTCCTCCTTGCGGTTGGCGAAGCGGAAATAGCCGGTCTCCATGCCGTAGGTGAGGATTACGAGTAGCAAGGCTGTAAAAGCGTATAGGTTCGTGATGATACCGTAGCCGCCGGTGTCGGCTTGGAGCTTGAGGGTGTAGAGCGGGACGAGCAGGTAGTTGAGGAAGCGGCCTATGATGCTGCTCGCCCCATAGATGAACGTTTCTTTTGCCAATGATTTCAGTCCGGCCATAGGTAGGGACTTTTCTTTGTTTTGTGGTTGTTTTTTCGTGGTTATTCCTCGGGGTCTTGCCCGAAGAAGTCAGCCTGCCGGGCACGCGGCGTGCGCCCGAGGTGGCGGAAGGCCAGTCCGGTGGCTTCGCGCCCCCGGGGGGTGCGCTTGAGGAATCCTTCTTTTATGAGGAAGGGTTCGTAGACTTCTTCCAGGCTGCCGGGGTCTTCGCCGATGGCGGTGGCGATGGTGGATAATCCCACGGGGCCTCCGCCGAATTTGTCGATGAGGGTGAGCAAAATCTTATGGTCGATTTCGTCCAGCCCATGGCGGTCTATGTTGAGCGCTTCGAGGGCGTACCGGGCAATGGCGGTGTTGATCTCGCCTTGTCCTTCAACTTGCGCGAAATCGCGCACCCTACGGAGCAAGGCGTTGGCTATGCGCGGCGTCCCGCGGCTGCGCGAGGCGATTTCGGCGGCAGCCTCGCCCGAGCAAGGCACGCGCAGGATGGAGGCGGAGCGGAGGATGATGGACTGGAGCATGTCGTCGTTGTAGTATTCCAGGTGCAGGTTGATGCCGAAGCGTGCGCGGAGCGGGGCGGTAAGCATGCCGCTGCGCGTGGTAGCGCCTACCAAAGTGAACGGGTTGAGGTCGATTTGTATGGAGCGCGCCGAGGGTCCCTTGTCAATCATGATGTCTATCCGGTAATCCTCCATGGCCGAATACAAATACTCTTCCACCACGGGCGAAAGGCGGTGTATCTCGTCGATGAAAAGCACGTCGTTTGGTTCCAGTGAGGTAAGCACGCCGGCCAGGTCGCCGGGCTTGTCGAGCACGGGGCCGGAGCTTATCTTGAATCCCACGCCGAGTTCGTTGGCGATGATTTGCGAGAGTGTCGTCTTGCCCAGTCCCGGAGGCCCGTGGAGGAGGGTGTGGTCGAGCGCTTCGCCGCGCAGTTTGGCTGCTTGCACGAAGATGCGCAGGTTCTTTACTACCTTGTCTTGCCCTTTGAAGTCGTCGAAATCCAAGGGGCGCAATACGTTTTCGTAGTCACGCTCGCGCTTGGTGTAGGCTTGTTCGCGTATGTCGAAATCTTCTGTCATGTCTTTCGTCTGGAACCTGTGCCGCTTTTAAGGGAAAGTGCAGGCACTTCCGGGGAAAAGCGGCGGGTGCTTTTTCATTTTCCCCGTACTATTTTTTTTATTTCGTTCAACTTGTTGAGCGCCTCGATGGGGGTTAGGTTGTCTACGTCCAAGGTGAGTATCTCGTCGCGCACTTGGGAGAGCACCGGGTCGTCCAGCTGGAAGAAACTGAGCTGCATGCCCCTTCCGGCGTTTTCGGCCACGTTTTTTATGTTTTTCCCCGCGTCCTTCCCTCCGGAGCCGCTTTCCAGTTGCTTGAGGATGCGTTCCGCGCGCTGTACGATGCTGCGCGGCATGCCGGCGAGCTTGGCCACGTGGATGCCGAACGAGTGCTCGCTGCCGCCGGGGATGAGCTTGCGCAGGAAAACGACCTTGTTGTCCACCTCCCGCACCGAGACGTTGTAGTTGCGGATGCGGGGGAAGCTTTTTTCCATCTCGTTCAGTTCGTGGTAGTGCGTGGCGAAAAGGGTACGGGCCTGTGCCTGTTCTTTTTCGTGGAGGTACTCTACGATGGCCCATGCAATGGAAATGCCGTCGTAGGTGGAGGTACCGCGCCCGAGCTCGTCGAATAGTACGAGGCTGCGCGGCGTGACGTTGTTTAGGATATTAGCCGCTTCGCTCATTTCTACCATGAAGGTGGATTCTCCGGCAGAGATATTGTCGCTGGCGCCTACGCGGGTGAATATCTTGTCCACGGTTCCTATGTGCGCGCTCTCGGCGGGCACGAAACTGCCCGCTTGGGCCAGCAGGGTGATGAGTGCCGTTTGGCGGAGGAGGGCGGACTTCCCGGCCATATTGGGGCCGGTTATGATGAGGATCTGCTGTTTGTTCCCGCTAAGTTCCACGTCGTTGGCCACGTAACGCTCGCCGGCGGGCATTTGGGCTTCGATGACGGGATGCCTTCCTTGGCGTATGGTGAGCAGGTTGTCGTCGGCGACGACGGGGCGCACGTAGTGCCGTTCCTTGGCGGTGGTGGCGAAAGAGCAGAGGCAGTCGAGGCGGGCCAGTGCGAGGGCGTCGGTTTGCATCTGCGGGATGCCTCCGGCCACCTCGGCGACGAGTTGGTTGTAGATTTGGGTCTCGATGGATAGTATCTTTTCCTCTGCGCCCAGTATTTTTTCTTCGTATTCTTTTAGTTCCGGGGTGATGTACCGTTCGGCATTGACCAGCGTCTGGCGGCGTATCCATTCGGCGGGCACTTTGTCTTTATGCGTGTTGCGCACCTCGATGTAGTAGCCGAACACGTTGTTGTAGGCTACCTTCAGCGAAGGTATGCCGGTCGTTTCGCTCTCGCGCTGCTGTATCCGGAGCAGGTAGTCCTTGCCTTCGTAGGCAATGTGCCTCAGTTCGTCGAGTTCGGCGTTGACCCCGTCGCGTATGGTATTGGGCCGTCCGCTTACGGCGGGCGGGTCTTCGCGCAGGGTGCGGGCGATGGACTCGCGCAGGGTGGCGCAGTCGTCCAGTTTTTCCCCCAGCGTGTGCAGGGTCTCGTTGCCGGCTTCCGTGCAGATGGCTTTGATGGCTTGTACGCATTGGAGCGCCGTCTTCAGCTGGTTCAGCTCGCGCGGGGAGACGCGCCCGGTGGCGGTTTTCGACAGGATGCGTTCCATGTCGCCCACTTGCTGCAGGTGTTGCCTGAGGACCTCATGCTCCTGCGGATGACGGAAGAAGTGTTCTACCCCGTCGAGGCGGGCGTCGATTTCCCTTTTCTCCTTCAGCGGGAAGAGTATCCAGCGGCGCAAGAGCCGGGCTCCCATGGGGCTGTCCGTGTGGTCGATGATGTCCAGCAGGCTTTTCCCCTCGCCGCTCATGCTTTCCGTGAGCTCCAGGCTACGGGTGGTGAAGCGGTCGAGCCGGACGAAGCGTTCTTCTTCGATGCGGCGCAAGGCCAATATGTGTTTGGTCTGCGTGTGTTGCGTAATGTCGAGGTAGTGCAGGATAGCTCCGGCGGCGGTTTGCCCTAAGCGGAGGCATTCCACACCGAACCCCTTCAGGTTTTTTGTCTCGAAGTGCTTCAGCAATCGTTCTCGGGCCGAGCTTTCGTTGAAGGCCCAATCTTCCAGTTCATAGGTAAAAGGCTGCTTCCCGTGGCCGAAAGTGGCTTTGAAGCGTGGCAGTGTGCCGCGCATGAGCAGGATTTCTTTGGGGCTGAAATTGCCAAGCAGCTTCTCTATGTACTCTTCCTTTCCCTCCGAGAGGAGGAATTCCCCGGTGGAGATGTCGAGCAGTGCAATGCCGCATAACCCTTGGGGCTTGCTGTTCCCGAAACTGACGGCGCAGAGGAAATTGTTTTCTTTGTAGCTCAGCACGGTGTCGTTCATGGCAACTCCCGGGGTGACGAGCTCGGTTATCCCGCGTTTGACGAGTTTTTTGGTGAGTTTCGGGTCTTCCAACTGGTCGCAGATAGCCACTCTACGTCCGGCACGTATGAGCTTGGGCAGGTAAGTGTCGAGGGCATGGTGGGGGAATCCTGCCATTTCGATGGTTTTCCCTTTCCCGTTTCCCCTTCGCGTGAGGGTGATGCCGAGTATTTCGGCAGCCACGACGGCATCGTCGGAATAGGTTTCGTAGAAATCTCCACAGCGAAACAGCATGAGCGCGTCGGGATGTTTCTCCTTCAGCTCAAAGTATTGTTTCATCATGGGGGTCAGGACGATGTCTTTTGCCATACTTCTCTTGCCGTTTTATTGCTTGGGTGGTTCGTGAGTGAGTAGGGCCAACGCTTCGTTTTCGGCGGCTTCCATGATGGCGCGCGCGCCGGGTTTCTTGTCATCGATGCCGCAAAGGTGCAGGATGCCATGGATGAGTACGCGGTGCAGTTCCGTCTCGTAAGGAGTCCCGTAGAGCCCGGCGTTGGAGCGCACGGTGTCTAAGCTGATGAAGAGGTCGCCCGAAAGCCGGTTGCCTTCGCTGTAATCGAAAGTGATGATGTCCGTATAATAATCGTGCTGCAGGTATTGGCGGTTTATCCCTAAGATCCGCTCGTCGCTGCAGAAGATGTAGGCTATTTCGCCTATCTCTTTTCCGTAGCGGTCGGCCACTTTCCGTATCCATGCGTTCGTCTCGCGTTTCTTTAGTTTGGGCATCCGTGTGCCGTCTGTCTGGTATGTGATCATTTAGTGCGTCCTTTTATTTATGTTGCAGTACGGGGAATCCGTGCGGTTAGTTGCCTGCCGGGCGGTGAAGTCGCATTCTTCTTGTTTATCCGAAGAAGAAATAGCAGAGGAAAATGGCGGCTATCGTCCCGGAGAAGTCGGCCAGCAATCCGCATGCCACGGCGTGCCGCGTCTTGCGGATGCCTACGCTCCCGAAATAGACGGCCAGTATGTAGAACGTCGTGTCGGTAGAGCCTTGTACCATGCAGGCCAGCCTTCCGACAAACGAGTCGGCGCCATAGGTAGCCATCGCGTCTACCATCATTCCGCGCGAGCCGCTTCCGCTCAGGGGCTTCATCAGCGCGGTGGGGAGGGCGCCCACGAACTGGCTGTCGATGCCGCAGCTGTCGAGCATCCAGCGTATGCCTTCGACCAAAAAGCCCATGGCTCCCGATGCGCGGAACACGCCTACGGCCACGAGGATGGCCACTAAGTAGGGAATGATGCGCACGGCTGTGGAAAAGCCCTCCTTCGCTCCTTCGACGAACTGCTCGTAGACATTGACCCGCTTGCACATCCCCCATGCGATGAAGCCTATGATGATGAAGAACAGCAGGCAGTTGGCCGCAAGCGTGCTGTATGTGTTCATTTGGTCTTTGTCCAATTGGGAAAAGGCGGCCATAATCGCGGCGATGAACAAGGCTGTCCCGCCAAGGAAGCAGACGATCGTGCGGTTCAACAGGTTGATGCGCTGGTAGGCGCTGACGGCGATGATGCCTACGAGGGTGGAAATGAACGTGGCGATGAGTATGGGGATGAACACGTCGGTAGGTTGCGCCGCGCCTTGCTGCGCCCGGTAGACGAGGATGCCCACGGGTATGAGTACCAGCCCCGAGGAGTTGAGCACGAGGAACATGATCATCGGGTTGCTCGCCGTGTCTTTCCGCGGATTGATGCTTTGCAACTCTTGCATGGCCTTCAGTCCCAGCGGGGTGGCCGCATTGTCGAGGCCGAGCATGTTGGCCGTGATGTTCATGAAGATGGCGCCCGAAGCTGGATGCCCCTTGGGGATGTCAGGGAAAAGCCGCCGGAAAACCGGGTCGAGCAGCCGCGAGAACACTTGGATCAGCCCGCCCGCCTCGCCGATTTTCATGAGCCCCATCCACAAGGAGAGCACCCCCGTCAGGCCGATGCTTATCTCAAACGCATTCTTGGATGCGGCGAAAGTGGAGTTCATGATGTCGGTGAATATTTCCGTGTCCCCCATGATGCAGAGGCGGGCGAGGGCCACTGCGAAAGCGGCGAGGAAGAAACCGACCCAAATGTAGTTTAAGACCATTCTTTTTTCTGCAAAAATACGCATATCTCGCGAAGCCGCAAACAAAAAACTCCTAACTTTCCTCCCCTTCCCCCGGCCGTCGGCCTTGCGGAAGCCCCGCCGCGGGGCGTGGCCGGTCGGCATCTTCCCGTCCCTCCGGCGGGCGTCTTGCGGGAAAGGGTTGTCCCTTTCCGGGAAAAGTGCGGGCACAATTCCGGGAAACCGGCGGCGCTCCATGCTGCTTCTGCCGTAGGTATAAACGGCAAGGCTTCCGCCCAGCGGGCGGAAGCCTTGCTTGTCTTGTCTGCCTGCGCGGGGCGGCGGGAAAGGTTTACTTCACCTCCCACGTGTCGTTCGTGTCCAGCAGCCCGGCAAAGTCATGGTACGGTTTCTTCGCCCGCACCTCTTCTATCTGGGCTTCTACGGCGGCTTCATACGAAGGAGCCTCCACGTCACGGATTACGCCCAACGCCGTGGGGAAATCGGGGCCTTCCATGAGGGCAAGCTTCAGGTGGAGCGTATTGTCGGGGCAGTGCGCGTCGTGGACGAGGATGTCCTTTTCGCTGATCCCGCCTTCGCCGATTTTCACCACCTTCAGGCCGAAGCCCTCTTGCATAAGGCCGAATTCCCGGTTCTCGCCGAAAATCATCGGTTTCCCATGTTCCAGATAGATGGCGTTCTTGGCTCTTCCTTCTTTGGTGTAGATGCTGTCGTACGTGCCGTTGTTGAATATGACGCAGTTCTGCAACACTTCGACCACGGATGCGCCCTTATGGCGCGCTGCCGCAGTGAGGACTTCCACGGAGCCGGGTGCGTCTGTGGCAACGCACCGCGCAAAAAACTGCCCGCGCGCCCCAAATGCCAACTCTGCCGGGTGGAATGGGTCTTCCACCGTGCCGTAAGGCGAAGACTTGCTCACGAACCCGCGGGGCGAGGTGGGCGAATATTGCCCTTTGGTAAGCCCGTAGATGCGGTTGTTCAGCAGGATCATCTTCAAGTCTATATTCCGCCTCAAGGCGTGGATGAAGTGGTTTCCGCCGATGGCAAGGCCGTCGCCGTCGCCCGATATCTGCCATACGGTAAGCCTCGGGTTGGCCACTTTTACCCCCGTGGCTATGGCTGCGGCGCGTCCGTGTATCGTGTGGAAGCCATAGGTGTTCATGTAGTAAGGCAGGCGCGAGGAGCAGCCGATTCCCGAGATTACGGCGATGTCGTCGGGGTTCGTCCCGATTGCGGCCATGGCCTTGTGCAGCGAGGCCAAGAACGCATGGTCGCCGCACCCCGGGCACCAACGGGGTTGCCCGGCTTTATAGTCGTTTGCTGTGTATTCCATTTTTATTAGTCCTCCAGATATTTTTTGAATGCGGCAACGAGTTCTTGCGTGACGAACGGTTGTCCCTTCACTTCGTTGTACTGCCCGATAATGGGTGCGGCGGGGATTTTGCTGCGCAGGTAGGCGGCAAACTGCCCGCAGTTCTGTTCGGCTACGACGATTTTCTTGTACCGGCAGAGCAATTCGGCCGTATTTTTGGGCAGCGGGTTGATGTATTGGAACTGGGTCAGCGCCACTTTGTATCCTTGGGCGTTGAGCTCTTCCATGGCGGAGTATAGGTGGCCGTAGGTTCCGCCCCATCCTACGATGAGGAGGTCTGCCCCGTCGGCCGCCCCCTCTACTTCTTGCAGGGGCAACTCGTCTGCTATTTTTGCCACTTTTGCAGCCCTAAGCTGCGTCATGAGGTTGTGGTTTTCCGGTTCGGTAGAGATGCTGCCCGTTTCGTTGCTCTTCTCCAAGCCGCCGATGCGGTGGCTGAAGCCGGGAGTGCCGGGCACGGCCCAATAGCGGACGAGGGTTTCCGGGTCGCGCTGGTAGGGAGTCCACGTCCCGGCCATGTCCGGTGCGACGTAGTGGGGGGTGATTGCGGGATAGTCCTTTTCGATGTCGGGCAGTTTCCATGCCGCCGCGCCGTTTGCCACGAAAGCGTCCGTCAGGAGCACTACGGGGGTCATGTGCTCGACGGCTATCCTGGCCGCCATGTACGCTGCGTCAAAGCAGTTGGTAGGCGAGGTCGCGGCAATCACCGGCATGGGGCTTTCCCCGTTGCGCCCGTAGAGGGCTTGGAGCAAGTCGGTCTGTTCCGACTTGGTAGGCATGCCGGTCGAGGGGCCGCCTCTTTGCACGTCCACCACCACGAGGGGCAACTCGGCGATGACGGCCAAGTTCATCGCTTCGCTTTTCAGGCAGACTCCGGGGCCGGAAGTGGAAGTCACTGCCAAGGCTCCAGCAAATGAAGCACCCACGGCCGAGGCGCATCCTGCGATTTCGTCTTCGCACTGCACGGTTTTCACGCCCAGCGATTTGTGTTTGCTTAGCTCGTGCAGGATATCCGTGGCGGGCGTGATGGGGTAAGACCCTAGGTAGAGTTCCAACCCGGCCTTCTCGGCTGCGGCGATGAGGCCGTAGCAAGTGGCCTTGTTGCCGTTGATGTCCATGTAGCGGCCTGCGGCTTTGGGGCTTTTGCTCTCTATCTTGTAGGTGACGGCGCCGTTGGCGTGTGTGTTGTGCCCGTAGTTGTAGCCGTCGTTGAGTACTTTGATGTTGGCTTCGGCGATGGCGGGTTTCTTGGCAAACTTCTCGCGGAGCATGTTTTCGGCGAGGGGGATTTGCCGGTTGAAGAGCCAGCATACCAAGCCCAAGGCAAACATGTTCTTGCAGCGGAGTATGGATTTGTTGTCCATGCCGCTGTCCTTCAGGCTCTCCTTGCACATGGAAGAGATGGGGGCTGCGATGACTTCGTTCTTAATCCCCAGTTCTTCGAAGGGGTCGTCGGAGGCGATGAGTGCCTTGTCGAGGTCTTTTCGTGTGAAGTTGTCGGTGTCGATGATGATAACGGCCTCGGGTTTGCAGAACTTGTACTGGGTTTTGAGCGCCGCGGGGTTCATGGCCACGAGCACGTCGCAGCGGTCGCCGGGCGTGTGCACCTTGTCCGCGCCGATATGCACCTGGAATCCGGAGACGCCCGTCAGGGAACCTTGCGGGGCGCGGATGTCGGCAGGATAGTCGGGGAAAGTGCAAATGTCGTTGCCTACCGTGGCTGAGACATTCGAGAAGATGTTCCCGGCCAACTGCATGCCGTCGCCGGAATCTCCGGAGAAGCGTACTACGACTTTCTCCAATTCTTTTACCATCATGTTGTTTGTCATAAAAGGTATCGATTATGAGGGTGTCTTCCGTTATAACGGCGCAAATTTCGGAAAGTTCTTTTGATTGGACAAATTATGCCCCTGTTTTTTGCAAAATGTCGCCATCCCAGCCGTTTCGGCTTACATATTTCTTTTCCCGCCTTGCCCCGTGCCGGGCGGGGCGGCGTACCCGGGAGGGGAAAGCTGCGGGGATTCCCGCGGGAAGTGCAGGCGCTTCTTATGGGAAATGCCTGCGCCTTGCCCCGGAAGCCTTGTGCCTTTTCCGGGCGGGGGACGCCTCCCAGGTCAGCAAGTGAGGTAGCCGTCGGTCTTTTCGGCCAGTTCGATGACTTCCAGGTCGCGCATGTCGCTTTGGTCCACGGTGAGCCTGACGAGCGTCCGCACCTTGTGGATTCCCTGCATGCCTGCGGCCCCGGGGTTGATGTGCAGCAGGTGCAGGTTGCGGTCGTTCATGACTTTCAGAATGTGCGAATGCCCGCTGACGAAGAGTTGCGGAGGGTTCGTGTAGATGCGGTTGCGGATGGAGGGGTCGTAGCGGCCCGGATAGCCTCCGATGTGCTTCATTAGGACTTCCACGCCCTCGCACCGGAAGCGGAGTACCTCGGGGAAGCGCAGGCGGAGGTCGTATCCGTCGCAGTTCCCGTAGACCCCGCGCAGCAAAGCTCCCAAGGAGGCGAGGCGGTCGGCAAGCTCCGTGGAGCCGAAGTCGCCCGCGTGCCAGATTTCGTCGCAGCCGCCGAGGTATTTGGCGTACTTGTCGTCCCAAAAGCCATGGGTGTCTGAAAGGATTCCGATTCTTTTCATGGGAAAAATACCGTTGTTTCGCCGCAAAGATAGTATATTTACGCGCTTGGATTGCTATTGGTTTTTGTGCCTTATGGAGACGGGATGTGGATATTCCAGCCGCGGTGTCGGCGGGCTGCCTTCCGGTTACTGCGTTTTGCCGGGGGCGGCCGGCGCGGAATCGGAGGCTCGTTTGGGCGGGGAGCATGGCCTCGCCGCGTCTGGGCCTATGCCGCGCTCGGGCGCACATATTATATATAGTAGCCCGGAGTTGGGAGTCCCTGCCAAAGGGATTTCCGTCTCGTGCGGGAACGAGGAAGGGGTGTCCGGGATTTGCCTGTGCGGGCCGGGCGGGAGGAGTGGCGTTTCATGATGTGCGGCTTTGAGGAAGACGGCCTTTTCCCGGGGCAAAAGATAATCCACATAGACATGGATGCGTTTTACGCTTCCGTAGAGCAGCGGGACCACCCGGAACTCCGCGGGAAACCCGTGGCCGTAGGCCACGAGTCCGCCCGCAGCGTGGTGGCTACGGCCAGCTACGAGGCGCGGAAATACGGGGTGCGTTCGGCCATGCCCGCGCTGAAAGCCCGGCAGCTCTGCCCGGACTTGCATTTCGTTGCCCCCGACTTCGACCGCTACCGCGCCGTGTCGGGGCAGGTGTTCGCCATATTCCGCGAATATACCGGCTTGGTGGAAGCCCTCTCCATCGATGAGGCTTTTCTCGATGTGACGCAGGACAAACAGGGAATCGGCAACCCGGTGGAGATTGCCCGCCGCATCCGCCGCCGCATCCGGGATGAGCTCGGCTTGACGGCCTCTGCCGGCGTGGCGCAAAACCTCTTCCTGGCCAAGGTGGCTTCCGAGCAGCGCAAGCCCGACGGGCTCTTCGTGGTCCGTCCCGACGAGCAGCAGTTGTTCATCGACCTGCTGCCCATCGAGTCGTTCTGGGGCGTGGGGAAAGTCACCGCGCGCCGCATGCACCGGATGGGCATCCATGCGGGTTGGCATCTCAGGCAGTACGCATTGCAGTCGTTGCGTGCCGAGTTCGGCAAGGCGGGGCAACTTTTCTATGAATTTGCCCGAGGCATCGACCGCAGGCGCGTAGAGCCTTTTTCCGACCGCAAGTCGGTGGGCTGCGAACGCACCTTCGAGGCGGACCGTACGGAGCGCGGCCAGCTCATCATCGAGCTGTACCACGTGGCCGTCGAGCTGCTCGAACGGCTGGAAAGTGCCGGTTTCCAAGGCAATACCCTGACGTTGAAAATAAAGTATGCCGACTTTTCGCAACACACGCGCAGCCTCACGGTCCCCGGTGTCCCGCTCCGGCGCAAGGAAGACCTCCTCCCCTTGGCAAAGCGGCTCCTGCAGGAGGGGTGGGAGGAGGGACGCCCTGTGCGCTTGCTGGGGCTGACCGTCTCCAACCCGGCGGGTGAAGGCTGAATTTCCTGCGAGGGCTCGTGTGAATCCCTGCGGCACTTTTTGGGAAAAGCCCTGCAGGGATTTTGGGGAAGTGCGGGGGCTTCCGGGAAGACTCTTGCAGGAAGGGAGGGTAGGGGGATGCCCCGTGAAGCCGCGGCTTCCAGCCTTTCCGGACGCCGGGGCTCGCAAGGACAGTTACGGAGGCTTCCGCCTTTCCGGTTGCGGCAGGCTTTTCCCATTGCGGCACTGCGCCCCTGTTTTGCCTTTACACCTTTTTTTACTAATAGTTTTGGGGATAAAGTCAGCAAGGGGAAATGCTTTTTTTCGTACCTTTGCGCCAGTTTATCGGCGCATAAATCAAAAACTCATTCTATAGCGATGGCGGAAACAAGAAAAATCAAGACCGCTTTGGTGTCGGTCTTCCACAAAGACGGATTAGACGAGATCCTCAAGAAACTTCACGCAGAAGGCGTGGCGCTCCTCTCCACCGGAGGTACGCGTAAGTTCATCGAGAGCCTTGGGTTGCCATGCCAGGCTGTCGAAGACCTGACTACCTATCCTTCCATCCTCGGGGGGCGGGTGAAGACGTTGCACCCCAAAATCTTCGGAGGCATCCTCTGCCGCCGGGAAGAGGAGGGGGACTTGGCCCAAATGGCCCAATATGGGATTCCGGAGATAGACCTCGTGGTCGTGGATTTGTATCCGTTCGAGCAGACGGTGGCCAGCGGGGCTTCGCACCAAGACATCATAGAAAAGATCGACATAGGCGGGATTTCGCTGATCCGCGCCGGGGCCAAGAACTACAAAGACGTGGTCATCGTCGCTTCCAAGCAGCAGTACCTGCCCTTGATGGACATCCTTTCCAGCCGGGGCGCCGAGACAACGCTCCAGGAGCGTTGCGCTTTTGCCAAGGAGGCTTTCGGGGTATCCTCGCGCTACGATACGGCTATCCATGCTTACTTTGAGGCATACGAGAAAGGGCTACGCTAATCCGAACAAAACAAAAGAGGACAATCAAGATGGGATTCTTCTCCTTCACACAAGAGATATCGATGGATCTCGGCACGGCCAATACGGTCATCATCAACAACGGGGAGATTGTGGTGGACGAGCCCTCGGTGGTCGCCCTTGACCGCCGTACGGACAAGATGATAGCCGTGGGGAAAGAGGCCGCGCTCATGCACGAAAAGACCCAGCCCAACATACGGACTGTGCGCCCACTGCGGAATGGCGTGATAGCGGACTTCAACGCTTGCGAGCAAATGATGCGCGGGTTGATAAAAAAAGCCAATTCCCGGCGGCGGCTTTTCACCCCTTCGCTGCGGATGGTCATCGGTGTCCCTTCGGGCAGTACCGAGGTGGAACTCCGTGCCGTGCGCGACTCGGCCGAGCATGCGGGCGGGCGCGACGTTTATTTGCTCTTCGAGCCTATGGCGGCCGCCATAGGGATCGGCATTGATGTCGAAAAGCCCGAGGGCAACATGGTGGTAGACATCGGCGGGGGCAGTACGGAGATCGCGGTCATTTCCTTGGGCGGTATCGTTTCGAACCACTCCATCCGGGTGGCCGGAGATGACTTCAATTACGACATCCAGGAGTTCATGGGCCGGACACACAACATACGCATAAGCGAGCGGATGGCGGAGCGCATCAAGATTAACGTGGGCGCGGCCCTCCCGCAGCTGAAGGAGGAACCGGAGCCTTATATAGTGGATGGGCCGAACCGCATGACCGCCCTTCCCACGAAGGTGGCCGTGAACTATCAGGAAATAGCGCACTGCCTGGACAAGTCCATCTCGCGTATTGAGGCCGCGGTGCTGGCCGCCTTGGAAGACACGCCGCCCGAATTGTATGCCGACATCGTGAAAAATGGAATCTGGCTGGCTGGCGGCGGCGCGCTCCTGCGCGGGTTGGACAAGCGGCTTACTGATAAGATAAACATAAACTTCCATGTGGCCGAGGATCCCCTGCTTTCCGTGGCGAGGGGCACGGGCGTGGCATTGAAGAATGTAGACCGTTTTTCTTTCCTAATGAGGTAGGGGCGCGTAATCGATAGGGGGAATCGGAACATTTCGGGGCATACGGGGAATGAAGAAGCTGCTCGACTTCCTGGTAAGGTATAACTACTGGTTGCTGTTCGTCTTGCTCGAAGCAGCCAGTTTTGCTTTGTTATTCCGTTTCAACCGCTACCAACAGGGTGTATTCTTTACTACGGCCAATGTGGTCTCGGGAAAGATTTACGAGGCGGAAGCCGCAGTCCTTTCCTATTTCAGCCTCCGCCAGAAGAACAAGGAGCTGGCCGACCAGAATTTGCGCCTCGAGTTGCAGTTGAGCCAGCTCCAGGACGCGCTCCTCAAGGCAGGTGCGGCCCCGGTGGACAGCCTGTTGTCCCGCCCTTTGGAGGGGATACGGCTCATTGATTGCGGGGTGGTCCATAATTCGTTGTCCCGGCGCAAGAATTTCCTGACCCTCAACCGGGGTTCTGCCGACGGGGTGCGGAGCGGGTTGGGCGTAGTGGGAAGTTCCGGGGTGATAGGCATCGTTTATCTTACCTCGTCCCGCTATTCCGTGGTTATCCCCCTGCTCAACACGGACAGCCGCATCAGCTGCAAGATAGCGGGTACGGACTACTTCGGCACCTTGGCGTGGGACGGGCGCGACGCGCGTTGCGCCTATCTGGAGGGGATACCGCGCCATGCCAAGTTCAGCAAGGGGGGGCGCATCGTGACGAGCGGGTATTCGGAAGTCTTCCCTTCGGGGATACCGGTGGGGCGCATCGGGGAGGTGGCGACTTCCGACGACGGCCTTTCTTTCCGTTTGCAAGTCATCCTCTCTACCGACTTTGGCAACCTTTCGGAGGCGCGGGTGATTGAGCGGACGTTCGACCCGGAACTGCGCAGCTTGCAGGAGGAAGCCGTGCAAAGCATTGACCAGAATGAATAGGAACACGCAAGGCAAGTGGTGGAAAGCCCCGAGGCTTTCCGCCGGAAGCCGCATAACTTTTTCCAGAAATGCCTGATATTTTCAAACAGACCGGGAACTTCGTCTTGTTGGCCTTGCTGCAGGTTTTGGTGCTTAACAAGATACATGTCTTCGGCTACGCTACGCCGCTCGTGTATTTCTACGTGCTCCTGAAGCTGCCTTCGTCGGCCTCCCGCAACAAGTTGCTCGTATGGGGTTTCTGTTCGGGCCTCGCCATCGACATGTTTTCCGACACGCCGGGCATGAACGCCGCGGCCACTACGCTGCTTGCCTTCTTGCGCCCCTCGGTCTTGGGCTTGTACATGGCCAAGGGCGATGCGGAGGAATACGTCCCTGGCATCCACAGTGTGGGCTTCGGCTTCTTCCTCCGTTACTGCGTCACTGCCGTCTTGCTCCACCACGTGGCGCTGTTTTCCATCCAGTCGTTCTCCTTCGCCGAGGCCGACACGCTGCTCGCCCGCATAGGGGGGAGCGCTTTGCTATCCATAGCCTGCATCTTGCTGCTTGACTCCTTGGCGCAAGACGGCAGGCCCCGCCCCATATCCTGACCCTTTGCCCGGACGTTCGCCATGGAAGAAAGACCCCAATTCGAAAACCGCAAGTACGTAATCTCCGGCTTCCTTGTCGGAGTCGTGCTGGTCTATATGGTGCGCCTCTTCCTTTTGCAGGTATCGACCGACGACTACAAGAAGAACGCGGAGAGCAATGCCTTGCTCAAGCAGGTCGAATACCCCTCGCGTGGCATTATCTATGACCGCAACGGGCGATTGCTCGTCTATAACCAGCCGATGTACGACGTGATGGTTGTCGTCTCGGAAATCAGGGACTTGGATACGCTCGACTTTTGCCGCACGGTGAAAATCTCCAAGGAAGAATTCGACACGGGCATGGCGGATATGAAGAACCTGAACAAGAACCCGGGCTATTCCCGCTATACGCCCCAGCTTTTCCTAAGCATGCTGACGGCCGAGGAATGCGGCGTCTTGCAAGAGAAACTGTTCAAATTCCACGGGTTCTATGTGCGGCAACGCAACATACGGCAATATAACAGCCCGATAGCCAGCCACCTGCTGGGCGACGTGGGGGAGATTAGCCAACGGGAGCTCGACCACGACACGCTTAACTATTACAGCCCGGGCGATTATGTAGGCAAAGCCGGGGTAGAGCGTTACTATGAAAAAGAACTCCGGGGCACGAAAGGAGTCAAAATCTTGCTCCGCGACGTGCGCGGACGCATCAAAGGGCAATACATGGACGGGGAATACGACCAGAAGCCTGTCCCGGGGAAGAACCTGACGCTTACCATCGACAGCGGCTTGCAGGCTCTTGGCGAGCGGTTGATGAGGAACAAAATCGGCGCCATCGTAGCCATCGAGCCGGCCACGGGGGAGATTCTCTGCATGGTCTCCTCGCCGACCTACGATTTGCGGCAGATGTCGGGAAAACAGCGGCGGAAGACTTTCTCACGCCTCTTTACCGATCCCTACAAACCGCTATACAACCGTGCCGTGCAGGGCGTGTATCCTCCCGGTTCCACCTTCAAGCCTGCCCAAGGACTGGTGTTCCTCCAAGAGGAAATCGTCAATGCTTCCACGCCTTACCCCTGCCCCCACGGTTTCCGCTTGGGGCGTCTCACGGTGAGATGCCATGGCCACGCTTCGCCTGTCTCCTTGGTCCCGGCCATTTCCACCTCGTGTAATGCTTATTTCTGCTGGGGGCTTTACTACATGATGCGGAACAACAAGTATCCCGATGCGGATTCTGCCTTGACTGTCTGGAAGGATCACATGGTTTCCATGGGCTTCGGGTACAAGCTCGGCACCGATTTGTACGAAGAGGTGAGGGGCTTCATCCCGAATGCGAACTTCTACGACAGGCGGTATGGGGCTGGACGTTGGAATGGCGCTACCATTGTCCATATCGGCATAGGGCAGGCCGAGATAGGACTTACGCCGCTCCAGATAGCCAACCTAGGCGCTACGATAGCCAACCGTGGCTACTTCATCACGCCCCACTTGGTGCGGGACATCGAAGATGCTTCCATCGAAGGACGCTTTCGCCTCCCCCGCCACACGACTGTGCAGCCCCAATATTACGACCCCGTCCGGCAAGGGATGAGGTCCGCCGCCATCGGTGGGACTTGCCATTGGCTCAATACCATGCCCGAGCTGCAGGCCTGTGGAAAAACGGGCACGGCGGAGAACAAAGGGCGCGACCATGGCGCTTTCATGGGCTTCGCCCCGATGGATGACCCCAAGATAGCCATCGCCGTATATGTGGAGAATGGCGGCTTCGGGGCTACCTTTGCCGTCCCCATCGGCGGGCTTCTCATGCAGCAATACTTGGAAGGGAAACTTTCGGAGCGCAACGAAGCTGTGGCCGAGCGCATCAGTAATACCGTAATACACTATGGAATCCAGGAAAGGTAGCCTCTTTAGGAACATAGACTGGGCGGTTATCGTACTTTACGTGGTCCTTGTCGCATTTGGCTGGGTGAGCATTTACGGCGCGAGCTACGATTTTGGCGAAACCGAGCTGTTCAGCTGGGACTCGCGGACAGGGAAACAGATGGTGTGGATATGTTGTGCCTGCGGGATAGGCTTCATTTTGCTGATGCTCGAAGTGCGTTTGTACGATATGTTCGCCTTTCCCGCCTACTTCATCATGCTTTTGCTGCTTTTCGTCACCATTTTCGTCTCCAGCGACGTAAAAGGTTCCCATTCGTGGCTTGACCTTGGCCCCGTGCGCCTGCAACCTGCGGAATTTGCCAAGTGCACCACGGCTTTGGCCTTGGCCAAATACATGAGTACGTACGGGTTTTCAATGAACAACCCAAGGCATTGCCTGCAGATGGCAGCCATCATCTTGCTTCCCATCCTGCTCATCATTGCCCAGAGTGAGACCGGTTCCGCGTTGGTCTACCTCTCTTTCTTGCTAATGCTCTATCGCGAGGGAATGCCGGGGGCGATTCTCTACTCTTGCTTTTGCGCGGTGGCCTATTTTGTCGTCACCATTCGTTTCGGGACTACCTTCCTGCCCGACCAGGTTACGCCTGTCGGCTCGTTTGCCATGCTGCTCACGGTCCCGCTCTCCGTGCTCGGCATGCTTAAGCTCTACCTGCCCAAGCGCAAGGGCATCGCCCGCCACATCTTGCTGGGAGCCGCAGGCGTGTTGCTCGTGGCGGTCGTGTCCGACTGTTTCGTGCCTTTCAATATCAATTACGCGCTTGTCGGCCTTTGTGCGGCCATTGCGCTTTATTTGGCTTACTGGTGGCTGGCCGACCGTGACTACAAATACCTGCTCATCGGCGCTTTCGTCCTGGGGAGCACCGTATTTATCTTTTCAGGCGAGCGCCTCTTTTATAGCGGGCTCAAAGACCACCAGCGTATCCGCATAGAGGTTTTGTTGGGCATGAAGGATGACCCGGCTGGGGCGGGCTACAACGTAAGGCAGTCGATGATAGCCATTGGCTCCGGTGGGCTGGGCGGGAAAGGCTTCCTCAACGGTACGCAGACGAAGCTGAAGTATGTGCCGGAGCAAGACACGGACTTCATCTTCTGCACCGTGGGCGAGGAGGAGGGCTTCATCGGGAGCGCTTTGGTCCTCGTCTTGTTCCTGGCTCTTATCTTGCGGATTATCGCCCTTTCCGAGCGGCAGTCGCATGCCTTTGGCCGGATCTATGGCTATTGCGTGGCTTCCATATTCATCTTCCACTTGCTTATCAACGTGGGGATGGTTTTGGGGCTCACGCCGGTCATCGGCATCCCCCTCCCCTTTTTCAGTTACGGGGGCTCGTCGCTCTGGGGGTTCACGCTGTTGTTGTTTATCTTCCTGCGCATCGATGCCGGGAGGGAGCGGCGCTGACGGGAAAAGTCCCGGCGCTTTTTCCCGGAAGTGCCGGAACCCTTGGGGAAAAGCCTTGGCGCTTTTCCCGAAAACCACGGGCTCAAATGGAGTATTAACCTATATAAAAACAAAAAAAGTATGATTACCACAGACCAATTAAAAGACGTGAAAGAGCGCAAGGATGCGCTGAGGAGGTATCTTTGACATCGACCAGAAGCAAATAGAACTGGAAGAAGAGCAACTGCGCACGCAGGCTCCCGACTTTTGGGACGACGCCAAGCGCGCCGAGGCGCAGATGAAAAAGGTGAAAAGCCTGCAAAATTGGATTGGAAGCTACCGCAAGGTGGACTCCTTGTGCGAGGAACTGGAACTGGCCTACGAGTACGCGCACGAGGAACTCGTGACGGAAGAGGAAGTCGATGCCGCCTATTCCGCCGCCCTCAAGGCCGTGGAAGACTTGGAGTTGCGCAACATGCTCCAGGAGGAGGCCGACCAGATGGACTGCGTGTTGAAGATAAACTCGGGGGCTGGCGGCACGGAAAGCCAGGACTGGGCGCAAATGTTGATGCGCATGTACATGCGCTGGGCAGAGGCGCATGGCTATAAGCTCACGGTCTCCAACCTCCAGGAAGGAGACGAGGCGGGCATCAAGACGGTCACCATGGAAATCCTCGGCGAATCGGCCTATGGCTACCTGAAGGGCGAGAACGGCGTGCACCGCCTGGTGCGGGTTTCGCCCTACAACGCCCAGGGAAAACGCATGACCTCCTTCGCTTCCGTGTTCGTCACGCCGCTTGTAGACGATACTATTGAGGTGCAGGTCAATCCGGCCTTGATCTCTTGGGATTTGTTCCGTTCCGGTGGCGCGGGAGGGCAGAATGTAAATAAGGTAGAGTCGGGTGTCCGCTTGCGCTACCAGTACACGGACCCGTATACCGGCGAGCAAGAGGAAATCCTCATCGAGAACACCGAGACGCGCGACCAGCCGAAGAACAAGGAAAATGCCCTCCGCCTGCTGCGTTCCATATTATATGACAAGGAAATGCAGCACCGTTTGGCCGAAAAGGCCAAAATCGAGGCGGGAAAGAAGAAGATCGAATGGGGTTCGCAGATACGCAGTTATGTGTTTGACGACCGCCGCGTGAAAGATCACCGCACGAACTACCAGACAAGCGACGTGTCGGGCGTGATGGACGGCAAGATTGATGCTTTCATCAAGGCTTATCTCATGGAGTTTGGAGGCAAGTCGGGCGAATAGGCCAATCCTCCCTTTGCGGGGAAACCTCTGCCGCCGTTTGCCCGGAAGGGCAAGGCGGGGTGTTTTCCTGCAAAGGGAGGGATTTATGGAGGAATAGGCAATGAAGGCAAAATTACTTCTTTTCTTACTCTGTTGTGCCGGGCTGCAGCCTGGCGTCCTTGGCACTTCTCCCCAAGGGGGGAGTGCTTTCCCCCCGTTGCGGGAAGCGGTCGAAGGGAAATTCCTTGTCGGGGTTGCCGTAAACGACTGGCAGATGAGGCATCCGGAGGGGGCGGATTGCGCGCTGATACGCACGCATTTCAATTCCATCGTGGCGGAAAACTGCATGAAGTGCCAGACGATCCATCCCGAGGAGGGGCGGTTCGACTTTGAAGCGGCTGACCGCTTTGTCCGTTTCGGCGAGGAAAACGGCATGTTTGTCGTCGGTCATTGCCTCATCTGGCACTCCCAGTTGGCATCGTGGTTCTGCAAAGACGGGAAAGGGCATGATGTCTCGCCCGAAATACTCCGGCAGCGTATGAAAACCCACATACAAACCATCGTATCCCGTTACCGTGGCCGGGTGAAAGGGTGGGATGTCGTGAACGAAGCCATTCTCGAAGACGGCTCTTTCCGCCGCTCCCCATTCTACGAGATCCTCGGCGAGGAGTTCATCGCGCTCGCCTTCCGCTACGCCCATGAGGCGGACCCGGAGGCAGAGCTTTATTATAATGACTACGGGATGGACGTTCCCGGGCGGCGTGATGCCGTGGTACGCCTTGTGCGCCGGCTGAAATCGGAAGGAATCCGCATCGATGCCGTCGGGATGCAGGGTCATATGGGCATGGACTACCCCGACGCCGGGCAGTTCGAGCAAAGCATCCGCGCCTTTGCCGGGGCGGGCGTGAAAGTAATGGTGACAGAATGGGACATGAGCGCCCTTCCTTTTGTTACCGCCAGTGCCGACGTCTCCGATACGGCTGCCTACCGCCGGGAAATCGACCCTTATCCCGACGGCCTTCCCGCGGAGGTCTCGCAGGAATGGAATGCACGCATGCGCCAGTTTTTCGACCTCTTTGTGCGCAACGCGGACTGCATCAGCCGCGTGACCGCATGGGGATTGACTGAC
Source organism: uncultured Bacteroidaceae bacterium (assembly GCA_964439955.1). GTDB lineage: Bacteria > Bacteroidota > Bacteroidia > Bacteroidales > Bacteroidaceae > UBA1794. The sequence continues at coordinate 56,702 of CAYTPX010000001.1, read as the reverse complement.
GGAGACTCGTGGAAGAACAATTTCCCCGTGCATGGGCGGCACGACTACCCCCTGCTTTTCGACCGCGGCCGCGAGCCGAAACCCTTCTTGCGCCGCCTCTTGGAAGAATGGGCCGAGAGGAAGGGCGCGGGGGGACAGGAAGGAAACAACCTCAAATGACGATAGAAACATGGAACACGTACAGTACGATTTCGACACACCGGTGGAGCGCCGGGGCACGGGTTGCATCAAATGGGACGGGATGGAGCCCTTCTACGGGCGGAACGACCTGATGCCTTTCTGGATAGCCGACATGGACTTCAAGACGCCCCCCTTCATCATCGACGCCCTGCGCCGCCGCCTCGACCACGAGGTGCTGGGCTACAGCCTGAAGGGCGACTCCTATTTCGAGAGCATCATAGGCTGGAACCGCGACCGGTATGGCTTCCGGGTCGAGCGGGAGTGGATACATTTCATGCCCGGCGTCGTGCCGGCGTTGGCCATGGCCCTGCTTTTCTTCACGCGGGAGGGCGAGAAAGTGATGGTCATGCCTCCTGTCTACCACCCCTTCCACCTGCTTCCGGCGCACAACGGGCGCCAGGTGGTATGGAGCGCGCTGGACTACGACGGCGAGGGGCACTACCATTTCAACGAAGGCCGCTTCCGCCACGACATACGGGGCTGCCGCATGTTGTTCCTCTGCAACCCGCACAATCCCGGCGGCATGGTGTGGAAACGGGAAGAGCTGGCAACGATTGCCGCCGTATGCCACGAGGAAGGCGTCCTCGTATGCTCCGATGAAATCCATGCCGACCTTACTTTCAAGCCCCGCGTGCATACGCCCTTCGCCTCGACCGGAGAGGAGGCCCGGCAGATTTCCCTCACCTTCCAGGCCCCCAGCAAGGCTTTCAACCTGCCCGGGCTGGGCAGCGCCCACTGCTTCGTGCCCAACCCGGAGCTACGTGAGCCTTTCTTCCGCTTCCTCGACGAGAACGAACTGGCCAGCGGCAACCTCTTTTGCCCCATTGCCACCGAGGCGGCCTACAGCCACGGCACGGATTGGCTCGTCCAGATGCTGGACTACGTGGAGGGCAACTTCCGTTTCGTCGAGCAGTACTGCCGCGAGCACCTGCCCGCCATACGCCCCGTCGTGCCCGAGGCCTCCTACCTGATGTTCCTCGACTGCCGCGCCTTGGGCTTGCCGCAGCAGGGATTGGAACGGCTCTTCAGCACGAAAGCCCGGATGGCGCTCAACAGCGGCACGATGTTCGGCCGCGAGGGGGAAGGGTTCATGCGGCTTAATTGCGGATGCCCCCGTGCCTACCTGCGCAAAGCCTTGGACGGGCTGCGCGCGGCACTGGGCGGAAACTGAAAAAAGCCTTGCCGTTTTTGCGGGAAACCGCCTGCGCTTCCGTGCGAAAGTGCAGGCGGTTTCCGCGCAAACTCTTGCATGAATGACCTTAAACGGCAGGCGAGTAACACTAATTTATTATAAAACTTGCGTGATTGAACAAGGTGGAGTAGGAAAAGTTCCTACTTTTGCCCGTCATAATGTCTTAGCGACGAACCAAAAAGATGAAGATTTTATCCCATTTCACACTTCTTTTGTTCCTTTTAGGCGGTCTCCTTTCGTTGCCTGCGTGCCGTGATTACGACACGGACTATGTCGAAATATCGACCACCATCTACTCCATCCTTTATGATTCTGTCTTCGACCGTTATGGAAATGCCATCGACTATACCGACTACCCTCTTACGGTTGACGAGACGAGCGGCTTGAATGACACCGTATTGGTCTACAATACCGACTCGCTTCCCTACCAGAGTGACCTGAGCCGCGCGATGCTGACGATCAGTACCTCCGCCACCATGTACCTCGAGCTGGAGTCGGGCGAGTTCCAACTCTTGCAGAGCGACTCCTCGGTCGATTGCCGCCGCCCCGTCTTGTTCCGCGCAATGGGCTATGACGCGTCGGGCACCGTGACGTGGAGCGTCATAAAACTTGAGTTCAGAGTCCACCAGATAGATACCGATTCCGTCGTATGGACGGAATTCGAGGGCGTGCCCGATTTTTCTTGCCGCCTCAAGACCCTGCTCTACCAAGGGCGTGTCTATATCTTTACCGAAGACGGGGACATCTATTCCGCCCCGTCCGACGACCCCACGGCTTGGCGCTCGGAAAGTACGCCGGGGCAATTTGACTATAATTCCCCCATCGTCTTTGCCGGAAGGCTCTATATCGTGGGCGAAGGAAACGTGTATGTCTCTTCCGACGGGAGCACATGGACGCTCCAAGAGTCGCTAAGCCGCGACGGCGACGTGGAGACGTTGCTCGGCGCGACCTCCGACTACCTGTCCGGCATCAAGGGCGGGCTCTATTGCTCCACGCAGGGCAACGAGTGGCAAACGAGCTTCTCGGCCGAAGGATTCACGCGTACCGGGACCAATCCGTGCCTCTATACGCTCTCCACCAACAGCGGGATAGAACAGGTTGCCCTGCTCGGGCGGCTGACCGACGAGACGCTCGGGCGGCACTGCCTGCTGGCGGCCGAAGACAGCTTGCTCAACTGGAGCGCATGGGGGCCGGTGGATTCGGTGGGATATTACCTTCCTTTTGACGAAAACCACGAGATGATCCGTTACGGGGATGACGACTTCTACGTCTTCGGCGGCACGGGCAGCGACGCTTTCACCGAGTACTACACCTCGAAAGGGCTTTATTGGGATTACCATGCAAACTACACTTTCTTCCCCGAGACTTTCCAAGGCAGGTCGTATTTCTCGGCCTTTACCGACGACGAACGCTACATCTGGATTGTCTTCTGCTCCAGCTCACGCGGGTCCGCCACGCTTTTCCGGGGAAGGTTGAACAGTTATAACATCTGAATCCCCCGGTATAATGCTTGAAATGATGCCTGCCGATGATACGTTGCTTCCAGTTCTTTTGTACCACACTCCTGCTCCTCGCCCCTATTGGCGTTGCGGCACAGGAGGAAGTGTACCGCATGGAGCTGGGCGTGATGGCTGGGGGGTCTTACTATTTGGGCGACGCAAACTACACGACGCCCTACAAGAATACACGCCCGATGGGAGGAATCTTGGCACGCTACGTGCTCAATCCCCGTTTGGCCTTGAAAGGAAACTTGGCGATGGCAGGCATTAGCGGAGGAGTGGACAGGAGCGACGGCTTCCCCTACGAGAGCAGTTTCTCGCGCACGCTGTACGACCTCGGCGTGCAGCTCGAGGCTAATTTCTGGGGTTACGGCATTGGCCAGGAATTCTTGGGCTACCGCCGTTTCACTCCCTACATAACCGGCGGCCTCGGGCTTACGTTTGCCCCTGCTCCCGCCCGCAGGATTGTCACGATGAACGTGCCTGTGGGCGTGGGGGTGAAGTATAAGTTCCGCCCGCGCTGGAACGTCGGCTTGGAACTCTCCTTGCGTTTCTCGCTAAGCGACGAGCTCGACGTGACGGACGGGGCTGCCCCTCTCGTAGACCCCTACCGGATCAAGAGCGGGTTCTTCAAGAACCGCGACAGCTATGCGTTCACCGTGATATATGTCTCGTATGACCTTTTCCCGCGGTGCGCGAATTGTAATAAATTAGATGACTGAAATGGGTACGAAATGGCATTCTCAGAGCAAATAGACCAAGGGCGCTTGCCCGCCCATGTGGCCATCATCATGGATGGCAACGGGCGTTGGGCCAAACAACGGGGGCGGGAACGCAGTTTCGGCCACCAAGCCGGGGCCGACAGCGTACACGCCGTGGCCGAGGAGGCTGCCCGCATGGGCATCAAGTTCCTCACGCTTTATACCTTCTCCACGGAGAACTGGAGCCGCCCGGCGGAAGAAGTGGCCGCACTCATGAACCTCCTTATCGAAAGGCTGGAGGAAGAGATTTTCATGAAGAACAACATCCGCTTCTGCATTATCGGGGAAGAGGAGAAACTGGCAGCCCCCGTCAGGCAAGCCCTTGGCCACTGCATCCGGCGTACTGCCTCGAATACGGGCATGTGCATGACCTTGGCCTTGAGCTACTCCTCCCGCTGGGAACTGACGCGCACGATGCGCCTCTTGGCACAGCAGGTGGAGGACGGGACCCTGAAGCCCGCGGACATCGACGAACAGGTCATTGACCGGAACCTGGCCACCTCCTACATGCCCGACCCCGACCTCCTCATCCGGACGGGCGGCGAACAACGCCTGAGCAACTACCTGCTTTGGCAAAGCGCCTATTCCGAACTTTATTTCTGCGATACCTACTGGCCGGACTTCCGGGAGGAGGAACTGAGGAAAGCCGTCGCGGAATACCAAAGGCGCGAGCGGCGCTTCGGGCGGACAAGCGAACAACTGAAGTGAAAATGCCTGCCCCGGCACGCTTTTCCCCCAAGGCTTCCGGGAAAAAGCGGCAAGGGAAAGGCGAAAAAGTACTGCATCAAACTAACAAAAGGGCCGCAAGGGCGGCCGGACAAACGAAATAGATAAATGAACCGACTCCAACGCATATTCTGGGTTCTCTGCATCTTGCCGTTCTGCGCAGCAGCGGCACAAACTACAAGCCCCGACACGCTGGCGGCCGACGTGCCCGAGCTGAGAGGCGAAACGCCTGAGGTCGATTACGAAAGGCCGAGGCAATACGAATTGGCGGGTATCAACTTCACCGGAATCAAAGACCAAGACCAGACGCTCCTGCTCGGCATTTCGGGCCTGAGCCTGGGGCAGATTATCACCATCCCGGGTGACGAAGTGACGAACGCCTGCAAGCGCTTCTGGGCAAACGGCCTCTTTTCCGACGTGCGTGTCCTGCTGGAACGCGTCGAGGGGAACAAAGCCTATCTGCAAATAGCCCTTACGCAACGGCCGAGGATCTCCGGCATCACCTACTCCGGGGTCAAGAAGAAAGAGAAGGAAGAGCTGGAGGCACAGATAGGCTTCATAAAGGGAAACCAGATAACCCCCGACATGACTGACCGCGCCGAGACCTACATCAAGCGCTATTTCTACAGCAAAGGGTTCAAGAACGCGGAAGTAATCATCGACCAGCAGCCCGACATTTCCAGCGAAAACCAAGTCTTCGTCAATATACATATAGATAAAAAGGAGAAAATCAAAGTCCACAAGATCTATATCGACGGTGTTGCGGCCATGACCCCCTCCAAGTTGCAACGGGTGATGAAGAAGACAAACGAAAAGGGAAAGCTGCGCAACTTCTTCCGCACGAAGAAATTCATAGAGAGCAACTACGAGGAAGACAAGGCCTTGATCATTGAAAAATACAACGAGCTCGGATACCGCGATGCCGAGATCGTTTTCGACAGCGTGGCTCACTATGACGAAAAAACGGTGGACATTTACCTGACTCTTTCGGAGGGGCAGAAATATTACTTGCGCAATGTGACGTGGCTCGGCAACACTGTCTACCCGACCGACTACCTCAATCATACGCTCCGCCTCGGCAATGGCGACGTATACAACCAGAAAATGTTGAACGAGCGCCTCTTCCAGGACGAAGATGCAGTGAGCGCCGCTTATGCCAACAACGGTTACCTGTGGGCGCAGGTAATCCCGGTGGAAACCAATATAGACGGCGATTCGATAGACTTGGAGATCCAAATCCACGAGGACAGGCAAGCGACGATAAACAAGGTAGTCATCAGCGGAAACGACCGGGTCTACGAAAACGTCATCCGCCGCGAATTGTATACCAAGCCGGGGCAGCTGTACAGCCGCGACGCCATCATGCGTTCCATGCGCGAGCTGATGCAGATGGGACACTTCGACCAAGAGAGAATAGCCCAAGACTTCAGCCAAATACCGAACCCGGAGAACGGGACAGTCGACCTCCATTATGGCTTGACGCCCAAGGGTAGCGACCAAGTGGAGTTCTCCTTGGGCTGGGGGCAGACGGGGCTTATCGGGAGAATCGGCTTGAAGTTCACGAACTTCTCCGTCGCCAATATCTTCCACCCCGGGCGCAACAGCCGGGGAATACTGCCCCAAGGCGACGGGCAGACCCTGAGCCTGAGCGGACAGACGAATGCCGCATACTACCAGAGCTACAGTATTTCGTATTACGACCCGTGGTTTGGCGGAAAGCGCCCGAACTCTTTCACGGTATCGGCCTTCTATTCGAAACAAACGGACGTGAACAGCCTGTATTACAATAGCAGTTATTACGATAACTACTACAACACGCTTTATAGCGGCTACTACGGCTATGGGAGCTACAATAGTTATTACAGCAACTACGCGAACTATTACGATCCGGACAAGTCTGTCCAGCTCATTGGCGTGTCGGTCGGCTGGGGAAAGCGCCTCTCTTGGCCGGACAACTACTTCCAAATCATGGCCGAGCTGGCGTATACGCGCTATATCCTGAAGGATTGGGCCTATTTCCCCGTCACGGACGGCACGTGCAACAACCTGAACTTGACATTGACGCTGAGCCGGAATTCTACGGACAACCCGATTTACCCGCGCCGGGGCTCCGAATTTTCCCTTTCCGTGCAGGTGACTCCGCCTTACTCCTTGTGGGACGGGGTGGATTACTCGGCCTACGACCAGAGCAACCAAGACGATTACAACAAGATGTTCAAGTGGGTCGAGTACCACAAGTGGAAGTTCAAGTCCAAGACCTATACTCCGCTGACGGGCGGGACGCACAACTTGGTGCTGATGACCCGCGCCGAATTCGGTTTCGTGGGCTGTTACGACAAAAACAAGCGCTCCCCGTTTGAAACCTTCATGATGGGTGGCGACGGAATGACGAGCTATACGACGTATGCCACGGAGAACATCGCCCTGCGCGGCTACGAGAACAACGCCCTTACGCCGAACAGTGCCTATTATGGCTATGCTTACACCCGCTTGGGGCTTGAGTTACGTTTCCCCCTCATGCTCGAAGCAAGCACGACTATATACGCCCTCGGCTTCCTCGAAGGCGGGAATTGCTGGACGCGCACGAGCAGTTTCAATCCTTTCGACCTCAAACGTTCGGCCGGCTTTGGCCTTCGCCTGTATTTGCCCATGGTGGGGCTGATGGGCGTAGACTGGGGATACGGGTTCGACAAGGTATTCGGGTCGAAAGAGTATGGCGGCAGCCAGTTCCACTTCGTCCTGGGCCAAGAATTCTGAAGCACTTTCCTCCGGAAGCCTTGCCCCTTTTGCGGGAAACCGGCGGCACTTTTTGGAAAAACCTTTGCAACAACCTAAAAAAACGCACGCATTATGAAAAAGACATTTCTTATCCTCATCGTCCTTTTCTGCGCCGCTTCATTTGCTTCCGCGCAGAAGTACGCGTTAGTCGACATGGAGTATATCCTGAAGAACATACCCGCCTATGAGCGTGCCAACGAGCAGTTGAACCAGTCCTCCCGCCGCTGGCAGGCGGAAGTGGAGACCTTGGCCAAGGAGGCCGAGACGCTCTACAAGAACTACCAGAGCGAAAGCGTCTTCCTCTCTGCCGAGCAGAAGACCAAGCGCGAGGAAGAAATCACGACCAAGGAGAAGGAAGCCCGCGACCTCAAGCACAAATATTTCGGCCCCGAGGGCGAACTCTACAAGAAGCGCGAGAGCCTCATGGCGCCCATACAGGACGAAATCTACAATGCCGTGAAGGAAGTGGCCGAGTTGAAGGGCTATTCCATGGTCATCGACCGCGCCTCGGCCAGCAGCGTCATATATGCCACGCCCAAAATCGACATCAGCAACGAAGTGCTCACCAAGCTCGGTTATGCCAACTGACCGCCTTTTTGTGTTACCTTGCATGCATCCAAAACAATAAACTATAAACCAAAAGCGAATCATGATCAAGAAACTTGCCTTGGCGGCGCTCATCGCGCTGCCTATGAGTGCTGCGGCACAAACCATCAAGCTCGGACATTTCAGGAGCAGCGACGTGCTCCAAGGCATGCCCGAGTTCACCCAAGCACAAAATGAGATGAACAGGCAGAGCAAAATGCACGACGACGAGTACAAGCGCATCACCACCGAATACCAGAAGACACTGGAGGAATTCCTGAGCGCGCAAGACTCCTTGCCGCAGAACATTGCCGAACGCCGCCAGAAGGAGCTGCAGGACATGGCGCAAAAGGTGCAGGAGTACGCCCAGTTCGCCGACCAGGACCTCTCCCAGTTGCAGCAGAAGCTGATGGAACCCATCGTGCTCAAGATCAATGATGCGGTGAAGTCCGTGGGCGATACGCAGGGAATGACCTACATCTTCGACCTCAATTCCACCAGCATCCCCTACGTGAACGACAAGGTAAGCATCGATCTTACCGACGAGATCAAGGCCAAAGTCGGCGCGCAATAAGCCCCCTCACGCAGACATGAGCACTGGGCCGATAGGAGTCTTCGACTCCGGCTATGGCGGCCTTACGATACTCGAGAGCATCCGCGCCCGCTTGCCCCAGTATGACTACCTCTACTTGGGTGACAACGCCCGTGCGCCTTACGGGACACGCTCTTTCGACGTCGTATATGAGTTCACCAAAGAAGCCGTCGGGCAGCTCTTCTCCATGGGCTGCCCGCTGGTTATCTTGGCCTGCAACACCGCTTCGGCCAAGGCCTTGCGCACCATCCAGCAGCGCGACCTGCCACTTATCGACCCTTCGCGCCGCGTGCTGGGCGTGATCCGCCCCACCGTCGAAGCCCTCGGGGCGCTCACCCGCAGCCGCCACGTGGGCGTTGTGGCCACGGCGGGCACCATCCTTTCGCAGAGCTATACGCTCGAAATACACAAACTCTACCCCGGCATCGTGGTCAACGGGCAGGCCTGCCCCCTGTGGGTGCCGCTGGTGGAGAACGGCGAACACGACTCGCCTGGCGCCGACTACTTCGTGCATAAGTACCTCGGCCAGCTCCTTGCCCGCGACCCCCTCATCGACACGCTCATTCTGGGCTGCACCCACTACCCCCTGCTCCTGCCCAAGATACGCCAAGTCCTCCCTCCCGGGGTGGAAGTCCTGGCACAAGGCGGCTACGTGGCTGCCAGCCTGGACGCTTACCTCCGCCGCCATCCCGAAATCGAGCAGCGTTGCGCGCGCGGCGGGCAGTGCGTTTACCTCACCACCGAGGCCGCCGGCAAGTTCGACGCCTCGGCTTCCCTCTTCCTCCGCCAGCCTGTTTCGGCGCGCCACATACGCCTCTGAGCCCCTTCCCCCGCGCCTCCCTGCCGGCCGCCTTGCCGCTTTTGCCGTGGGGCGCAAGCGCTTTTTCCGGGAAGCGCAGGCACTTTTTTGCAGAAATTCCCTACTTTTGCCCCAAACGTCCCCGCCGCGGGACACGAAACCACTGCCTATGAAGTAAACTAACGAGAGACAAACGACATATTGACCCATACGAAGCATTAGCTATTATTTCGCGTTCTGCTAAAAGCCTAGGAAACTTTGTAGCAAAAGATATAAGGATACCGAAAATAATAGGTAAGGAATTCCGCCCAGGAATGCTCTCCACATTTGGAATAAGCTATGCTCACGCCCATAAGGGTGTGGCGCTTATTAAATGTGGAGAGGCTTCATTCCTAGGCTGCCTCGCAGGACGCAATAAGATGGCCATGCCCTTTTCTTATTGCGTGCAGGCGATTGATAGCACCGATGCCGCGTTTAGACTATCAATCGCCCATGGCAAACAAACGACTCAACGCCGCGAAGGCGGCAAAGAAGGACGAGTTCTACACGCAACTCTCCGACATCGAGCGCGAGTTGCAGCACTATTGGCCGCATTTCCGGGGCAAAACCGTGCTTTGCAACTGCGACGACCCCTATGAGAGCAACTTCTTCAAGTATTTCGCCCTCCACTTCAACCAGCTCGGCCTTCGCCGGCTCATCTGCACCTGCTACGATGGCTCGCCCGTGCAGGGCAACGAGCTGCTCCTTCCCTTCGACGGATTTGCCGGAGCCCCGGCGAAACCGGCCTACAAGGTAGAGATTACCGAAGTGAAGGACCTCAACGGCGACGGCGCGGTCGACCTCTCCGATGTGCGTGTCCTGCTGCAAAACGGAAAGAACGTCTGCTCCCAGCTCGAAACGGGCGACTTCCGCTCGCACGAATGCATAGAGCTCTTGAAGCAGTCCGACATCGTAGTGACCAATCCGCCCTTCTCCCTTTTCCGCGAATACGTGGCACAACTGATGGAGCACGGCAAGAAATTTCTCATAATCGGCCACCAGAATGCCTTGACTTATAAGGAGATATTTCCCTTAATACGAGGTAATAAACTTTGGTTAGGCTATGGCTTCAAGGGAAATGCGGCGCATTTTCTTTCCCCTTATGAGGACACTGCTGTGGCAAATGACCATAGGAAGGGGATGATACGTGTATCGGGTGTTACTTGGTTCACCAATATAGAAATACCTAAACGCTACGAGGAACTTGACCTCGTATGCCACTATTCACCCGTAGAGTACCCGAAGTATGACAACTACGATGCCATAGAAGTAAGCAAAACCGCTGATATCCCGTGCGATTACGACGGCGTAATGGGCATACCCGTCACGTTCCTCGACAAATATAACCCTGAGCAATTCGAAATAATAGGTGCAACAGAAAGCGAAGGGAAAGGCTTTTCTAATGGATTGTGGCTTGCTACGAGTCGTGTTGCCCAGCCCCTTGTTGACGGGAAACGTAAGTATAAGCGTCTATTTATCAAGCGCAGAATCTAAGATGTAAGTAAGAAAAACCAAAAAAGCAGCAGTCCCATGATGACCATTGAGCAAAAGAAAATAACCGTAGGCGAAGTAGTCGACGGCTATACCAACAACGAAGAGCAGGGCGTGCGCGGCTATCACGGCCAATTGGACATCCGCCCTCCCTACCAACGCGAGTTCATCTACAGCGAAGCGGAGCAGCAGGCCGTCATCCGCGCTGTGCTCCAAGGCTATCCGCTCAACGTGATGTACTGGGTGCGCCGCAGCGACGACGCGGAATGCCCCTACGAGGTGATGGACGGGCAGCAGCGCACGCTCTCGCTGTGCCAGTATGTGGCCGGAAAGTTCTCGGTCGATTTCAAGAACTTCTTCAACCAGCCCTCCGATGTGCAGCGGCGCATCCTCGACTATCCCCTTATAGTCTACGTCTGCGCGGGCGAACCCTCGGAAAAGCTGGAGTGGTTCAAGACCATCAACATAGCGGGCAAGCCGCTCAACGAGCAGGAAATACGCAACGCGGTCTATGCCGGCCCGTTCGTTTCGGACGCGAAACGCCACTTTTCCAAGTCCAATTGCGGCGCCTACCGCTTGGGCAAGGACTTGGTGGACGGTACGCCCATCCGCCAAGACTTCCTGCGGAAGGCGCTGGAGTGGATGGCCGGGCACGAGACGCGCCAAGGCAAGCCGCAGACCGCCGTGGGCTACATGGCCGGCCACCAGCACGACCCCAACGCAAACAACCTGTGGACGTACTTCCAAAACGTGCTGAATTGGGCCCTGACCAACTTCGACCCGAAGAAGTTCCGCCGCATCATGAAAGGCCACGACTGGGCCCTTTACTACGACACCTACGGCACGCAGGCGCTCGACACTGCCGCCCTCGGCCGACGCATCGCGCAACTCCTGCTCGACGGCGAGGTGCAACGCCCGAAAGGCATCATACCCTATGTCCTGACGGGCGACGAGCGCCACCTTGACTTGCGCGCCTTTCCCGAAGACATCAAGCTCGCCGCCTGGGAGAAACAGGGGCACGTCTGCCCGCTCTGCCACGGGGAATTCGATTACGGGCAGATGGAGGCCGACCACATTGTGCCGTGGGCCAAGGGCGGGCGCACCGTGGAAGAGAACTGCCAGATGCTCTGCCGCACGTGCAACCGCCGCAAGTCCGCCCGTTGAGCCCCTCCGCCGCCTTCCCCGGCGTCCCGGGGCTGGCCTCCGGGGGGCACGCCTCCTTGGGGGAAGTGCCGCCCCTTTCCGCGGGAAGCGCGTGCGTTTCCCTGCAAAAGCCTTGCCGCTTTTCGCGAAAAGCGGCAAGGGGTTTCGCCGAACGGTTTGTTCTTCGTATCTTTGCGCCTGCATCAACAATACAGACCCCATTAACTCAAGAAGAAGATATGAGCCTCCAATGCGGAATAGTCGGGCTGCCCAACGTGGGGAAGTCCACCCTTTTCAACTGTTTGTCGAGCGCAAAGGCGCAATCGGCCAACTTTCCTTTCTGTACCATTGAGCCTAACGTGGGCGTCATCAACGTCCCCGACGAAAGGCTCGGGCGCTTGGCCGCGATAGTCCATCCCGGCCGCGTCGTACCGGCCACGGTTGAGATAGTAGACATAGCGGGCTTGGTGAAAGGGGCGAGCCAAGGCGAAGGCCTCGGCAACAAGTTCTTGGCAAACATAAGGGAAACGGACGCGATCATCCATGTGCTCCGTTGTTTCGACGATGGCAATGTCGTACATGTCGATGGCCGTGTCGATCCGGTGCGGGACAAGGAAATCATCGACACGGAGCTCCAGCTGAAAGACCTTGAGACCGTGGAGGGCCGCCTCCAGCGCGTCAGGAAACAGGCCGAGACGGGCGGCGACAAGGAGGCGCGCGCCGCGTGCGAGGTGCTGGAGGCCTACCGCGAAGCGCTGTCCCAAGGCCGCCCCGCGCGGACGGTGCGGTGGGAAAGCAAGGAGCAACAGCAAATAGCGCACGGCCTTTTCCTGCTGACCAACAAGCCTGTTTTGTACGTATGCAACGTGGACGAGGCTTCGGCCGTGGACGGGAACCAATATGTCGAGGCGGTGCGCGCGGCGGTCGCCGGTGAAGAGGCCGAGGTGCTTGTGGTGGCTGCCAAGACGGAGGAAGACATAGCCGAGCTGGACACGTATGAAGACCGGAAAATGTTCCTCGAGTCCGTCGGCTTGCAGGAGTCGGGCGTCAACCGGCTCATCAAGTCGGCCTTCCGACTGCTGCAACTTGAGACGTATTTCACGGCCGGAGAGATGGAAGTGAAGGCTTGGACGTACCGCAAGGGCAGCAAGGCCCCGCAGTGCGCGGGCATCATCCATTCCGACTTCGAGAAGGGCTTCATCCGCGCGGAGGTCATCAAATACGACGACTTCATCCGCTACGGTTCGGAAGCCGCCGTGCGTGAGGCCGGGAAGTTGGCCATCGAGGGGAAGGACTATGTCGTTCAGGACGGCGACATCATGCACTTCCGTTTCAACGTGTAGCCCCCTCCCGCCCCGGGATGCGGCGCACCGGGCGAAAGCAGGCGGCACTTTGGTACAAAAGTGCCGGAGGTTTTCGGAAAAAGCGCCGCACGTTTTCCTCAAAAATACCGTACGTTATGAAATGTCTCATCGTAGGCACCGGCGGCGTGGGCGGCTCGTTGGCCGCATTCCTGGCGCTGGCCGGCCATGAAGTATGCTGCATAGCCCGCGGCGAGCACCTGCGCCGCATGCTCGACAGCGGGCTCAAGTTCCACTCCGACTTGAAGGGCGAGGTCGTCTTGCCCGTATATGCGCCCGGACAGGAGCCGCGCCCTGCGGGCGGGGAGACGCCGGGCGCCCCCTTCCTGGCCGCCTGTACGGCCGACGACTACCGTGGGACGGCCGACCTGGTGCTGGTCTGCGTGAAAGGTTATTCCGTGGCTGGCGTGGCCGGGTGCATCACCCGTGCCGCACGACCCGACAGCATTGTCCTGCCCGTGCTCAACGTGTTTGGCACGGGCTCCCGCATCGCCCGCGCCTGTCCCGGGGCGCGCGTCATCGACGGGTGCATCTATATCGTGGGTTTCGTCAATGCTCCCGGGGAAATCACGCAGATGGGGCCGGTGCTCCGGCTGGTGTTCGGTGCGCGCGAGGGCGACGGCGTGCGGCGCGGGGAACTGGAGTTGCTGCGGGAAACGTTGCGGGCGGCTGGCATCAAGGCCGTGCTTTCCGACGACATCGTGCGGGACACGTTCGCAAAATGGGGCTTCATCAGCGCCATGGCCTGCACCGGGGCTTATTACGACGTGCCCATGGGCGCGCTCCAACGCCCGGGCCCCGAGCGCGATACCTTCGTGGCCCTTACCCGCGAGAGTAGCGCCTTGGGCGAGAAGATGGGCATCACCTTCCGCGAAGACCCGGTGGAAGCCAACCTCCGCGTCATCGACGCGCTCGACTCGGCCAGCACTGCTTCGCTACAGAAGGACTTGGCCCGCGGACATGAGTCGGAGATCCAAGGACAACTCTTCGACCTGATTGACGCGGCGCGGGCGCACGGCGTGGAAACCCCCGCCTACGACCGCGTGGCGCGCAAGTTCCGCCGCTGACGCCCTTGCCCGCCCCGGAGGGGGAACGCTGCCGCTTCCCGCGGGAAACGGCGGCACTTTTCCCCGGAAGCCTTGCCCCTTTTTCCCGAAACCCTTAGCCCTTTTCCCTCCATGACCCTGCCCGAAGATTTCATAGCCGCCGCCCGCCGCCTTTTCCCCGAAGGGGAATGTGCCGATTTCCTGCAAGCCGTCGCGGCCGAAGAGCCGCACACGAGCGTCCGCCTCAACCGCGCCAAGCTGCAATCCGCCGCTGCTGCGGGCGGCACGGTGCGCGGCTTTGCCGCCGGGACGGAGGTGGGGCGGGTGCCTTGGTGTGGCGAGGGGTTCTATCTGGCGCGGCGTTTCCCCTTCACGTTTGACCCCCTTTTCCATGCCGGTGCCTACTACGTGCAGGAAGCCTCCTCCATGTCCCTCGCCCTCCTGTCCCGTTTCCTCGACGGGCCGCAGCGCGTCTTGGACCTGTGTGCCGCGCCGGGCGGCAAGAGTACGCTGCTTTGCGGCGTGCTGCCCTCGGGTAGCTTGCTCGTGAGCAACGAGGTAGTGCCCCAGCGTGCTGCCGTCTTGCGCGAGAACATGCAGAAGTGGGGCCATCCCGGCTGCATCGTCGCTTCCGCCCATGCTGGGGAATGGGGCGCTTTGGGCGGCGTGTTCGACCTGGTGGTGGCCGACGTGCCCTGCTCGGGCGAGGGCATGTTCCGGAAGGATGCCGAGGCCGTGGCCCAATGGAGCCTGCGCAACGTGGAGCAATGTGCGCGGCGGCAGCGCGACATCGTGGCCGGGGTCTGGCCGGCCCTGCGCGCCGGGGGGCTGTTCCTTTATAGTACTTGCACTTTCAACACGGACGAAAACGAGGACAACGTGCGCTGGATCTGCCGCCATCTTGGGGCGGAGCCCGTGGTTCTGCCCGCCGCGCCCGGGTGGGGCATAGCGGGTAGCCTCCCCGAAGGCGGGGAGGAGATGCCACTCCCGGCTTGCCGTTTCCTGCCCCACCGGCTGCGGGGCGAGGGATTCTTCTGCTGCCTCCTGCGGAAGACTTCGGACTCCCGGTCGCCTGCCGTGGCGCGGGCGGCGAAAGCCAAGGCGCGCGGTGCGCGGGGGGCGGTGCCGATGAAAGTGCCGCCCCTGTGGACGGACTGCCTGCAGCAGGGCGCGCAGCCTTGGGTGCTGTGGGATGACGGGTCGGCGGCCTCGGCCGTCGGCGGGGAACTGCCGGCTTTCCTTGCCCTGCTGCGGGAGAGGGGGGTGAAGGTACTGTCGGCGGGCGTGCCGCTTTGCGTGGCGCGCGGGCGCGACTGGCTGCCCCATCCCGCCTTGGCCTTGAGCTTGGCGCTGCGGCGCGGCAGCTTCCCCGAGGTGGACTTGCCTTACGCCCAGGCCGTGGCTTACCTGCGGCGCGAGAGCCTGCAGCTCCCGGAGGGGACGCCCCGGGGCATCGTCCTGCTCACTTACGCTTCCGTGCCGTTGGGCTTCGCCAAAAACCTGGGCAACCGCAGCAATAACCTTTTTCCTGCGGAGTGGCGTATCCGGACGACACATGTCCCCGGCGAGGCCACCTCGCTGCTTGCCTGAAGCTGCGCCGCCCGCCCGCGGGGACGGCGGCGCGGGAAGTGCCGGGAAGCGCGGGCGCTTTTCCGGGAAAGTGCAGGAGGTTTCCCCCGGAAGCGCCCCCGCTTTGGGGATGCCGCGCGGGAGGGATTGAAAAATACACCTTGGGCTATAAGCCGTTTTCCGCTAATAAATCGTACCTTTGCGCCGCTTCCCGCTGGTAAGGGGGAAGCCTTTTTCTTAGACGAACAAAAGACAAAACGATATGCTGACCGCACAAGAAATCAGGGAATCCTTCAAGCAATTCTTTGCTTCCAAGGGGCATCAGATTGTTCCCTCCGCGCCGATGGTCGTAAAGGACGACCCTACGCTCATGTTCACCAATGCCGGCATGAACCAGTTCAAGGACATTATCCTGGGAAACCGGCCCGCTAAATACAAACGGGTAGCCGATTCGCAGAAATGCCTGCGGGTAAGCGGAAAACACAACGACCTCGAGGAAGTCGGGCACGACACTTACCATCATACCATGTTCGAGATGCTCGGAAACTGGTCGTTCGGTAATTATTTCAAGCGGGAGGCTATCGAATGGGCTTGGGAGTATTTGGTAGAAGTGCTCAAGATTGACAAAAACCGCCTGTACGTCACGGTATTCGAAGGAAGCCCTTCAGAAAACCTCGGGCGCGATGACGAAGCCGCACAGTACTGGGCGCAATTCCTGCCTGCGGAACGTATCCTGAACGGAAGCCGCCACGACAATTTCTGGGAGATGGGCGACACGGGGCCTTGCGGCCCTTGCTCGGAAATCCATATCGATTTGCGCACAGACGAGAAGGAACGCGCCGAGACGGACGGGGTGTTGCTCGTAAACCAAGGCCATCCGCAGGTCATCGAGATATGGAACCTCGTCTTCATGCAGTACAACCGCAAGGCGGACGGTAGCCTGGAGCCGCTTCCGGCGAAGGTTATTGATACAGGCATGGGCTTCGAGCGGCTCTGCATGGCGCTCCAGGGAAAAACGTCCAACTACGACACCGACGTGTTCCAACCCCTGATCCGGGCAATCGGGGCGCTTTCGGGCACGGAGTATGGGCGGGACGGGAAAAAGGATATCGCCATGCGTGTCGTTGCCGACCATATCCGCACGATTGCCTTCTCCATAACCGACGGCCAGCTGCCGGGGAATGCCAAGGCAGGCTACGTCATCCGGCGCATCTTGCGCCGCGCCGTGCGCTACGGATATACCTTCCTTGGGCAGAAGCAGGCATTCCTCTACCGTTTGCTGCCCGTCTTGATAGACAGCATGGGGGCGGCTTATCCCGAATTGGAAGCACAAAAAGAGCTGATAACCCGCGTCATCAAGGAAGAAGAGGAGGCGTTCCTCCATACTTTGGACACGGGAATCCGCCTTTTGGACAAGCTGATTGCCGACAGCAAGGCGGCGGGAAAGGACGAAATCAGCGGCACGGACGCCTTTACCCTTTACGACACGTATGGGTTTCCGCTTGACCTTACGGAACTTATCCTGCGGGAAAACGGCATGAAGGCCGATGAGGAATCCTTCAGGGCCGAGATGGAAAAGCAAAAACAACGCGCCCGGAATGCCGCCGCCATAGAGACCGGCGACTGGATTGTGCTGGCGGAAGGCGAGACGGAATTCGTGGGTTATGACCATACGGAGCATACTTGCCGCATCCTCCGCTACCGGGAAATCAAGCAAAAAGGCAAGGCCTTCTACCAGATTGTGCTGGACAAGACCCCGTTTTATGCGGAGAGCGGCGGGCAAGTAGGCGACACGGGCGTGCTTTGCCGCGAGGGGGAGACCATCGAGATACTGGACACGAAGAAAGAAAACAACCTCCCGGTGCACATTGCGGCTGCGCTCCCGCAAGACCCGGCGGCGGAGTGGATGGCTTGCGTCAATGTGGACAGGCGCAAGGCCTGCGCCGCCAACCACTCGGCCACGCACCTCTTGGACCAAGCCTTGCGTGAAGTGCTCGGGACGCATATCGAACAGAAAGGTTCGCTCGTGACGCCCGACTCGTTGCGCTTCGACTTTTCCCATTTCCAGAAAGTGACGCCCGAGGAACTGCGGCAGGTGGAGCACATAGTGAACCGCCGCATCCGCGAAAACCTCCCGCTCTGTGAGAACCGCCACATGCCCATCAACGAAGCCCGCAAGCTCGGCGCCATCGCCCTCTTCGGCGAGAAGTACGGCGAGGAGGTGCGCGTCGTGCAGTTCGGCGGGAGTATCGAATTTTGCGGCGGCACGCACGTGGCGGCCACCGGCTGCATCGGATCGTTCCGCATCGTCTCCGAAAGCTCCGTGGCGGCGGGCGTGCGCCGGATCGAAGCCATAACGGGCGAAAAGCTGGAGCAGGCCATCGACAAGTTGCAGGACATGGTGGCCGAATTGCGCGGCCTTTTCCATAACGTGCCCGACCTCTCGGCTGCCATACGCCGCTCCATCGAGGAGAACGCCGGGCTGAAGAAGCAAGTCGATGCGTACGTGAGGGAGAAACAGGCAAGCCTCAAGGCGCGCCTCGTGGGCGAAGCCGAGCAACTGCCCGGCGGCCACCGCCTCGTGCGCTTTGTCGCCCCGATGCCCGCCCAGCTTGTCAAGGACTTAGCCTTCCAGGTTTGCCAGGAACTGGGCGAGGATTCGGCTTTTGTGGCAGGCACCGTAGACCAGAACAAGCCCCTGCTTACCGTAATGCTGGGCAAGAAACTCATCTCGGATGCAGGCTTCCACGCCGGAAACCTCGTGCGCCAGGCAGCCCGGCACATACAGGGCGGCGGGGGCGGCGCGCCCCATTTCGCCACGGCCGGCGGGAAAAATGCCGAAGGGCTGAAGGACGCCGTAGAGGAAATCATAGCGCAACTGAAATAAAGCCTTGCACGAGGTACTGGAAAGTCCCGCCGCTTTTGTAGAAAAGCGGCGGGACTTTTTGCTGTCTGGATGTCACTTTTTTTTGAGAATCGGACAGTGATTTTTAAGGAGAGATAGTAAAAAGTTGATAGAAGTATTTTTCTTTTCTGTTTTTTTATTTACATTTGCACATGTGAATACCTTTGTTTCTTTCCTCCAACGAAAGACCTATTATTATTTAATACCAATTAAACCGTTTTTTATTATGAGGAAATTTTTTCTTTTTGTGGCTTTTCTGTGTATGATCCCGACCGCTTTCCTGCTCACTTCATGCAGCGAAGACGAACCGACGATGGAGGCTCCCGGAGACGGCGGCGATGAAGATGACACGCTCCTTTCCCCCGCCGAGGCCAAGACCCTCATGGAAAGCGTGGCTACCCAAGTGCTTCAGAAATTAGATGCCACCGACCAGCGTGAACTCATCGAGTTGCTTTCCTACATCGAGGAGTACTATTTTGCAGACGTTGTGGAAGCAGGAGATTTAGCGGAAGTACAAATCGTGAGTGAGGCTGATTATTCCGACCAAGTGTTCCGCCGGACGGTGCGTTCCTTGCAGGGCATTGTGGGCGGAAACCTTATGAAGTCGGTCGACTTGTCCCGCGCAATGGCTAAAGAGGACTGGCACATTGAAGATTACTACGGCTACTATCAATATGATGAGGAAGAGGGTGAATTCGTAAATACAGGTGTTGCGGCTAATATTGTTTTTGAGTTTTTAGACCGCGATGGCTATGTGGTGACGCTTCTCATAGAGCCTTCGTCCGAATGCACTACGTGGCAGGCGCCGGAGCAGCTTGTCTATATCCCGACAAGCGCGGTCATTACGCTTAATTCTGGAAAGGCGGGTGATTTGCTTGTGGCTCATATCAAAAATGTGACAACCCGGGTGGGTACAGAACTCTCTACGTCGGTCGAACTCCAGATAGGCGATTGGCGTACGTGGTTCGAACTTAATGTCTTGCCGGACATGGCCTCTTTCGAGGGTTACTTCACTGTCGACGACGAATATATCATGTCTCTCAAAGGCGAGTTGCAGGGCAACGGCTTGGCGGGTGAAACCGACGAGCCTGTTACCGAAGAGACTTTCGAGCAGATGCAGGTAGGTGAAGGTGCGTTTTCCGTGGGATTCCTTGAGGATGAACTGATGTTTATTTCCCGTATAGGCAACTGCGATGAGTTCTTTGCCCTCAGCGATTCCTGGGATACGGAAGCGGAGGCCCAAGCCGGGGCGGAGCAATGGAACCAGATGCACGACACTTATTTTACATTCGATAAGGGAAATACGGAGCATGGCAAGATTATTTTCCAGCCCTACCTCGACTATGCTTACGAAGGTTTATATCATAGCTACGAAAGTTGGAGTATAGAACCGATTTTGCTCTTCAAGGATGACTCAAAGTATGCCTTTGAATCCTATTTTACCGAGCAGAATTTCCCTACGGTCGTAGAACTTTTCGAAGCGTTGGCAGCCGACGTGGAAGCCATCTGGAATGGCTCTGCGCAGTGAGCGTTCCCTTTTTGGCGCAGCGGTGAGGCCTTTTGTTTTTTTACTCCTACTCTTTTTGGGAAAAGTGCTGCCACTTTCGGGTGAAAGTGCAGGCACTTTTCCCAAAAAAGCTATATCCTTTTCCTCACGGCCCGGGCACTCGCCGGCCGACACCCTTCGGCAAGCCGGTGACAGTGTAGCCACAGGAGGTGACTCGCTGCGCCTCGGATTCCTGGATGCTGCAGTGGTAAGGGGTACGCGGCCGGCCCGTTTCCTTTTGCAGAAGGGCGCTTTGGAAGCAATCGACTGGCGGATGGAGAGTTTGCAGCGTCTTCCCCGCCTGCTCGGTGCGGCCGATCCGATGCGTTATGCCCGGCTTTTGCCGGGAATACAGACGAACAACGATTTTTCCTCGGGACTTTTCATCCATGGCTGCGACAATACGCACAATTGGACTGCGCTCGACGGGGCGCCGGTCTTCAATGCAGCTCATTTGCTCGGCCTCTTTTCGGTATTTAATCCCTTGCATTTCGACCGTATGCGCCTCGAAAAGTCGGCCCATGCGGCAGCTTTCCCCAACCGCCTTGGCGGAAAGGTGGAAATGCTCACCCCCGATTCCTTGCCGCCCCGTGTGGCGGGCAATCTTGAAGTTGGGCTCATTAGCAGCCAGGCTGCGCTTTCTCTTCCGCTCGGCCCTGCTTTGGGGCTGAAGTTCTCGGCAAGAGCTTCTTATCTCAACATGCTTTATGGAAACTTGCTCCACATCGACGATGCCCGCCTGCGCTACGGATTCCAAGACGGGAATGTGTTGCTTTTGTGGCGTCCCACTTCGGCCGATGAGGTCAAGGTAAATGCCTATTGGGGCGGCGACCAATTAAGGATAGACGAAGAGAGTTTCTTCTCCGGCAACAGCCTGCGCTGGCAAAACCTTGTGCTTTCGGCCCTATGGAAGCGCAGTTTTGGGGCGAACATCTTCGTGCAGCAGCTGAGTCACTCTTCCTATTGGGGCAAACTCCGGTTGGCGAGCGGTGCAAGTGCCTTCCGTTTGCGCACAAGTGTGGCCGAAACCTCGTGGCAGGGTCGTCTTTCCGGCCGTTGGGGGAAGTCGGCCCACTGGGAGGCGGGAGCTTCCTACCGGGCGCGCCGCATCGAGCCGGTTGCCCATGAGGTACAGGGATTCAATGCCTCGGCGGTAGTGCAGGATGAGCCTTCCCTTTCGCACGAGGCGGAGCTTTATTTTCAATTTGAGCACCGTTTCTCTTCGCGTTGGGAGGGGCATGCCGGGCTGCACGGCACTGCCTATTTCACGGGACGGACGCGGCGTTTTGCGCTCGACCCGAGGGCGGGTTTGTCCTGGCAGTGTAGTCCCTCGGTGCAAGTAGGCCTGCACTACGGGCTCTATCATCAGTATCTTCATCAGGTCGGCTACGGCTCCATCGGTTTGCCGGTGGATTTCTTTTTTCCTGCCGATGCGGGGCTTCCGCCCCAGTATGCGCATTCTTGGTCGCTGGCCTTGCGCAAGGAACTGGCTGGGGGCTATGTCTTCCGCCTCGAAGGGTACTACAAATTGCTCCGTCATCAAGTAGATTTTACGGGCAACCTGCTCAACCTGTTCTACGGCAGCTATGATTGGCGCGAGAGCCTTTCGTCCGGCCGGGGGAAGAGCTATGGGCTGGAGGTGTTTGTTGAGAAGACTTCGGGACGATTCCAAGGCTGGATTGGCTATACCCTTGGTTGGTCGCTGCGCAAGTATCCCGAGTCGGGTTCCGACCGCTACTTCTCTTCGCCCAACGAGCGGCGGCACGACTTCAATATGCTTGCTTCCTATCGTATCGGGCGCCGCCTTACGCTGAGCGCCAACTTTGTCTTTGCCTCAGGAACGCCCTATACGCGCCTTGAGAGCGCCTATATTTACGGGCAAAACATTGTGGGCGAGTACGGATTGCCCAACGCTGCCCGCCTGCCCGACTACCATCGTTTGGATCTTGCGGCAGACGTCTTGTTGAGCCAGAGGGGGCAGACGGAGCAAAGGCTCAACGTTTCGCTCTACAATGCTTACGCCGCCCGCAATGTGCTCTACGCTTACATCAGCGTGAGGCAGAACTCTTTCCGCTACAAATATATGAACTCGCTGTGCCGCCTGCTCCCTTCGGTAAGTTACCATTTGAAGTTTTAAGTCATGATGCCCCTCTTTCTCCCGTTTCTCCCGGCCCTGCGGCCGGAAAGTACTGCTCCTTTTGCCGGAAAGTGTCTGCGCTTTTTGCGTAAATCGCTTGCGCTTTTGGGACTTTCCCTGCTTCTTTTCTTTGCCGGAGGCTGTACGGAGGAAGAATCCGGCGGAGCTTTCCGCTCGGAGCTGGTGGTGGAAGGCTGGATTGAGGAGGGTGGATTTCCCATAGTGCTGGTCTCCCGAACGGCTGTCCCGCAGGAGTCGCCGCAGAGCGTGGAAGATTTGGCCGTGCGCTGGGCAAAAGTGGTGGTAAGCGATGGTATTTATACGGAAGTGCTTACCGGGCGTTACGATGAGGATTACTTTCCGCCCTACGTTTATACGGGCTCTCTCCTGCGCGGCGAGGCAGGCAAGAGTTATACCCTTGTGGTAGGCGAGAACGGCGATACGGTTTGCGCCACGACATGCATACCTTTGCATGCGCCGCACACGCTTTCCGTCCGTCCTGTGCCGCTGGAAGGAGAGGAAGGGAGGTATCGTGTGGAGATTGACTTCTGTGATTGGCCCGAGGAGCGCAATTATTATAAGATTTTTGTGCAGGAGCCGCGTGTAGGGCCTCGCTATTTTTCTTCGTTCATGGGCACTTTTTCCGATGACGGGCTGGCCGGGAAGTCTGTGGCCGTGGCGTTGCGGAGCATGTTTGCCACGGGCTTTGTGGAAGAAAACGATGAGAGCGTCTACTTCAGCAGTGGGCATTATGCTTCGATCAAGTTCGTGCAAATCGGCGAGGCGGAATATGAATTCTGGAAAAGCTATGAGATTTCTGTGGGGAGCAGTAACAACTTGTTTCTGTCCACGCAGGGGAATCTTGCAGGCAATGTGCAAGGTGGAAAAGGTTGTTGGTATGGTATGAACGGCAACTCATGGCTCGTCTTCTTCCCTTGAGCGGGATATGGGCTTATTTTTCTGCCTCTTGGGTTTGAAACGGACGGGTTTTCTGCTATATTTGCTGCACGAATCTAATAATTTGCATGCCATGATGAATAGAAAACTCAGTTTCTTGTTGGGACTCGCGGCGCTGCTCTTTTCTCCTCCGCCGGCATGGTCCCAGGATAGCCTTGTCGTGGACATCTGGGAGGGCGTCCCCTCGCCGGACCGTCCCCAAGCCAGGTTGCACGTGTTCTTGCCCGGGCAGGGCGCAGCGCCTGCCCGTTCGGTGCTCATCCTGCCGGGCGGCGGGTATGCGGGCTTGGCCATGGGCCATGAAGGTACGGACTGGGCGGGCTTTTTCTGCCCGCGGGGCGTGGCGGCCTGCGTCTTGGAATACCGCCTCCCGGCGGGGCAATGCGAGGTGCCCCTTGCCGATGTGCGCCGTGCCTTGGAGGTCATGCGCGAAAAGGCCGCGGGCTGGGGCTTGGCCCCGGAGGGGATAGGCATCATGGGCTCTTCGGCGGGCGGGCATTTGGCCGCCACGGCCGTGGCTTGGCTGCCTGCTTCGGAGCGCCCGGCTTTCCAGATCCTGTTTTATCCCGTGGTGACGATGGATGAAACCTATACGCACCATGGCTCGCGGGAGAACTTGTTGGGGAAAAGCCCTTCGCCCGCGCTGGTCTACCACTACAGCCTGGAGCACCATGTGGAGCCTTCCTTCCCGCCCACCTTCATCGCCTTCTCGGGCGACGACAAGGTGGTGTCGCCGCGCAATGCGCTGCAATATTATGCCGCCTTGTTGGAATGCGGGGTTTCCGCCTCGCTCCATGCCTATCCCGGCGGCGGGCACGGCTGGGGCTATCGCGGCACGTTTGCCTGGCACGGGCAGGTCGTGGACGAGTTGGGGAGCTGGCTGGACAGTTTCTGAAGGGCATGGCACCGCCCCGTGCGCCGCAGGGAGGGTTTCCCCCGCGCCCGGAATGGAAAAACCCTGCCTGCCCCGTTATGGGGCGGGCAGGGTTCGTAGCTCCGGGGGGAATCGAACCCCCATCTAAAATTTAGGAAATTCTTATTCTATCCGTTGAACTACAGAGCCGGATGCGTGCCTTTCCGGAAAAGTGCCCGCGCTCCCGCGCAAGAGCGGCAAGGCTTCCCGGGAAAAGCCGCGGGGCTTTTTCCCGTTCCCGTAGGCGGTTGCAAAGATAAGCGTTTTGTGGGGAGTGGGCAAGTGGCGAGGCTCTTGTTTGGCCCTGTTTTTTGTTTTTCTCCTTGGGCAAGGGGGAATGAATACCGAAATCTTGTTTATTTGCTTTAAACTTCCTTGGCTTGCTTAAACCAGTTGGAGGATTTCCTTTCAAAAACCAAGAACATGGACTCCGTAGGCGCGCAAGGTACGAAAGCGGGCGGAGGATGAACAACAGAATAAACAAGCAAAATTTACAGACTGATGAGAAGGGAAATAACTGGGATGCTTTGCGCAGGGCTGTTTGTCGGTTCGGGCGCTTGGGTTTGTGCGGAAGCGTATTCTTATCCGGGTGTGTCCTCCGACGAGGAAGTGCGGCAGTACGCCGCTGCCTTTGCGGGGGCGCAACCTGACACTCAGGGAGGGATAAGCGGGAAAATCGTAGAGGCCACTACGGGCAGGCCCGTGGGTTACGTGAGCATTAAGCTGTGCAAGCAGGGGACGACCCTGACGGTACAGACGGCTGTCACTGACACGTTGGGCAACTTCCGCTTGTCGAATATCTTGCGGGGCAATTACGATTTGATAGTGGCCTGCGTGGGTTACGAGACACTTACGCGGGAAGTGCGTGTGAACTCTTCCTCGCAGCGGATCGATTTGCAGGAGATCCCACTGGAGGAGGATAGCGAACTGCTTGGAGAGCTTCAGATTCGCGGGCAACGCTCGCAGATGCGCTTCGAAATCGACAAGAAAGTCTTCAATGTGGGCGCCGATTTGAGTTCCGCGGGCGAATCCGCTTCGGAAGTGCTCAATAACATCCCGTCCGTGGAGGTGGACAATGAAGGGGAAATCTCGCTGCGCGGCAACAGCAGCGTAACCATTTGGATAAACGGGAAGGAGTCCGGCCTGACGGCGGACAACCGCTCCCAGATTTTGGAGCAGCTCCCTGCCGAGACGATTGACCGCATTGAAGTCATAACCAACCCTTCTGCCAAGTTCAGCCCCGAGGGGACGGCCGGAATCATCAACATTATACTTAAAGAGGAGCGCAAGCCGGGCTATTTCGGCAGCGTCCAAGTCGGAGGAAATACGCGTGGGCGGGCAAATGCCGGGGCGAACATCAATTACAGCAGCTCCAAACTTGACTTGAACGCCAGCATCGGTTACCGCCACTTTGAGCGCGACGGCGGCGAACTGTCGCAGCGCACGTATGGAGACGGCTCATGGTTGAACAGCAACTCCGACGACGAGAGGAAAGGAAACCACCTGTTTTTGCGCGGGGGAGGCACTTATCATATCGACAAGCGCAACGAAATAAGCCTGACGGCTTTCGGGATGTTCGGAAAGAACACGGACGAGACGACACTTCACTATGATGCTTCCGACTATACAAGCCTTCGGACATCGCAAGGTGACGACGAAATGAAGGGCGGGAACGTGCAGATTGGCTATAAGCATCTCTTCCGTGAGGAACACTACTTGGACTTCAGCGCTTCTTATAGTACTTGGGCCATGGATGAGGCGAGTGATTACCACCAGAGTTACTACTATGAGGACGAATCAATCCTCTATCCTGACGAATTCCAAGCGCAAGACAACGATGTCCGTAACCATAATTGGACAATACAGCTGGACTATAACAACAAAATCAATGACACTTACCGCTTCGAGGCGGGCTACAAGGCTACGCTTTCGCGGGAGGACAGCCCCGTGGAGACGTGGGAAGGCGAGACGGAGGCTACAGCCGTTCCGGCATTCGACCTGTACAACCGTTTCCTTTATGACCAGGACGTGCATGCGCTCTACGCCACTTTTTCCGGGAAGCTCGGCATGTTAGGCTACCAGCTGGGGCTGCGCGGGGAATACAGCCGCGTGGAGACCCGGTCGGATGAGACGCACGATTCGGGCGACGGGACGATGACGGGGATAGAGGTGCAGGGAACCCCGTTTGTGAAGGATTATTTCGATCTCTACCCGAGCATCTTCTTGACGTATGATTTGGGGAAAGGGAACGAACTGCAGGTGAATTATTCGCGGCGCATCTCGCGTCCCAGGGGCGGGCAGCTCAACAGTTTCCAGAACATCACGGACCGGACGAGCATCCGCATGGGTAACCCGGAGCTGATGCCCGAGTATTCGAATGCTTTCGAGTTGAACTACATCAAGAGTTGGGAGGCGGGGCATACGCTTTCGACTTCGCTTTATTACCGTTCGACCAGCGATGTCATCCAGCGGGTGAGCTATATGGTGTCGGGGGAGGACGGCATAAATGTGATGTATAACTTGCCCATCAACATCGGGAAGAGCCAGTCGGCCGGTATGGAGCTGGTGGGGAAAGTGAAGCCCGTGCGGTGGCTTGACCTGACGGCCACGGGCAATTTGTATTATTACAAGCTCGACGGCTTTGTTTATGCTGATGACACCTACGACGCGCAGGAGCAATTCTCATGGGATGCGCGCCTTATCGGGAGCGTGAGCCTCCCCTTGGCGGTTAGCTTGCAGGTGACGGGCAACTACCGCTCCGCGCGTGCCGTGGCGCAGGGCGAACGCAAGGCGAACTATTCGCTCGATGCCGGGCTGAAGAGGAACTTCCTCAACCGGAAGCTGTCGGTTAACCTGACGGTGCGCGACTTGCTCGACTCGCGGCGCTGGAAGTCGGAGACTTCGGGCACGAATTTCTCCCAATACTCGGAGAGCTGGCGCGGCGGGCGCACGTTTGGTTTGACCGTAAGCTATAACTTCGGCAACATGAGCGGGCGGAATGCGCGTCAATCCGAGTCGTACGACTCTTCCGACGGTGGCGTGCCCGGCGTGGAAGGCTATGGCGGGGAAGGCTGAGCGGTTGCTGCCCGCCACCCTTTTGGGGATGCTGTCGGATGGCGGTCCTTTGCTTGGATTGTACGAGAACGCCCCGCCAAGGATTCCATTCCTCGGCGGGGCGCTCCGTTTCCCTGTGGGGCTTCTTGGGGTTTCCCCCAGCCCTTTTGCGGTTTTCTTGCGGGGCTTTTGGGGATTTCATGCAAGGCTTTTCCCGGACGGGGGCGGCGCTTTCCCGCCGCGTCGCGCAGGGCAGGCCGCCCCTCAGCCGAGCAGTTTCTTGACGCAGGCAGCGATGGCGCGGCCGTCGGCTTGGCCTCCGAGGCGTTTGGTGGCCAGGCCCATGACTTTCCCCATGTCCTTGGCCGAAGTGGCGCCCGTTTCGGCCACGAGGGCGCGCAGGGCGGCTTCCAGCTCTTCCGCGGAAAGCTGGGCGGGAAGGTAGGCTTCGATGGCCTTCACCTGTGCCAGTTCCTCTTCGGCCAGGTCGGCGCGTCCTTGCCCGGCGTAGATTTGTGCCGAGTCGCGCCCTTGTTTCACAAGTTTCTGGATGAGCTTGAGGGCTGTCTCGTCCGTCACCTCGTCGTGTGCGCCCGGGGCGGTTTTGGCCTCGAGCAGCACTTTCTTCACGTTGCGCAGGGCTTCGAGGCGCACCTTGTCGTGCGCCTTCATGGCTTCCTTGATGTCGTTGCTGATTTGATCGAATATGCTCATGTCTTTATGCTGTTGGTTGGTGAGAAATGTCCGTGTCAGAAGACCACCCCCTGCACCGTGTTGTCCTCCTCGGCGAATCTTTCGTTGCGGTGGTCGGAAAGGCTTTGTATGGTCTTGAGCGTCTGTTTTTGGCGCAGGTGGGTGGGCGTGTTCTCCACGAGGGAGATGATTTGCTCGTTGGCGAGGTCGTTTTCGGCAAAGAGGAAGATGTTGTTGCGCCGGGGCGTGTGGCTCGTGGCGCCTTTGCCGTAGACTTCTTGTATCCGGCCTTCCTCTTTCTCTATCTGCTCTTCCTTTTCCGTGTCGCGCATTTGCTGGTAGGGGTTGATGTTGACGCGGTCTTTCTTGCCAAACCCTGTGGCGATGATGGTTACCTTTACCTGTTCTCCCAGTCCGTCCTCCATCCCGCAGCCCCAGATGAGGTTGAAATCTTTTTCGAACTTCGCCATGAACTCGTGTACCTCGGTCAGTTCGTCCACGCCGACGGGGCTTTCCTTGCTGTACGATATGTAAAACAGCAGCCTCTGCGCGCGGAAAATGTCGTTATTGTTGATGAGCGGCGAGTGGAGTGCATCCTTGAATGCCTTGTCCAAGCGGTTCTCGTCTTTGCCGTAGCCTATGCTCATGATGGAAAGGCCGCCGTCTTTGAGCGTTGTGCGCACGTCGGCGAAGTCCACATTCATCTTCCCTTCCTTGGTTATGATCTCGGCTATGCTCCGCGCGGCGGTAGTCAGCGTGTCGTCTGCCTTGGCGAAAGCCTTCTCAAGGTTCATGTCGCCACAGATGTCGCGCAGGCGCTCGTTGTTGATAACCAATAGCGCATCGACATGTTCGGCTATCTTGTCTACGCCGTCAAGTGCTTGGATAATCTTCTTCCGGCCTTCAAAAAGGAACGGGATGGTTACGATGCCCACGGTAAGGATGTCCATGCTTTTGGCTATGTTCGCTATGACTGGTGCCGCTCCCGTGCCTGTCCCGCCCCCCATTCCGGCGGTGATGAAGACCATTTGCGTCCCATCGCTCAAGGCTTTGCGTATGTCGTCGGCGCTTTCTTGTGCGTATTTTTCGGCGACTGCCGGGATGTTTCCCGCGCCTAAGCCGGGACCCATTTGGATTTTTGAGGGCACGTCATTTGCCTTTAGCGCCTGCTTGTCCGTATTGCAGATCATGAAGTTTACGTCATGGATGCCTTGCCTGTACATGTGGGCCACGGCATTTCCGCCGCCGCCGCCTACTCCGATGACCTTGATTATGCTGTTGCTCTCTTGTTCGATGCGCAGGCCTTCGAGGGGTTTTATGGTGATGTCGTTCATAGGAATTACTGTTTAATATGGTTTATTCGTTTGGTCTTTTTTGGGTGGGGCTGCCTCCGCGTTTCAGTTGTCTTCGATGATTTTCCCGATCCAGTTGCTGATTCGCTCCTTGAAGGATACCTTGTCGGGTCTTTTCCCTTCAGGTTCTTTCTTGTTCCCTTGGGCGGGTTTGATGGCGGTGCCTGCGCCGTAGCCAGTTTCTTCTGTGGCCTTCCCCTCTTTTGGCGTGCGCTCGGGTGCTTCGGCCTCGGGGTTGTCCGGGTTTTCCTCCTCGGGAATTTCGGAACAGCCGTTCTCCGTCCCGGCATTCAGCAGGCCGATGAGCGTGAGGTCTACGCCGTCTCCTTTCGTGTTGATGGGGTATCCGCCGGCCTTTAGGCTTGAACGCACGGTGGAGGCTATATGGCAGTTGCGTTGTTTGGCATAGCGCTTCATCAGTTCGTCGATGGACTGCAGGTTGGAGCCGCCCCCGGTCAGCACGATTCCCCCCATGAGTTCGCTTTCGTAGCCCGAGTTCTTGATGCATTCCCATACGTTGGCTATGATTTCTTCTGCCCGCGCGGTGGTGAAAAGCTCTATTTGCTCGAGGCTTACGGTGCGCCCGTTGCTGAGCGTGGCGAGTTCTTCCCCGGCTTCCCCCCCGCCTTCGTTGGGCGTGGCGGCGTGCCCGCAGGAAAGGATGGCTGTGCCGTATTTCTTTTTCACGTGCTCGGCTTCCTCTTCCTCGAGCGCAATGTTGGGCAACTTGCAGAGGTCCCGCGTAATGGCAGCCGATCCCAGCGGGATGATGCGCAGGTATCGGAGAATGCTGTTGCGGTATATGGTGATGGTGGTAGTCTCCGCGCCAATGTCCACGAGGGCGCAGCCGCTTCGCAGTTCCACGGCGTTGAGCGCGGCGGCGGCAGTGGCCTCCGGCGCCACGATGTATTCGAAAACCTTTATGTCTACCAGGTCGAAGCACCGCTGGATGTTGGATTTCAGGCTTGTCCGCGCGATGATGTTGAGGAAGTTCCCTTGGATGCTGCTGGTGAGCGCGCCTACGGGGTCGAGGGTGGTCGTCGTGGCCGTCTTGTATTCTTGGATGATGGTGTTGAGGATTTCTTCGTCGCCCTTGGCGTTCTGGCTGTTCTTGTCTATGAGGTCTTCGATGACCTCCGTGCCGATGTGCTTTTCCTCCATGCCGAACTGGCGGGATATGGTGTTCTTCTCGCTGCGCATGGAGAGCCCGCTCAGGCCCACGTAGACGCCTTTCACGTGCATGTGCAGCGTGTTTTCCAGCTGTTGCTTGATTTCTTTGAGCGCGGCCACGGTCTTGTCCACGTTGGACACGGTGCCTTTGCGGATGAACTCTCCGGAGTCCTTGTGGGCATAGGCGCGTATCTTGAGGCTGCCATCGGGGTTCTTTTGGGCGGCGATGCCGGCTATCTTGGAAGAGCCCAGCTCGAATGCTACGATGATGTTGTTGTCTGCCATGTTGTTGTCTCCTTTTCTGGATGGAATGTATTTATCTTTGTTTTCTTGCTTTCTGGGGTCATGCGTGTTTCCCCATGGGCTTTCCTTGGGGAGCGCCTTGCCTTTTCAGGGAAGCGCTGGCGCTTTTCTTGTTTCCCGCCGGGGCTTTTCCCGCGGCCTCTTTCCCCTTCCCGGTGGGGGCGGAAGCGGGTTTGGGGGCGGGTGCGGCGGTTTTCCCTTGGGGGGCAGGGGCAGCGGCCGGTTCGGGCACGGTGCGTGCCGAGTAGACCTGTACGCCGGGCTTGCTCTTGCGCGTGCAAATGATTTGGTTGTTGAACTCCAAGTCGATGCGTGAGTACTTGTCTGTCCCGATTAGCCGCAGGGCACGGTCGTAGAACTTGGCGAAGTTCTCCATCTTCTGCCCCACTTCTTGCGTCCTCCCGAGGTAGACGATGAAGTCTTCGCCGGTGAGTGCCAGCTCGAATGCGCCGTCGGGCAGTACCCTCACCTGCTCCACCTTGTCGGCCCATGCGCCTTTTTCGCGGAAGTAGCGCGCCAGTCCCCCCCCGAGCAGGCTGTCGGCCACGGCGCGGTCTGCCCTTCCCGTGACTACGGGCAGGTGCAAGATCTCATTGGCGGGGGTGTCGAACGATTTTCCCTCGCTGTCGATGTAGAAGTCCTCGCCCCGGTCGTTGAGGACATGCAGGACGGGGATGCGTTGCTGCAGGTCGATGATGACTTTGCCCGAGGCGTTCTGGTAGCACTCGCAGCCCTTCAGCAGGGGATGCTGGCGCAGCGTGTTCTCGATGAGCTGCGCGTCGATGTCGCACAGGCGCTGCCCCTGCGGGTCGAGGCCGCGCTGGCGCAGGAGTTGCAGCACTTCTTCGCGCCCGAGGGAGCGGAGGGGCGTCTCCTCGCCGAAGTTTATCTCGACCGCCCTGCAGCGCGCTTCTCGGGGCGGCGCGCTGAGCAGCCCCATTGCCACGGCAATGTAGGCGGCCAGGATAAGCATGGCGAGGAAGGTGAGGAGTTTTTTTGCCATATCCGTTTCTGTTTTTTGTCAGGACTCCAGCCCCCAGCGGCGGCGCATGAGGCTTTCGATTTGGGGAACCATTGCGTCGAGGTCGCCCGCGCCGAGCACGGCGAGCACGTCCGTCTCGCACTCTCCCAATAGCCCGGGCAGGTCTTCCTTCCGGCAGAGCGTGCGTTCCATGCCGGGACGCAAGCGGTCGTAAATGATTTGGCTGCTTACTCCGGCGATGGGTTGCTCACGGGCCGGATAAATCTCCGTGAGGACCACGGCGTCGGCCAAGGACAAAGCCTCGGCAAACTCCGCTTGGAAATCCCGCGTGCGGCTGTACAAATGGGGTTGGAACAGGGCGGTCAGCTTCTTCCCCGGGTAGAGCTCGCGCAGGGAGAGCAGGCTTTGCCGCAATTCCTGCGGGTGGTGGGCATAGTCGCTGAGCAGGGCTTTCTGCCGGGTGCGTATCTTGAAGTCGAACCGGCGCTCCACTCCGCGGAACGAGGCCATGGCTTCTTTTACCTTGTCGGCATCGGCTCCGGCCAAGAGCGCCAGCGCCATGGCGGCGATGCCATTGTCGATGTTGATGCTCACGGGTACTCCGAGCACGATGCCGCGGAGCTTCCCCCTGGGCAGCACGTCGCTTGGGGCAGCCAGGTCGAAGCGTATTTCCCCTTCCCCCGCCTCGATGTTCTCGGCGTGGAAGTCCCCCGAGTGGCGGGCGTAGGTGTAGAGGCGTGTCCCGGCCTGCAAGTCGGGGCGCAGTTCCGTGCCTTCGTGCAAGAGGAGCGCACCCCCGGGGCGGATGAGGCTCGTGAAGTGGCGGAAGCTCTCGAGGTATGCTTCCTTCGTGCCGTAGATGTCGAGATGGTCGGCGTCGGTTGCGGTGATGGCCGCCATGTCCGGGTGCAGCCAGTGGAAGCTCCGGTCGAACTCGTCGGCTTCGATTACGCTGAAAGTGCTACCGCTTTTCTTCGGGAGCAGCAAGTTGCTGTGGTAATTCTGTGCGATTCCTCCGAGGAAGGCGGTGCACCCTTCGGGCAGGGCGCAGTGGAGGATGTGGGCCAGCATGGTGGAAGTCGTGGTTTTCCCATGCGTTCCCGCCACGCAGAGCGCACGGGTTGCACGTGTGATGCTACCCAAAACCTGGGCACGCTTGTGGATTTCGAACCCGGCTTGGCGGAAATAGGCCAGTTCCTTGTGGTTTTCGGGAACGGCGGGGGTGAACACGACGAGTGTCGTTTCCTTGTTTTGCAGGAAGGCGGGCGGAATCGCCCCCGGGTTGTCCTCGAAGTGGAGCAGGACGCCCTCCTTTTGGAGCTCGTCGGTGAGGGTCGAGGGCGAACGGTCGTACCCGCCCACGGTTTTCCCCAAGGAAAGGAAGTAGCGCTCCAGGCTGCTCATGCCGATGCCTCCGGCGCCGATGAAATAGACGGCTTGCAGGTTATTGATTTCCATGTTCTTTTCTGTAGGATTGGGCAAGTTCGATTACTTCCGAGGCTATGGTGTTTGCCGCGTCGGGGCGTGCCATTGTGCGGATATTGGCGGCGAGCCGGGCGAGGCGTCCCGTGTCGCCTGCCAGTCCGACGGCGTGCTCCATGAGGCAAGCCTCGGCTTCGGCGTCGGGAACCATGAGGGCGGCGTCTTTGGCGACGAGGGCGAGGGCGTTCTTCGTCTGGTGGTCTTCGGCCACGTTGGGCGAGGGGACGAGGATGGCGGGCTTGCCCAAGAGGCAAAGCTCGGAGATGGCGCCTGCGCCGGCGCGTGAGATGACGAGGTCGGCCGCCGCATAGGCATGGCTCATGCTGCTGATGAAATCGGCCAGGTAGAGGGGCAGCTTGCGGCAGGGCTTGCAGGGGTCGTCGTCCAGCCCTTCGGTTTGGCGCAGGGCTTGGAGCATTTCCCCGTAGTAGTACTTGCCGCACTGCCAGATGGCCTGTACGCCGCCCCGTGCGAGGGCGGGCAGCCCGGCCAGGACGCTGCGGTTGATGGTGCGCGCGCCGAGGCTCCCGCCCACGACAAGCACCGTGCGTTTCGCCGGGTCGAGGCCGAAAAACCGGATGGCCTCCCCGCGGCTGGGCGCCCCGGTGAGCAGGTTTTGCCGCACGGGGTTGCCTGTGAGCCGGATTTTCCCGGCGGGGAAGAAGCGTTCCATGTGCTCATAGGCCACACAGATGCGGCGCGCCTTGCGGGCGAGCAGCTTGTTGGTGATGCCGGGGTAGGAGTTCTGCTCCTGCAGGAGGGTGGGTATCCCGGCGTTCCCGGCGGCCTCGAGGGTGGGCCCGCTGGCATATCCGCCCACGCCCACCACCACGTCGGGGCGGAAGCCGCGCACGATGCGGCGGGCCTGGCGGCGGCTTTTCCAGAGTTTCCATAGCACGCCGGTGTTGCGCAGCAGCCGTTTCCGGTCGAAACCGGCCACCGGCAGCCCGATGATGCGGTATCCGGCGTCGGGGACGCGTTGCATCTCCATCTTCCTCTCCGCGCCCACGAAGAGGATCTCCGCCCCGGGCAGCCGTTCGCGCAGGGCGTTGGCGATGGAAATGGCGGGGAAGATGTGGCCTCCCGTCCCGCCTCCGCTGATGATGATCCTGTAGTCTTGTTCCATATCCTTGGGTCTTTTGTCTGTTTTATGCGGCGCTTTTGCCTGGAAGGCGCGGCGCTTTCCGGTAAAAGCCTATGCGGGATTACCGGATTGCGCCCTTTCGGCTTCGGCCAGCCGCTCTTGGTCTTTTATGATTTGCTCCTTGCTCAGCTCCGTGTCGGGCAAGTCTTCCTGCCGTTTCTCAAGGTTTTCGGTGTAGCGGCTCACGCTCAGGATCATCCCGAAGTAGGCGGAGGTGACCAAGATGGAAGTCCCTCCCTTGCTGATGAGGGGCAAAGGCTGGCCCGTTACGGGGACTAACCCGACGGCCACGGCCATGTTTACCAAAGCCTGTATGACTATGAGCAGCGCGATGCCCATGACGAGGAAGGAAGCGAAGTTGCCCCGCGCCTTTTGCGCGATGCGCCCGGCGCGGATGAAGAGGAAGAGGTAGAACAGGATGACGATGATTCCGCCCACCAGCCCCAGTTCTTCGATGATGATGGCGTAGATGAAGTCGGAAAACGCCTGCGCCAGGAAGTCACGTTCCGTGCTGTTCCCGGGTAGCTTGCCTATGATGTGGCTGCTTGCTATGGCGATGTGGGCGTGGGCTTCCTGCGCCCTTTTGTCAATGTCGAACTCCTCGGGGGGGACTTCGTTGCCGGAGAAGAAGCGTTGTATGCGCTGTTTGGCCGTACTGAAGCGCCCCAAGCCGATGCCACCCTTCTCAGGTTTCGCCTCTTGTCGCAGGGCTGTTTCCGCCACGGGCTGGGGCTCTTCCCGGTCGGGAGCCATCATGATGGCGCTCAGCCCCAGCAGCCCGACCAAGAGAAGCCCGCCTACGAGGGCGGCCAGTTTGTGCAATTCGATGCGGCCTATGAACATCATGATAATCACGACGAGCATCAGCAGCAAAGCGGTGGAGATGTTTTCCAAACCGATGAGGACAACGAAGATGCCCGTAGTGATGCAAATCGCCTTGAACGTGCTGTTTTTCGTACCACGCGGACGTTGCTGGTCGCGGGCCAGCAGGAAGGCCACGAACACGACGACGCCCATCTTGGCCAGTTCCGAGGGTTGGAACTGGATGCCCGCCAGTTCGAACCAGCGCGCCGCGTCGTTCACCCGTCCCTGTCCCATGATGTGCCCCATGGCGGTGAGGAACAGGAGCATGAGGCCGGAGACCGGGAGCAGGATGGGCGGGAGGAGTTGGAAGAAACGGTAGTTCAAATTGTGTACGATCACCACTATCAGCGTCCCGAAGATGAGGAACACGGTGTGGTTGGTGATGGCCGTCCAGTGGTTTCCGCTCTTGAAAGAGAACGAACTGGTGGCACTAAACACCTCGATGATGGAAATGACGCACAAAAGGAAGTAGATGGTCCAGACAACTTTGTCGCCTTTGAACAGGTTCTTCAGCAAGTCCATGTCGTGTCGGTTATAGGGGTTGGGGCAAAACGTAGGGTGGCTTTTCCAGGGCAAGTGCGGTTCAGGACAGTTTTTTCACTGCTTCTTTGAACTGATTGCCGCGGTCGGCCATGTTTTTGAACAGGTCGAAACTGGCACAACAGGGTGAGAGGAGCACGGTATCGCCCGGCTGCGCCATGGCAAAGGCTTTGCCCACGGCGTCTTCCATCTGTGTGCTGTCGGCGATGGGCAGGCCGGTCGGGTCGAAATGGCCGTGGAGTTTCCGGTTGTCCAGCCCCAGGAAGACGAGGCCGCGGACGCGCTTGCTGACCAAGTCGTCCAGCTCGCTGTAGTCGTTGCCCTTGTCTTTCCCGCCAAGGATGAGCACGACGGGCGTCTTCATGCTGTCCAAGGCATACCAGCATGCATTGACGTTCGTCGCTTTCGAATCGTTTATGAAGCGCACGCCTTGCACCGTGCCGGCATTCTCCAAGCGGTGGGGCACGCCTTGGAAGGTGCTCAAGGCTTGGCGTACCGCCTCATTCTTGATGCCGGCCAGGCAGGCGGAAATACCCGCCGCCATGGAGTTGTACAGGTTGTGCGTGCCCAACAGGGCAAGTTCTTCCTGTTCCATGTTGAAGTCCAAGGGGTCGGTGAAGACAACCTTCCCGTTTTCCACGTAAGCCACGCAGTTTTCGTCTTCCCGCTCCAGGGCGAAGGGGAAAGGACGGGCGACAGGCGGGTGTTCCTCCAGCTCTTTGCGTATGATCGGGTCGTCATACCAATAAATGAGGGCGTCTTCCGGCGTCTGGTTGCGGGTGATGCGCATTTTTGCGTCCACGTAGTTTTGCATCTTGAGGCCGTAGCGGTCCAGGTGGTCGGCCGTTATGTTCAGGATGATGGCAATGTTGGCCCGGAACTTATACATGTCGTCGAGCTGGAAGCTGGAGAGTTCGAGGATATAGTAGTCGAACTGGCAGCCTTCGGCCACTTGCAGGGCGAAGCTGCGCCCTATGTTTCCGGCGAGGCCTACGTTGTATCCGGCGCTCTTGAACATGTAGTACAGCAAGGAGGCGGTGGTCGTCTTCCCGTTGCTGCCCGTCACGCAGATCATCTTTGCCTGTGTGTAGCGCGCGGCGAACTCGATTTCGGAAATGATGGGTATGCCTTTGGCACGCGCCTTGGAGATAATGGGCGTATCCTCCGGGATTCCCGGGCTTTTGATGATTTCTTCGCCCGAAAGGATGGCGCTTTCGGTGTGTTGCCCCTCTTCCCAACTGATTCCCTCGGCGTCGAGCATCGATTTGTATTGGGTTTTGATGAAGCCGCTGTCGGACACGAACGTCTCCATGCCTTTCCTTTTGGCCAGGATGGCTGCGCCTGTCCCGCTTTCGCCTGCTCCTAAGATTATGATCTTTTTCATTCTTTGTCGGTTTATATAGAGTTCTTTTTTCTTTTCTCTTGCCGCTTCCCGTGAGAAGTGCCCCGGCTTATGGGAGAAAGCGCGGTCACTTTCCGGGAGAAGCGCTAACGGATTTTCAGTGTTATGACGGTAATGGCCGCCAGCAGTATGGTGATAATCCAAAAACGCATGGTGATTTTCGACTCGTGGTACACGTTCTTCGGCCTCGTGAAGAGGTACCGGCACGCAGGGTCGAGGGCGTTTTGCGCCGTGCGGAAGTGGTCGTGGATGGGAGTGCGCTTGAAGATGCGCTGCTTCCGCCCGTGTTTCTTCCCCTGCTTGAAGTATTGCACTTGGAGGATTACGCTCAAATTCTCCACAAGGAACACGCCGCAGAGGATCGGGATGAGCAGTTCCTTGTGGATGATGATGGCGAACACGGCAATGATGCCCCCGATGGTGAGCGAACCGGTATCGCCCATGAAGACTTGCGCCGGGTAGGAATTGTACCAGAGGAAGCCTACGAGCGCCCCGATGAAGGCGCAGATGAAAACCACCAGCTCTTCACTCCCGGGGATGAACATGATGTTCAAATAGCGGGCCAACTCTATGTGGCTCGACACGTAGGCCAGGATGCCGAGCGTCGCGCCTATGATGGCGGAGTTGCCCGCGGCCATCCCGTCCATGCCGTCGTTTAGGTTCGCACCGTTGCTCACGGCCGTGACGACGAAGATGGTTATCAAGACAAAGAGCGCCCATCCGCACTTGCGCTTCCAGCCCGGATAGTTGTCGAGCCATGCAAAGGCTTCGCTATAGTCGAGGTTGTTTTCCTTGACGAACGGGATGGTTGTCTGCGTGGACTTGATGTTCCGCGAAGCATGCACTATATTGACCACCTTGTCGCCTTGTTCGATTTCGATATTCTCGCGGATT
The DNA here is from genome assembly GCA_964439955.1 of uncultured Bacteroidaceae bacterium. Lineage (GTDB taxonomy): Bacteria > Bacteroidota > Bacteroidia > Bacteroidales > Bacteroidaceae > UBA1794. The sequence goes on along the minus strand of CAYTPX010000001.1, from coordinate 18,603 downwards.
ACGACATCAGGCGCATAATATAAGGTAAGGCCGACGATGAGCCCCAGCCCGATTTGGGCTACGATCTTGAAGCGGCCCTTCACCCCGTCTTTGTTTTTGCGGAAGGTTTTGATATAATCGTCGGCGAAACCCAGTGCCCCCAGCCAGCAAGTTGTCACGAGCATAAGCACCATGTACGTACTGTGCAGTTTCCCGAAAAGCAAGCAGGGGACGAGTATGGAAACGATGATGATGACTCCGCCCATCGTGGGTACGCCTTTCTTCTCGACCCCGAACGGGTCGATTGCGCTGTCCCTCTGAGTTTCGGCAATCTGCTTGCGCTTGAGCAAGTTGATGAACTTGTTTCCGAAAATCGTGGAGATGAGCAGCGCGCAAATGGTAACGCTGAGCGCGCGGAACGAGGTATAAGAAAACATCCCCGCCCCGGGAAAGTCGTGTTGGTCCAGCCAAGTGAAGAGGTAGTAGAGCATGGTTTCCGTCTCCGCAGGTTACAGGTTCAGGATTTCTTGCACCACTTCCTTGTCGTCGAAATGGAGTTTTACGCCTTTCACTTCCTGGTAATTCTCGTGGCCTTTGCCCGCGATGAGGATTACGTCGCCTTTTTCGGCCATCATGCAGGCGGTCCGGATGGCTTCCCTGCGGTCGGCCATGGAGAGGGTGCGGCGCATTTCCTCGGGGTTGAGCCCCGCGAGCATGTCGCGCATGATGTCTTGCGGGTCCTCGAAGCGCGGATTGTCGCTGGTGATGATGACCCGGTCGCTTCGGCTTGCCGCTTCTTGGGCCATGAGGGGGCGTTTCCCTTTGTCGCGGTTGCCTCCCGCGCCTACGACGGTAATGATTTTCCCGCGGCCTTGCAGCACTTCGTGGATGGCCTCGAGCACGTTGGCCAAGGCGTCGGGCGTATGGGCGTAGTCCACTATGGCCGTGTAGCCGGCGGGCGCATGGATTGACTCGAAGCGGCCGCTGACGGGGCGCAGGCTGCTGAGGGGGACGAGTATTTCTTCTGACCCTTTCTCCGGGAGCAGGCTGGCTGCAGCCCCGTAGACTGCCAGCAAGTTGCTGGCGTTGAAGCGGCCGAGGAAGTGGGTGGCTACCTCTTTCCCGCAAATGCCCAGCGTCATTCCCTCGAAGTGGTTTTCGATGATGGTTCCCTTATAGTCGCAGAGCCTGTGCAGGGAGTAGTATTTTTTGCGTGCGGCGGTGTTTTGGAGCATAAACTCGCCGTTTTTGTCGTCGAGGTTGGAGAGGGCGAAGGCATCGGGCGGCAGTTGGTCGAAGAAGGCCTTCTTCGCGTCGCGGTAGTTCTGGAAGGTTTTGTGGTAGTCGAGGTGGTCGCGCGTGAGGTTGGTGAATATTCCTCCGGCAAAGTGCAGCCCTTCGGTGCGGTGTTGCGCCACTGCATGGCTGCTGACTTCCATGAAGGCGTACGAACACCCGGCGTCGGCCATTTCGCCCAGCAGGCGGTTGAGGCTGATGGGGTCGGGGGTCGTCTGGGTTGCGGCATAGGGGCAATCGTCGATGTAGTTGCAAACGGTCGAAATGAGCCCCGCTTTGTAGCCGAACTTGCGGAAGAGGTGATATAATAAGGTGGCAATCGTGGTTTTCCCGTTCGTCCCTGTTACGCCCACGAGGCTAAGCCGCTTGGAAGGCTCGCCGTAGAAGGCGTGCGCCGCCTGCCCCGCGGCCTTTTCCGTGGAGGCGCACTGCAGAAGCACGGGGGCTTTCGGGGAAAGTGCTGGCGCTTCTCCGGAAGAGGCGGGGCGCTTTTCTGGAAAGCCTTGCCCGTTTCCCTGCCCGGGTTGCGCTCCTTCTCCTGCCCCGTGCGGCATCTCTTCGCAGAGTATGGCGGTGGCCCCGGCTTCCATGGCCTCGGGAATGAACCGATGGCCGTCGGTTTGTGTCCCTTTGACGGCAATGAACAGGTCGCCCGGCTTTACTTTCCGGGAGTCGGTCTCTATGCCGGTTATTTCGATGTCGGCATCACCCGTCTTCCGCAGGACGGGGATGTGGTTGAGGATGTGGCTCAGTTTCATTGTTTGTTCGCTTTTAATATCTTGGCGTCTTCAGGCGCTGTGAGGTTCAACACTATGGTTTCTCCCTTGCGCAGGGTGCTTCCGGGAGCTATGCTTTGCGATTTGACCTGCCCGATGCCTTCCGCCTGCACCTTCAAGCCGCAGTCGCGCAGCAGGTAGGCTGCGTCTTTCAGCCCCATGCCCCGCACGTCGGGCACGATGCCCGGCTTTGTTTCCTGCACTTCCTCGATGCTCCTGCGCGGAAGGCGCCGCGGGGCCGGGGGAAGGGTGTCGCGCGCGGTGGCCAAGTTGCTGCTCAAATGTTTGGCGTAGATGCGCTCTGCGATGTTCCGGAAGATGCTTCCAGACATAAGGCCGCCCGAAGCGGGCAGCCCCGACTTTTGTATGGAGACGAGCATCGTGTATTGCGGGTTTTCGGAGGGGAAGTATCCGCAGAAGCTGAGCAGGTAGTGGGTGGTGCCCGACTTGTATCCGCTCTTCCCCTGCGAGACTTGCGCCGTCCCGGTCTTGCCCGACACGGCAAACAGCTTCGAGCCTGCGGGCTTTCCCAAGCCTTCGCTGACGACTTTGCGTAGGATCATGCGTATGTCGTCCAGCGTGTGGGGCGAACAGATGTGCTCCTTGATCACCTCCGTGGGGAACTCTTGTTCCATAGTGCCGCCGCGCGCGATGCCTTTCACGAAGCGGGGCTTCATCATCCTTCCCCCGTTTGCAATGGCGTTGTAGAAGGTTACGGTATTGATGGGGGGGATTTGCGTCTCATAGCCTATGGACATCCACGCAAGCGTCGTCTTCCACCAGTTTTCCTTGTTGGGTTTCCGGATTCGCGCCTGCGCGGCTCCTTGGAAAGGCAAGCCTAAGTCGGCATTGATGCCGAGTTTGTATAATCCGTCCACGTACTTTTCCGGGTTGCCGGAGTAGTTCTCGTCGATAATGCGGGAAATCCCGATGTTCGATGACTTCATCAAGACTCCGGGCACTGTAAGCCATTGGTATCCGCCGCGGCGCCAGTTATGGTCGCGCATGACCGAACCGTGCATGAGCCGTTGCCCGTTGCCGGTATCTACGCTGTCATTGACGGTGATGACCCCGTCTTCCAATGCGACCATCATGGAGGCCGTCTTGAAAGTGGAGCCGGGTTCCATGCGGTCGTACAGCGCGAAGTTCACGCCCTCGTAGTATTCCCCGTCGTCGCCCCGTTGCATATTGACGATCGACTTGATGTCGCCTGTCTTTGTCTCCATGATGATGACAATGCCCTTGTAGGCATTAAATTCCTTGAGCTTGTCCACAAGCGATTTTTCGGCTATGTCCTGTATGTTTACGTCGATGGTTGTCACCAAGTCCGCCCCGTTTATTGCCGGTTTGTCCACGATGCTCAGGTACGTTCCCTTCACCTTTTGCCGGTGGTATATGCCGGTTTCCCCGCGCAAGATGCTGTCGTAGGCCAGCTCCAGGCCGCTCCGCCCGCCGAGTTCCGCCTCGGGGTAAATCGTGCCCAGCGTGGAAGCGGCCAAAGAGCCGAAAGGCTTTTTCCTCCGGTACAGCTTCTCCACGCTCAGCCCGCTGGTGTAGCGGTTCAGGCGCATGAGGGGGAGCTTGAGGAGCTCCTTGTATTGGATGAAGGAGATGCGCTTCGGGTAGAGCGCCCAGTAGCGCGCTTGTTTCAGTTTCCCTTGGCGGAAGCGCTCCTTGAAGTATTCCTTCGGGTAGTCGGGCATCAGCTTGTGCATGCCCTCGCAGAGGGTGTCCATCGTGAGCGGGTTGTTCAAGATGGAGTCTTGCGTGTCCCCTTCCACTTTGAAGTCCATGAAGATTCGGTATTCGGGGAGGGAACTGGCCATAAGGTTGCCGTCGGCCGAGAGGATGTTGCCGCGCGTGGGCAGGAGTTCCAGGTTTTCCCGCACGAAGCGGTCGGCTATCTTCATCCAGTAGTCGTTGTGGAAGAACATAGTGTATACGGCCTTGCCCACGATGAGCACGCTCACGAGCAAAGCGACCACGCCGATGAAAACGAAGCGGTGGATGATGTTTTTCTTGTATCCGGTCTCTTTCTCTTTCATGGCTCATCGGTTTCCGGGAACTCCCCCTGTTCCCGCCCCAAAGAGTCGGGGGTTGGGTTGGAAAGTGCCTCCGCTTTTTCCGTGGAGTGCCGTGCCTTTTCTCCGGGAGCGCCTGCGGTTTCTCCCGCAAGGGGCTGCCCGTCGGCCTTCTTCCGCACGAGGAAAGGAGGGTTGGTGGCGGTTACCAGTTCGCTCTGGTACGCATTGATGGCTTCCTCGATGCGGCTCTGCCTCGTGGCTTCCGTAAGCTCGGAGGAACGGGTCAGGGCGATGTATTTCATCTCCGTGAGGATTTTCTCTTTTTTGTCTATCTCAATGATTTGCTGCTGTACGGTGAACCGGTTGTCGATGTAGGCGATGGTGAAGAAAAATATGAGCAACAGGAGCGGTATCTGCCTGCGGAAAGCCGGGCTGAGCAGGAACTCCCCGGTGATGATGCCGCGCCAGGTGGTCCTCCCGCTTACGGTGTCTTCCTGCAACTCATCCTCGCTCCGCAGGATGCTGCCTGCTTCTTCCGGGGAGGCCTTGGGCTCCCCTCCGGGGACACCGCTTGTTTCGGCGCTTGTTCCCGGCATGCTTGTGGGGTCGAGGGTGTTTTTCTCTATTTCTTTCATATCTTTTCGGCAATTCTCAGCTTTGCGCTGCGTGAGCGCGGGTTGCTTTCCATTTCTTCCTTCCCGGGGGATATGAACGCGGGCGGCACGATGCGCAACGGGGCGTTGCTCCTCCCGAAGAAGTCTTTCTCCGTTTCGCCGCGGAAGTTGCCGCTGCGGAAAAAATTCTTCACGAGGCGGTCTTCCAGCGAGTGGTAGGTTATGACGGCCAGCCTCCCGCCGCTTTTCAGCACGTCCAGCGCCCCGGCCAAAAGCTCCTGCAGCGCGTCGAGCTCGCCGTTCACTTCGATGCGCAAAGCTTGGAACACTTTGGCGAGTTCCTTGCGTTCCCGGTCGCGGGGCAGCAGCGGCGCGGCGATTTCGGCCAGTTCCCCGCAGGAGGAGATGGGCTTCCCTCCGTCACGCGCCTCCACGATGGCCTCTGCCAGCCGCATGGGGTGCTTCAGTTCGCCATAGAGGCGGAACACCTCGCACAGCCGCTCTTTCGGGTAGGACTGCACCACTTCGGCGGCGGTGAGGCGCGCTTGGCGGTTCATGCGCATGTCGAGCTGCTCCCCGGGATAGCGGAATGAAAAACCGCGGCCGCCCTCGTCGAGGTGGTGCGAGGAAACGCCCAAGTCGGCCAGCACCCCGTCCGCCGGGCCTGCCCCATGGTAGCGGAGGAAGTTCTTCAAGTAGCGGAAATTGGCATGCACGAACGTGAACCGCCCATCGTCCGGCGCGTTTCCCGCCGCGTCGGCGTCTTGGTCGAAGCCGAAGAGGCGGCCGTCGGAGGCCATCCTTTTCAGGATTTCCCGCGTGTGTCCCCCGCCGCCGAGCGTGGCATCGACGTAGACGCCTCCTGCCTTGTCCGGGATAATGCCCGCCACGCTGGCCTCCAGCAGGACGGGAATGTGGTATGTGCCTGCCGTCTTTGGTATCATCGCAAGTCGCCTCCCAAAATCTCTTCCATCTTTTGCGTCATTTCCTCGGGGCTGAGGAACGGGGTTGCCGTGCTTTTGGCGTCCCACACTTCGATTGTCTCGCCCATGCCTATGAAACGTAGCGTGTCGCCCAGCCCCGCGGCCTGGAGCATGCGCCGCGAGATGAGGATGCGCCCGTTGGGGTCGAGCACGGCCTGCTCGGCTTCGGCCACAAACTGCCGCAGCAACATGCGGTGCGTGGCGTTGTATGGGTTCAAGCGTGCGGCAAGCCGGTCCATTTCCACTGCCCAGACATCTTCGGGGTACAGCACGATGCACGGTTGGTAGATGTCTTTGCGCAGCACTACGGTGCATGCTTCCTTCTCCGCGCCGGTTTCTGCGCCGGGCGGGGCGAGCCTTTTGCGGAAAGGGGCGGGGATGAAGACGCGCCCCTTGGCGTCCAGCCGGGCTTCCATGTTGCCGAGGAATCGATTCATGCACCTATTTTATTAGAAATACTTTTGCAAAGGTACACAATTCCCCACAATCCCCCACATAATATGCCTCCCTTTTTTTGCGACCCGGGGAGAAAATTGCTTGCCGTCCTGCCTGCTTTTCTTTTCCCGCAGGCTTGCGGGGGTAAAAGTGCTGGCGCTTTTGCCCGGGAGGGGTAGCGCTTTCCCGGAAAAGTGCCGCCACTTTCCCGGAAAAACGGGGAGTCTCCGGGAAAGGCGCCTTCGTGTTTAGGGGGAAATGGCTATATTTGTGCGCCCTTCCACTCCCCACCCCGCCGCACGGCCGGGGCGGGCGGGTAAAGGAGGGGCTACCGAAGCGATGAAAGAACGAATCCTTTTCCTCCTGAAACTCTACGCCGCCTTGCTGTTGGTGCAGGCAATCCAGAAACCGCTTTTCATGTGTTATGCGGCCAATGCGCCTTTCGGCGCCTATTCCTTGGGCGATTACCTGTCCGTCGTGCTCCACGGCTTGTGGCTGGATGCGGCCGTTTCCGGATACCTTGCCGCCCTTCCGCTCCTTTTGTTGCTCGTCTCGGTGTGGTGGCCGCGCCCTTTCCCGTTGCGCGCCCTGCTGCGCCCGTACCTTTACGTGGTGGTCGCGGTGCTGGAGCTGGCCTTTGTGGTGGATGCCGCCATCTATCCTTTTTGGAACTACAAGCTCGATGCCACGTTGCTCTACTACGTTGATTCGCCAGCCGAGGCGTTGGCCAGCGTTTCGCCCCTGTTCGTGGCCGCCGGGCTGCTGCTTTGGGCGGCGCTCTCCGCCGGTGTAGGCAACGGGCTGGTGCGCCTTGTCCCCAAGCGCCTGCCCGTGGCGCGCGGGTGGGGCATGTCGTGGCGGCGCGTGCCGCTGGTCTTGGCGGGCTTCTGCGTCGTGGCCGGGCTGTTGTTCCTTGCCATCCGCGGAGGGGTGGGGGAGTCTACGTCAAATGTCGGGAAGGTTTACTATAGCAGAGACCTCTTCCTGAACCATTCCGCCGTCAATCCCACGTTTAGCTTCCTTGCTTCTTTGGGCAAGGGCGATGACTTTGCCGCCCGGTTCGACTACTTCCCCGAGGAAGAACGTGCGGCGTGGGTCGAAGGGCTGTACCCTCCTGCCGAAGGCGACTCGTTGCTCGTCTCCCTCCTGCGCACCCCGCGGCCCAATGTGTTGCTCATCTTGATGGAAAGCTTCGGCGCCACTTTCGTGGAGGGGCTGGGCGGAGTGCCCGGTGTGGCTCTCCAAATGGAACGGTTGGCGCAGGAAGGCGTTTGGTTCACCCGCTGTTATGCCAACAGCTTCCGCACCGACCGCGGGTTGGTCTGCGCCTTGGGCGGATACCTGGGGCTTCCCGACGTGTCAGTCATGAAGGTCCCGGCCAAGAGCCGCACGCTTCCCTGCCTGGCGGGGCGGCTGGCCGGGGCGGGATACGCCACGGATTTCTTCTACGGCGGCGACATCAACTTTACCAACATGCAGGGTTATCTGCGCACGGGCGGCTACCAGTCGATCACGGCCGATTCGGATTTCCCCTATGCGGAGCAGCAGGCCAGCAAATGGGGCGTGCCCGACGGCTATACCTTCGCCCGCCTGTACGAAGTGATGGAGGCCCGTTCCGCCAATCCCTCCCCGCAGCCGTGGCATACCGCCTTCCTCACGCTCAGCAGCCATGAGCCTTTCGACGTGCCTTACAGCCGCTTGCCTGAGAAGATTCCCAATGCCTTTGCCTATACCGACTCGTGCTTGGGCGATTTCATAGGCCGCCTGAAGCAGTTGCCCCTGTGGAACAACCTGCTGGTGGTGTGCATTTCCGACCACGGCTACTACTATCCCCGCGAAGGCCTCCCGCAGTCGCCCCGCTTTTACCATATCCCGATGCTTTGGCTGGGCGGGGCTTTGCGGGAAAGCCGTGTCGTTCCTGTGCTGATGAACCAGAGCGACCTGCCTGCCACGCTGCTGGCGCAGATGGGGTTGCCCTACGGCGATTTCCCTTTCAGCCGCAACGTCTTGGGGACGGCCTACCGTTACCCGTTTGCCTACTATGCCTTCAACAACGGGATGGCCTTCCGCGATTCTACGGGGTGTACCGTCTTCGACAACGAGGCGCAGTCCGTAATCTACAATGAGGAAACCTCCCTTTCCGGCTCCCTTGCCCCCTCCGCGCGGCAGGCCGGGGGCGCGGACAGCCTCCCCATGCCCGCTTCCGAAATCCGCCTGCGCCGGGCGAAAGCCATCTTGCAGACTTCGTATGACGACTTGGGCCGCCGCTGAACGCGCGCTGCCCTCCCGTGTAGAAAAACATAACCAAAAAACGAATCATGGAACGTAGGGATTTTTTGAAAACATCCGGGCTTCTCGCCCTTTCGGCTGCCGTTTCACCCGCCGGGGCTTGGCACTCAGCCGGAAAAGACGGGGCACTTCCCGAAAAAAGTGCAGGCGCTTTTGCCCCAAACCGCCCCGCCTTTCCTAAAGGGAAAGGGCTGTCGCTCGAGTTCGAGCCTTACCCGCTGGAACTGAAGCACGTGTTTACCGTGGCCACGTACAGCCGCACTTCCACGCCCGACGTGCAGGTGCGCGTCGCATACGGGGGGCTTGTGGGCTACGGCGAGGCCTCCATGCCGCCTTACTTGGGGGAGACGACGGATTCGGTGCTCGCCTTCCTGCGGAAAGTGGACCTCTCCCGTTTCGGCGACCCCTATGCGCTGGAGGATATCTTGGCCTATGTGGACGGAATCGCCGAGGGGAACAACGCCGCGAAGGCCGCGGTGGACATCGCCCTGCACGACTTGGTGGGCAAACTGCTGGGCGCGCCTTGGTGGAAGATATGGGGGCTGGACAAAAGGAAGGCGCCTTCCACCACTTACACCATCGGTATCGATACGGCGGAACAGATGAAGCAGAAAGTGCGCGAGGTGGAAGGGCAGTTCAACATGCTGAAAATAAAAGTAGGGCTTCCGGGCGACAAGGAACACATACGCGCCATCCGCGAGGTCACTTCCCTCCCCTTGGCCGTCGATGCCAACCAGGGCTGGAAAGACCGGGCGTATGCGCTCGAAATGGTGCACTGGCTGAAGGAACAAGGTGTGGTGCTCGTCGAGCAGCCCATGCCCAAGGAACAACTCGACGACATCGCTTGGGTCACGGAGCAGAGCCCGCTGCCCATCTTCGCCGATGAATCGGTGAAAAGGCTTGCCGACATCCCGAAAATCGCGGGCGCTTTCCACGGGATCAACATCAAACTCATGAAAAGCACCGGCATGCGCGAGGCATGGAAGATGCTGAACCTGGCAAAGGGCTTGGGCTTGCAGGTGATGGTGGGGTGCATGACGGAAACTTCCTGTGCGGTGAGCGCCGCCGCGCAGCTGAGCCCTGCCGCGGACTATGCCGACTTGGACGGGAACCTGCTCATCGCCAACGACCTGTTCCGCGGGATGGCGGTCGAAGGCGGGAGGATTGTGCTCAACGACCTGCCCGGGCTGGGCATAGCGCCCCTCTGAAGCCGCCCTCCCCGCTGCGCCGCCCGGAAGAAAGCCGCTGTACCGGCGCAATAAAACGCACTTCTTTCAGTTAATTAGTACAACCACTTTAGTGCGCTCCGACATGCCGTCTTTGCCCATAGCCTTGGGGATTTTCCTGGAAAGCGCGGACGCTTTTCCTGGAAAGTGCAGGCACTTTTCCCGGAAAGTGCTGCCCCTTTTCGTGCTTGCCGCCCTGCTTGCGGGATGTGCCAACTATGAGAAAGCGGGCGACGAGAGCTTCTCCTTGGGCGAATACTACGACGCGGCGCGCTACTACCGCATAGCCTACTCTAAGACCCCGGCCAAGGAACGGGCGAAACGGGGGGAACTCGGCTTCAAGATCGGCGAGTCGAACCGCTACATCAGCGCCTCGGCGCGCGCCGAGGCAGGCTACCGCAATGCCTTGCGCTACGGCTATCCCGACAGCACGGCCTTCCTTTGGCTCGCGCAGATGCAGCTCGAGCAGGGGAAGTATGGCGACGCGGCGGGGAACTTCCAGGCCTACTTGGAGGCGATGCCCGGCAGCCGGCTGGCCCCGCTGGCCGAAAACGGCCTTTATTCTGCCCAAACCGCCGAGCTGAACAAGGAAATGGAGATACCCCGCTTCACCGTGAGGAAATTCGAGCTCTTCAATTCCCGGAGGTCGGAGTACTGCCCGTCCTATAACCGCACCGACAACGACCGCATCTACTTCACCTCCACGCGCGACGACGCCAAGGGGGAGACGCTGAACGGCATAACCGGCATGAAAAGCGCGGACATCTTTATGGCAAGGCGGGATGAGAACATGCAGTGGCAGAAGCCGGAAATCATCGACTCCGACATCAATTCCGAGTATGAAGACGGGGCGTGCAGCTTCTCTCCCGACGGCTCTACGATGTATTTCACCCGCTGCCGCGAGTCGCAAACCTCCCCGGTGTATGCGGAAATCTACGCATCGACCCGCAGCGGGGCCAACTGGGGGTCGGGGCAAAAGTGCCAGATTATCAACGATACCCTCTCCTCCGTGGCGCACCCGACTGTCTCCCCCGACGGGGTTTGGCTGTATTTCACTTCCGACATGGCAGGCGGGATGGGCGGAAAGGACATCTGGCGCTGCATGATAATGGGGGACGGGAGCTTCGGCCCCGTAGAGAATATGGGGTTCAACACGGCAGGCGACGAGATGTTCCCCTTCGTGCGGGAGGACGGGGCGGTGTACTTTGCCTCCGACGGATGGCCGGGTCTGGGCGGATTGGACTTGTTCCGCGCGGAACTGGACTCCGTCTCTGAGACGTGGAAGGTGGAGAACCTGGGTTACCCCCTCAACTCTTCGGCCGACGACTTCGGCATCACTTTCGAGCCGGGGCGCAACTGCGGCTTCTTTTCCTCGAACCGGACCGACCGGAGGGGCTGGGACCACATCTACGAGTTCATAGGCGACGAGCTGGACTACACGCTCGTCGGCTGGGTTTACGACAAGGACGGCGACCCCTTGCCCGAGGCCGTGGTCAGCATCGTGGGCGACGACGGGACATACCTCAAGGTGAGCGTCAATGGAGACGGGTACTTCTCCCAAAAAGTAGGCCGCAATGTCAATTACGTGCTTATGGCCAACTGCCGGGGATACCTTAATTCCCGCCAACAATTGACTACCGACACGATCGTAGACAAGCTCACCTATGAACTGGAATTCCCGATGGCTTCCATCACGCGCCCCGTGGCCATCGAGAACATCTTCTACGAGTTCGACAAGGCGACGCTCACCCCCGAGTCGTCGGCGGCGCTCGATCAGCTCATCAAGCTCTTGCAGGACAACCCGAACGTTACCATCGAATTGGGTGCGCACTGCGACTATTTCGGAAATGACGACTACAACCTGCGCCTTTCCCAAAGGCGTGCCGAGAGCGTGGTGCGCTACCTTGTCGCCGGGGGCATCGAGGAAGACCGCTTGACGGCCATGGGATACGGCGAGACGCAGCCCAAGGTCATCACCAAAAGCTTGGCGCGGCTGTTGCCCTTCTTGCAGGTGGGCGACGTATTGACCGAGGAGTTCATCCGGAAGCTGCCGCCCGAGCAGCAAGACATCTGCAACTCCCTGAACCGGCGCACGGAGTTCCGTGTCGTGCGCACTACCTACGGGCTTTACGAATAGGCAGGCCTCCCGGCGGAAGCCTTGGCGCTTTTCCCGGAAAGCCCCGCCACTTTTTCCGGGGAGCGCTGTGGCTTTTTGGAGGAAAGCGCGTACCTTTGCCTGCACAGAGCCTTGAATCCCGAACGAAATGCTTACCAGAACATCCCCCTCCGCCCGTACTTTCTGCACGGCCCTTGCCGTGGCCGGGTCCGACTGCTGCGGCGGGGCGGGCATCCAGGCCGACCTGAAGACTTTTTCCGCCTTGGGCGTCTACGGGATGACGGTAGTGACGGCGCTCACGGCGCAGAACACCCGCGGGGTACAGGCTGTCTTTCCCTCCGGAGACGCTTGCTTGCGGGCGCAACTGCGTTCCGTTTTCGAAGATGTGCGCCCCGATGCGGTTAAAGTGGGCATGGTTTTCGGGAAAGCGCAGGCGGAAGCCATAGCCGGGGCAATCGAATCCGCCCGCCCGCGGTGGGTTGTCTACGACCCGGTCATGCTCTCCAGCAGCGGGGCGCGGCTGATGGCGGACGATGCCCTCCAGGCCGTCGTCAAGGGGCTCTTGCCCTGTTGCTCGTTGCTGACGCCCAACGTGCCCGAAGCCGAAGTACTTTGCGGCCACCGCATCGCCACGCCCGGCGGACGCCTCCGCGCCGCCCGCGAAATAGCCGCCCTCGGCCCCCGCGCCGTCTTGCTCAAGGGCGGCCATTGGCCGGGCACTGAGGCCGAAGACCTGCTGTGGGACGCGGAAAAGGGGGAGGCCTCCTTTTTCAGCGCGCCGCGCATCGCCACGCGCAATGCCCACGGGACGGGCTGCACCCTCTCTTCCGCCATTGCCGCCCTGCTGGCCAGGGGCTGCGGGCTGCGGCAGGCTGTCGAAGGGGGCAAACGCTTCCTGACCGAAGCCCTGCGCTCTGCCGCAGACGTGCGCATGGGGGGAGGGGAAAATGGCCCGCTGAACCACTTTTTCGACCCGCAACCGTTGATAAAAAGATAAAAAAAACAAAAAAGAAAGCCGCCGCCCCTTTCTTCTTGTTACCTTTGTCCACGGCGAAAGCAAAGGGGTGCCCCACGCAAAGGCGGGATGGGCTGAGATCATACCCTATGAACCTGATGCGGTTAGTACCGCCGAAGGGATTGTGTTTTTCCTCTTCTTCCACCCTGTACCTGCATGGTTTCCTTTCCTTTGCTCCCGCGTAGAAAAACGGAGAAGCCATGGCTACACTGCAATTCATCACCCACTTTACGGAGAAGTACACCTATCTCGACTCGGCGCGCTTGGCACTCGAGGGCGGTTGCCGCTGGGTCCAGCTGCGCATGAAGGGCGCGACGGACGACGAGGTGCGCCCTGTGGCGCGCGAAGTACAGCGCCTCTGCCGCGCCCGGGGCGCTACGTTTGTCATCGACGACCGCGTCCATCTGGCGCAGGAGCTCCGCGCCGACGGTGTGCACTTGGGTAAAAACGACATGCCCATCGGTGCGGCGCGTGAACTGCTCGGCCCCGGATTCCTCATCGGCGGCACGGCCAACACGTTTGCCGATGTGGAAAGCCATGCGCGCGCGGGCGCAGATTATATAGGGTGCGGGCCTTTCCGCTACACGGCTACGAAGCAAAACCTCGCGCCGCTGCTGGGGTTGGAGGGGTATCGCGCCATCCTCGCCCGGATGCGTGCCGCTTCCATCTGCTTGCCCCTCGTGGCCATCGGGGGAATTGAAGCCTCCGACATCCCCGCCCTGCTGGAGACGGGCGTTTCCGGCATTGCCCTGAGCGGGAGTATCCTGCGCGCCGCCGACCCGGTGGCGGCGATGGAGGCCGTCTGCGCAGCCTTGGAGGGGAAATAGCCTTGCCGCTTTTCGGGGAGAGTGCGGGCGCTTTTCCCAAAAAGCCTTGCGTGAAATTTGGACAAACCTTACATAAAATCGTGGAAACACATGAACGAAAACATTAAGATTACTTACCCTTCTTCCGAGAAGGTTTACTTGGAGGGGACGCTTCATCCCGGCCTTCGCGTGGGGATGCGCCGCGTCTTGCTGACACCCACCGTGACTGTCCGCGGCGGGGAGCAGCACTTCGAGGCAAACGAGCCGGTGTACGTCTACGACACGAGCGGCCCTTACAGCGATCCCGCCGTCGATATTGACTTGCGGCGCGGCCTGCCCCGCCTGCGGGAGCCGTGGATCAAGGCGCGTCCCGTGGAGCAACTGCCCGGGGTCACTTCCGACTATGGCCGCCAACGCTTGGCCGACCACAGTCTTGACGCCCTGCGTTTCGAGCATATCGTGAACCCCTACCGGGCCAAGGAAGGGGCGCAAATAGGGCAAATGTACTATGCCAAGCAGGGCATCATCACGCCCGAGATGGAATATGTGGCCATCCGCGAAAACATGAATTGCAAGGAGCTCGGCATAGAGACCCACATCACCCCCGAGTTCGTGCGGCAGGAGATAGCCGCGGGCCGCGCCGTCCTGCCTGCCAACATCAACCACCCCGAGGCCGAACCTATGATTATCGGGCGCAATTTCCTCGTGAAAATCAATACGAACATAGGCAATTCCGCCACGACCTCCAGCATCGAGGAAGAGGTGGACAAGGCGGTCTGGAGCTGCAAGTGGGGCGGGGATACGCTGATGGACTTGTCTACGGGCGAAAACATACATGAGACGCGCGAATGGATCATACGCAATTGCCCGGTTCCCGTGGGCACCGTGCCCATGTACCAAGCGATGGAGAAGGTGAAGGGCAAGGCCGAAGACCTGACGTGGGAGCTCTTCCGCGACACTCTGGTGGAGCAATGCGAGCAGGGCGTGGACTATTTCACCATCCACTGCGGCATCCGCCTGCAAAACGTGCACCTCGCCAACGACCGCCTCTGCGGCATGGTGAGCCGCGGCGGCAGCATTATTTCGCAGTGGTGCATGGCGCACCGCAAAGAGAGCTTCCTCTATGAGCACTTCGACGATATTTGCGACCTGCTTTCCCGCTACGATGTGGCCATCTCGCTGGGCGACGGTTTGCGCCCCGGCGCGGTGCGCGACGCAAACGACCGGGCGCAGTTTGCGGAACTGGACACGATGGGCGAGCTTGTGGAGCGCGCCTGGGCGAAGAATGTGCAGGCCTTCATCGAAGGCCCGGGGCATGTCCCGATGCACAAGATAAGGGAAAACATGGAAAGGCAAATCGAAAAGTGCCACAATGCCCCCTTCTATACGCTCGGCCCGCTGGTGACCGACGTGGCACCGGGCTATGACCACATCACGAGTGCCATAGGGGCAGCCCAGATCGGCTGGCTCGGCACGGCCATGCTATGCTACGTGACGCCGAAAGAGCACCTCGGCTTGCCCAACCGCGAGGACGTCCGCACGGGAGTCGTCACGTATAAAATCGCCGCGCATGCCGCCGACTTGGCAAAAGGGCATCCCGGGGCGCAACTGCGCGATGACGCGCTTTCGAAAGCGCGCTATGAGTTCCGCTGGAAAGACCAGTTCAACTTGGCATTAGACCCGGAGCGCGCGTTGGAATACTACAAGGAAGGCAACCATTTCAACGGCAAATATTGCACCATGTGCGGCCCCAATTTCTGCGCCATGCGCATCAGCCAGCGCATCCGCGACTGCGACTACGCGCCTGGCGGGGAGGAAATGCCCGGGAATGGGGAGTGACGCGGGAAAACACTTGCACCAAACCCGGTAAAGTGCCGCGTCTTTTCCCGAAAAGCGCCGCACCAAACCCGGGAAACACCAAGAACAAAATAAAGACTCACTTAAAGCAAAAAGAAGAAATGATTAAGCAAACAGGAAACATGATTGAGACTAAAGTGTCAAAAGGTATCGTCCGTACCTATTTCGAGAAGTTGGAAAACAACTTGGAGGTGGATGTCGCCATCGTGGGCGGCGGCCCTTCGGGCATCGTGGCTGCCTACTATTTGGCCAAGGCCGGCCTGAAAGTGGCCCAATTCGACCGCAAACTCTCGCCCGGCGGCGGCATGTGGGGCGGCGCGATGATGTTCAACCAGATAGTCATCCAGCAGGAAGCCATGGGCATCGTGGAGGAATTCGGCATCAACCACGCGCCTTTCGACGAGGGGCTCTACGTGGTGGACTCCGTGGAGAGCACCTCGGCGCTGCTTTACCATGCGGTCCACGCCGGGGCCACCTTGTTCAACTGTTATTCGGTGGAAGACGTGGTGTTCAAAGACGGGGCGGTCAGTGGCGTGGTTGTCAATTGGACCCCTGTCTTGCGCGAGGGTTTGCATGTTGACCCGCTGAACATCCTGGCCAAGGTGGTAGTCGATGGCACGGGGCACGACAGTGAAATCTGCAAAACGGTGGCGCGGAAGAACGGGGTACGGCTTGAAACGGCGACAGGCGGCGTCATTGGCGAGCGTTCGCTTGATGTCTTGGCCGGGGAAGCCGAGGTGGTCCGCGGCACGAAGGAAATCTATCCCGGCCTTTACGTCTGCGGTATGGCCGTTTCCGCCGTGTCGGGCACGCCGCGCATGGGACCCATTTTCGGGGGAATGCTCATGAGCGGGAAGAAAGTGGCCGAACAAATCATCGCCCGCCTCAAGTGAGACTGATAGTAGTCACGCAGCCTTCCTTCTTCGCGGGGGAGGCTGCCGCGATAACCGCCCTGTTCCGGGACGGAAAGTTGGAGCTGCTCCATTTGCGCAAGCCGGGTTCTTCAGCCGAAGAGTGCCGGGAGCTGTTGGGGCAGCTCCCTTCGTTTTGCCTCGGGCGCATAGTGCTCCACGACCACTTCGAGCTCTTTTCCGAATTTGGCTTGCGCGGCTTGCACCTGAACGGGCGCAATCCCGTCTTTCCCCCGGGCTTTGCGGGGCAAAGGAGTGCCTCGTGCCACTCGTTGGCCGAGCTGGCCGGGCGGAAACGCACAGGGGAGTTCGACTACCTCTTCCTTAGTCCCGTCTTCGACAGCCTTTCCAAACAGGGCTACCGCTCGGGCTTTCCGCCCGAAGCGTTGGCCGCGGCGCGGGACGGGGGACTGATTGACGCACAAGTCGTGGCGCTCGGCGGCATATGCCCGGAGCTTTTGCCGCAGGTGCGGGCGTGGGGTTTTGGCGGGGCAGCCGTCTTGGGCTACGTGTGGCAGGGCAATCCGGCCGGGCGTCTGCGCCTCTTGCGGGAAGCCTTGCCGGTATCTTGAGGAAGCCCTGCCTGTTTTCGGGAAAAGCCCTGCATCTTTTTCCCCGTTGCGGCAAGGCAAACGGGGAGGAGGCGAGCCCGGATGCGCGATTTGCCGCGTTGCTCCCAGCGTATCCGGTGTACCTTAAAAGGCTGCGTGCCAAAACTATCGTTTGGCATGCAGCCTTGTTTTTTCGCGTGGCCTGTGGGGAGGCGTGCGTTTGCCCTACTGGTTTTCCTTTTCCTTTGCGGCGAAGAAGTCACGCCAGTTGGCCTCCAAGTCGGAAACCTTCATGGGTGGCGTGGTGGTGACCGACTCGTTGTCGCGGTGTTGCGAGCTTCCTTCGCTGGTAAAGATGATGGTTTGTGTCGAATCCGGCAGGGGGGTGAAAATTTGTACGATGGCCACCGGCTGGCCCTTCTGGTCTCTTATCCAGAAGTAGCGGTGGAGGGGGAAGTGCTCCACGGCGCGGATGAAGTAGCTCTCTTGCGTGTCGCAGTCGATGAGCTGCGATTCTTTGGGCATTCTCCACCAGTGCCAGTCCCATAGTTGCATGCAGATTTCGAGCAGGTAGGTGGCTTCCGGCGTGCGGAGCAGGCCGTATTGCCAATTCTTGCGGCCCTTTTCCGATGACATCATGTAGGTGCGCGGGGCGACCTCTACGTCAGTCCATGCGGAGTAGGTACCTTCGTCGTGGTAGTCATAGTCCTTTTCATCGTACATCTTGCGGGGTGCTTTCGTGAAGGTCTTGCTTTTCTGTTTTTCGTCCTTGGGCGCTTGGGTCTCGGCTGCTGGCTTTGTGTCTGCCTGTGTGGAGGTTTCGCTTGCCGGTACAGGTGCTTCGGCCACGAGCGCAGTGGATTTCTCCGCCGCAGGTGCGGGTTGCGCTTCGGAAACCACGTAGCGCGTTTCGGCCCGCGTGATGCTTATGCAGCAGAAGAGGCAGAGGGCGAGCCCCGTTGCCCCGGCGGCCAGGCGCAGAGGGAGCGGCATGCGGCGGCGCAGGAGGCTCTCCTTCATGGCGAGGAAGCGGCGGCGCATGAAACTTTGGCTGAAGCCGTTGGCCAGCACGCAGCCGTTCCGGACGGCTTCCTGCAGGAGGGTGGCCTGGTAGGCATGCAGCCCGGTGCCGCCTTGCAGTACGGTTTGGTCGGCTTGGAACTCATGGATGTGGCGCAGCTCGGCACGTATCCACCAAACCATGGGGTTGAACCAGAGGAGGCAGGCAAGGCTTTCCATCAGCCACACGTCGCGGTAGTGGCGGAGTGCTATGTGGGCGGCCTCGTGGCGCAGGATGATTTCCCGCTGGGCGGGCAGGATATGGGGCGGAAGGTAGATGGTCTTGTGGTAAGAGAAGGGCGTATGCACGCGGTTGCTGCATACTATTCCGATGCCCGGGCGGTAGGTCTCGCGCCCTTGCACCGCGCGTTTCAGCCGGACGGCGTAGGCCAGGCTCGCCAGACGGTAGAGTATGAGGACGAAGAGGGGCAGCAGGTAGAGCGCAAGCGCGGCCTCGGCAGGCGGGAAGTTGTGGCCGAAGGCGGTGAGGCCCATGCCGCTTCCCGTCGTGGATTGTGGGGCGGCGGGGGCATGGGCCGCTGCCTCTGGCGGGGAAAGCAGGGCGATGGCGGTTTTTCCCTGCAAGGCGGTGGCCGGCAAGGCCGGCAGGATTACCTGTAGCGGGCTAAGCGCCATGAGCAGGCAGGCTACGGGTAGCGCCAGCAA